>JBFHGU010000006.1:0-83864 GCA_041582935.1 Pontiella sp.
CCCGCACCTTTAAGACCGCCTCCCCCGTCTCCCATGCCCGCAGCAAATGAACCGATTAAACTTAAAAGCCAACGGACGGGCGAAAGGATCCGCATGAAAACACTATCTGGAATCATCTGCGCACTGGTTCTGACCGGATGCGCCAGCACTTCAAAACAAAAACAGAACTGGGAACAGGGCGGCACCGCAACCGCCGCACCGGCCAATGTATCGCACTGGACCGCCGCGCAGTACGAAGACATACTCGAATGCGTCGCCATCAACCGCAAAATCGTCCTGCAGCAATGCGGCGAGGTCAAAGCCAACGCCTACAGTTCCAAGCTGACCGACGAAATCTATCTGCTCGACTACGAAGACGCCATCAACCACATCATCAACATGCGCAAACACATGGTCGCCTTCCATTCCAAGTAGCCCGCGCCGCCGGAAGCGCAAAGACCGCGTCCCGATGTCCGCGAACGCCGGGCGCGCTGAGCCCCAGCCAAACAATCAAACTCCCCGCCACAAACGGCTTGCCCGTTTCCAGCCGCTGGAATATATTGCGCACCCTTTTCAACGCCCTGGTAGCTCAGCTGGATAGAGCAACGGACTTCTAATCCGTAGGCCACAGGTTCGAATCCTGTCCAGGGCGCCATTTTTTTAGAGAAATACCAGCGTATCCCGCACTATTCCATGCCGTTATGAAAATAATAGCATGGAAGCGGGATTTCGCAAGTTCGTTTGATATCCCATGACATTGAATGCTATTTCGGAATAAAAGTGGGTATAAACGGAATAAAAGTGGGTATAAGCGGAATGCCCCAAATCCACATGAAACAGTGGTTTTCCCGAGTAAAATAGCGATTATCCACCTGCGGGATACTGTTTGTGGAACCGTTTGATCTCTCAAAACACCTAAATTCCTGTTTTAGCACTGCCAATCCCGGAATAGCTCCATCTATTGCCCCAATGCTTCTCCGGAAGTATTAAAATGCCTCAAACATTAAATAAAAACGCGTTTTATGGGTTACATTCCGAGACCGTTTTTTTGCGAAATCCGGCATTTTGCAGCCTCCGAAGGACTAAATAATTACAAGGAGAATGCAAATGAAGTTCGATAAGATGGTGGATATCTTGGACAAAAAATCGACTGAGCCGGAAACAATGACGCTGGATCGGTTCATGGAGCTTTTAAGTCCATCGGAGAAAAAAGAGTTGAAGAAGGCCGAGGAACAAAGCCGCAAGAAAAGCGATTCCAAACGCAAGAAGCGAGAAGGCTAAAACCGCGTAGTGTTCTACTGAAGGCGCAAGGGTGATAACCCTTGCGTCTTTTTTCCGCCGGGAGCTTGACAGCATCCTGTATAATATTCTGTTTCAACGGAGTGTTTGCATGCGTCTCAATCCCGATCATCCCCAGAACTACAATGGCTTTGTTCATCCCGGTTTTCTAGACCACCTGAAGCCCCACATCAAAGACATGGCTGTTGAGATCGATGGAGTTGATGTACCCGGAAGCAATGCTGTCGAATGGGCCGAAAAAGGAATGCTCGAATCCGTCAGCCTTTTTAATGCCTATACCACCTACGAATCCATGGTCATCAAAGGCATGGGCAAAGAACTGGCTGATTTCATTCGGAAATGTGATGCCAGTGATCAATCCCTAGCCTTCCTGCATGACTACTACAACGGATCACCTGAAGCCAGCATGGCTGCACTCCTGGAGGTTATGAATCATCCCATGCGGCTATCCCACGACATAAGGGTCATTAGCTCCATCTGCATTCAGGATATGGACTTTACGCAATCCGAAATGCTTGAAGATATGCTGCTGAAAAATCTGAATGCAGTAGACAGGAACCAATTGAAATATGACTTGAGCTACCACTTTCAGCATTATCTTCGTGATCCTTTGGACATATTGGATTGGCAGAAGAATGCTGTTGAGGACAGCGACTGGATCAAATTGGCCATCTTTTATGCTCACTCGGGTGATTTTAAGGCGGCACGTCGATCCCTGGAGAAAGCTGAACGCCTGGCTAACCGGGATTTCTATTCGTGGCAGCTGATCTCCCAGAACTATCTGTTCCTCTTAGGTGACTTTAATAGCTTTTGGGATGCCACACGCCACCAGATCGAAGCCTGTGAGGATACCTTCACATTTTTGATGACAGTAGAAGACCTTGGATCATTCGTCGGTGATGGTGAGGCACTGGAGAAAGCTCGGGATTTGTTGAATCTTGCTGAAATCGCGTCTGAAGGGGCTGATGACCTGGAGCAAATTTCTTATGCATGGGAGCAGTTCTTCAATGATGACGAACGTGCAGCTCATTGCCGTAAAATCGCCGGGATTATTGGGAAATCAGGAAGGAAGCAATAAATGAACTACCAAATGACCCCCTCTGATATCTCGAAAGCATTGAAAGAAGAGTGTTATCTGAACTGTGGGCAAGGCTCCTATGCCGGATTCCGGGACCTACTGCCACTCTTGTTGGTACTGCGGTACAAGGCCCTCCATTCGACTGTTGTGTACGAAACCGTCGAAGAATCCAATGAAATTATTATCTATCCGTCTTTTTGGCTGCGTGGTTGAGGGAGCGCGGTTCCGAATTTCATGATGAAGCACCATGTTATCTTTAGCTGGCAGTCATTCTTTCGGGAAGCCGGGGAACAAAAGAACGGCCATTTAAACCGGCTTGCTTCTTTGAACAATAGTATCCTGTAAGTCGGACTCAATTTTAAGCCCTATACGCTCCTCCTCTTGGTCTATGACATCGATGATTACTCGCAACTTGTCTCCCCTCTGAAGCAAGACTGTCATATCGGAGTTTATATGTTTTGGTATGTCGGCGCGGTGGAGTAATCCTCGTATTCCTTCAGAAATTTCAACAAATGCGCCATAAACCTTAACACCCTGAATTACGCCAATGACGGTATCGCCAACACGATTTTTTGCGGTAAATGCATCCCATGGTTTACTGGTGAGTTGCTTGTGACCTAATTGCAGCTTCCTGTCTTCTAAATCGAGGGATAGCACAATGACTTCGATTTCCTCTCCCTCACTCAGTAATTCGTGTGCATCGTCAATATTATCTACCCAGCTAACATCAGATTTATGAAGTAAACCGCGCACTCCGGATTCCAGTTCAACGAATGCTCCCCAACGCAAAACTTTATCAATTGTTCCCGTAGTAATGGTTCCGCTAGAATATTTCTTAGCGATACCTTGCCATGGGTCCGGCATCGCCTGTTTCCGTCCCAATTGAATCATTTTGTGAGATTGATTGATGGCGAGGATCATGAAGTCAGATTCATCGCCTTTTTGATAAAAATCGCTTTTGCACTTATGTCGATCCCAATCCAAGTCTTCAGTTTTCACATAGCCGCAATAGGAGGCGTTAAACTTTACTCGTACACTATGCTTAGAAACAAAAATAACAGAGCCACATACAATAGAGCCGATAGGAAGATGTTTACGAATGTCATCCCATGGATTATCCGTCATTTGCTTCCTGCTAAGGTGAAGCTTTCTGGTTTCCATGTTTATCGAAAGAAGCTTCAATTCTAGTCGATCCCCCACGCTGATGTAGTGGTGAGGATGCATAAAATGGTTCCAGTCTACTTCAAGCCTGTGCACGAAGCCTGTAATACCTGGCTCTACATCGACCCGAAGCGCTCCGGTTTTTAGAACCTTTCTCAGGTTCCCTTCTATTACGGAGCCAACCAGGTGAGATTCTGCAAAAGTCAGAAGGGGGTCAGGTTGTAGCTCTCTAATACCCAATTTGATACATCGCTTTTCGAGATCAACAGAAAGAACTTTGACCTTAACATCATCACCTGGATCCAATAGGTCAGCCGGGCGTTTAGTACCATCCCAACTCAAGTTTTCAGGATATACTCGCCCCATGATTTGGTCGCCAATATCAATGACGGCTGTGTAGTCCAACACATAGTGAACAATGCCATCAATAATGGAATCAACGGGAAACTTCTCCTCAACGCCGTCCCATGGATCCGGGAGCAGGTTCTTAATGCTTAGAAAGGGTCTGTCATGGGAATCAAAGCCTATAACGATTACCTCTACCTCTTCTCCAACGGCAACGCCGTCAAATGGTGTCAGGTCATAGTTCCAGCTTATCTCACTTACAGGGATGAATCCTTGATAGTTATCGCCAAAAACGGTTATAGCACCCCCATCAACGAGTGCTACCACCTCACCTTGATAACGATTTCCGATATTTACCTCAGTAGTATTACCTGAGTTTTCCATCACTTTTCCTGTATGCGTTTCAAATCCTGATCGTAACGGTAATCCACGATCTCACCCGAAATGATGAGAGCGATGGCCTGTTCAATTACTTCCAGCGGTGCGATAAACCATTCGCGTGGGGTACAGCGTTTACCATTTTTATCGTGAACATCGACATTGAGGCAGGCTTTGCCGAAAAAGGTATGCAGCAGGCTTTCCAGCTTCTGGGGATTGACGTTGTAGCACTCGAATACTTCGACCAGATGCACCTTCGCCATGAGATATGTAGCTTCGTTCTCTGCATTCTTGATCCGATCTTCCACCGCACCGGAACTGAATCCGATTTTATATAGATCGTCGATGGCTGCGATTTCGGGATTCGTGCTGAGTGATCTCAATACGTAGATGTAGCCGGTCTGATCGTCATCGGCGGTAATGTCCTTCAGGTCGTCCATAAACCGCTCTGAGTTTTGGGTAATGCGTCGCCCGTCTTTGTAAAGGTTTCTTGCCAGAGAGCGAAGCAAGAGGTCTCCTTCGGTGCCGTTTTCAAATATGCAGCGGAGTCGGGCGTTTACCTTGGTGTTCTTCTTTTCCTTTTCGCCCATGTCAGCGACATAAACCATCAAACCGCGTAGTATGAAATATTCGCCAACCTCAATTTGCTGCTCGTTGATAAATGGGCGGAGCTGGCGTTTACCTTTTTCAAGGTCTGCATGGCACTGCTTAAATAAATCCTCGAATTTGTGGAAGTCCCTGCATGGTTTTCGACTAGCCACATAGTCAGGAAGATCCTTTTTATCCGGGAGGTTCTTAAGTGTGAAAATGCTGTCCTCTGGCTTGTTCCCTAAAAGGTTGAGACTGTCATCCTCCAACGCGTCCTCGATGCTCTCAGGCTCCCTGGAAGGCTTTAACAGGCCACATTCATCCAGATCGGTTAAAGCAAAGATCTTCTGATCGTCTTTTCGGAGTCCGGACAGACGTTTTGCCAGTCGGAATTCCTGCATTTTGGTGATGTCCGGTTCGGGTTCCCTCCCATGCTCCTTTACGAAATCCTGGATCTCATAAAAAGATTCGGCTAACCGTTCATCGGCTGAAATAGTTTGGGATTGCTTGGGCTTTACGTTGAGCAAACCCAGTTCATCCTCTTCGATCATTTTACGGAGCAAGTCGGCATCCATGGCTTAAAGTCCCTTTTCCCGACGTTGATGACGAAGGTAGACCAATGCTTCGGCCAATCGTTTTTCCAATGGGTCGTATGCATTCATCTGCGGTTCCCGTTCGTGGGTTTTCACGAAGGCATTGATCTTTGGCCAGAGCAAAAAGGCTTCCTCTTCCGTCATCTGGATGCGGGTGGCCTCGATACACTCCATGATCGATTTAAATACGTTGGCCGTCACCGTCTTCGAGAGGATCTCAAAAGCCTTCTGGAATGGATTGATGCTATCGATCAAATCGATGTTTAGATCATCAATGTTGATGAATTTATTGGCCATACGGATTAGGCGCGTGTCGGCAGTTTCCTTGATTTCCGCTCCCCGCATTACAGAATCGCACACGACATACTGACGAAGTTCCTCGGCTTGGGTTTCCGAAAGATCTGGATATTTGGTGCTGATGATTTTCGGGATAAGGATCTTATTGATCACTTCGGGATCTACATTGCCGGGCATCGCCTTTTGCATCGTTGAATCGTTTAGAATGGTGGCCTTTAAATCATCCAGATCGGTCGAGATAATATCTTTTACCCGTTTTGATGAAGGCTCCTTCAATCCTCGAATTTTCAGCTCCCCTGGCTTGGTAGTAGTGTCATCATCATTTTTCTTCGTCTTAAACTTAAAACTTGGTGCCAGCACCTGCTCCATGAGCAGGGAACAGGTGATTGCCTTCAGCATGTTATTCACTGAAAGCGTGACAGCGTCATCGGTCGCGTCCGGTTGGGCGATCAGGTTGGTAAACTGGGCATGATTCTTGTTTTCACTGTCACGGGTACAACGGCCAATAATCTGAACCACCTCTGTAAGCGACCCTCGGTATCCCACCGTCAAAGCATGTTCACAAAATACCCAGTCAAAACCTTCTTTCGCCATACCAAGGGCAATGATCAGATCCATATCCTCTGGCGTTTCAATGTTCCGGAGAAAGTTAATCACCTTGTCCCGATCCCGTGGCTCATCCCATACCAGATCGGCTACCTTCAGTAGCCTGCCGTCACCGTGGCGTTTTACTGTAATGATTCCAGTGTCTGGATCTTGCCCCTGAACATCTCCGATAGAATCGAGAATGAATCCCACCTCATCATGTTTCGCCTTCGTCGATTCTCCTGAATTTACATTTGGGATATGCAGGATTGTCTTTCTATCCGTATCCAGAATCTCAGTGATGGCTGAGGTGTATTTGCCTTGATAAAAATGATAGCCGATGCCCAGCGACTTTAGATATTCATAGCCGTTAAGCTGCTCATAATAGTTATAGGTCACATGGGCGAAGCGGGCTTCATCCTCTGCTTTCAAAACCGGCACACTGTCGCCACGGAAATAGGAACCGGTCATGGCGATGATATGCGCAGTGGTTTCGTTCAACACATCCTGCAAAACCGATCCCAGCCGGTTATCGGCATCAACCGATACATGATGGAATTCGTCAATCGCGACAAGGATGTTATCCAGCTCCTTCGTATCGATGGCCTCGAACGCAAAACGGAGCGTGGCATGGGTGCAAACCAACACCTTGTCATAACTCTGAAGAAACTTCTGAAACTGCTTAACCTTTCCGGCATCACCACCGGGAGTGCAGAGGTTCCATTGATTGTTCACCTTCCAGTCGGAGTGGAATCCAAATTTGGTAAGCTCGGTCGAAGCAAAGGATGAGCCGATGGATCGTTCCGGCACCGCCACAATCGTTTTGGCAACGCCTTGATTATTCATCTTATCCAATGCAAGGAACATAAGGGCGCGGGATTTGCCCGATGCCGGGGGAGCCTTGATCAAAAGGTGCTGGGCATCCCGTGAGGCATATGCCCGTGCCTGCATTTCCCGCATACCCAATTCATCAGTATTGGTACTGCGTCCTGTTTGCTGATAGTTTACTTCTACTAAATTTGGCATAATTTGTCCTAATTGGCGTATACACTCTCGCGCAGGTCTTTCAGCTTAGACAAGAGGATGTCCTTATTTTTGTATTTGGGAGATTGCCGCAAAAGATGATGGGCAAGATAATGGCAATTTGGACAAAGAGTAACGAAATTGCCCCAGATGGTCAGCTCAGGTGTTTCTCGTTCGCTGAGGGGATCGAGGAGGTGAGCCTGCACCACTTCATTTTCATAGTGAAAACCACAAGCTCGACAGGTATGCCTATCACGCGTCTTGACATCCTCAACGAGACTCTGACTGCACTTAAGCGGCTTACCTTTCGAATCGGTTTTTCTTCCGTCTGGTTCTCTGGCATTTTCCTCTTCCTGAATTTCCAAACGAATTGAATCGGTCAGTGTTATTCCATTAGAGATTCGCTCTTCGGCCAATTTCTTATCTCCCTCACTCAGCACCCATTCATTCCATTCACAGCGAAGACGTGCTTCCTTAGGATCATTTTTGTCGGTCGGTAGTCTGCGCGAGTGAAGCCACAGGTATACCAAAGTTTCGGGCTTTGTTTTTTTTGCATGCTCAATTTTTCTTATACTAAGCCCTAGCTGCTTCTCCTGTTCCTTTATCGGGGTTTCATCAACCCAAGAAACAAACGCCGAAAATCTATCATCAAACGTTCGGTGCATATACCAATGGGTATATTGCTCAAACGTTAAGTCTTTCTTTGGAAATTTCATTATTTCTCCTATCCCTAATTAATCTTCACCGCACTATCTAACTTTCTGTGCAGTAGTGAAATCAACGAGAGGTAGTCTGCTGCATCATCTTCTCCATTCCAGAGGATTTTTGGTTCATGAGCTAGTGGATTCCGAACTGCTCCAAAGCAGCCTTTCAATAAAGCTGCGAAGCCCTTATGTTCACTTAGTTCCGTTTCTGTTTGCAGGGTGTTTATCACAAGGGTGGGTTTTTCGATTGCGAACACACGCTCAACCAATGCCGCACCATCTCCCTGAATTCCAGAGAGTTCTCTAATACGTTGTGCAAGGCCTTTGGAGGCCTCAAATACTGCATGAAAAAAATTATCCTGTAGTAGTTCTGCTCTACAGTATTTCAAAACTTCGGGGTGTATTGACCGGCCTTTGAATTTGTCGCGTATTGTCTGCGCACGTTGTTCAGCTTCATCAAGAGTATGGGCAACCTTGCAGCTTCGCATCTTCCCGTCTTTTCCTAGTTCCAGGCCGGAAAAGGACAATACTGCATTCAGTTCGCATCTTCTTTCTTCAAATACGTCTGACCTTCCTGCAAAACGAGAGGGGGTGAGAAGTGCTTGTGTGAAATCTACAACTTTATTGGCACAAGCGTGCTTCTTTTGAGACTCCAGAAATATTGAGTATAACCTTCGCCATTTAGTGCTTTCACCCGAATTATCAATAAGCCCACGGTCACTGAGGACTCGGCTAATATCTGTGCCTGAACCGCATTCGCCCAGAACTTTTGCTATGGCCTCTACCTGACCTTCTGAGAATGTTGGAACTTGCGCCATTTTATGGTTTCTTCCGAGGGTTTGGAGCAAACCGGTCTTTGTTATTTAGTTCAGTATATTTTCCGTTCAATTTTTCTCTGAGGTTCAGTGTGGGAACCAATCCCATGAACAAGCACCAAAGTTCTGCAATGGTCATGAGGTATAATAAGAGATAGGAAACGCTTTTAAGGCCACTTCGCATCCAATCCCATTGGAAACATGCTTTCACCGCCGGGGCAAAAAAGTCCACAAGTACCACTAAAATGACAATGCCGGTTGAAACGATCAATGCATATAAAAGACCCTGAATTCGGGTGGAGTTTTGGATGGCTTGTTTTTTAGACGTGGATGAGAAAACCTTGCTTAAGTCCTCTGTAAAAACAATCGCCAGCCAAATGCCGATGACGCCAAAAACGATGGCAGAGAAATCCCTTAACGAGTGATAGATTTCCAGTTGATCGGAAAAAGGAATCTTATGGCCAATGGAAAGGGCAAGAATTCCCCCAATGACCACTGCTACCTTTATTGCGAGCCATACTTTTTCAATACGCGTCATTTCATTAAGCCAAACAAATATTCCCTATCTTCAGTAAGTTTTTCCAGCAATGAAGCCCCTGAGAGAAATCCGGGCTTGAACTCCTCGACAGGGATTTCCATGTCATCCCTCGCCAACGAACTATCCAACCAATAGACTTTACCGGATTCCCCCTGAAGCTCGAAGCCAACATTATCCCATTGCGTTTTTGAGTCATGGTGCATGTTCCATCCATCGATAATGGACCCAAGTTCTTCATCGGTTGGGGTGAGATCGATTTCGTACTTCACATGGTAACCTAGATTCTTCACCGGCTCATAAGAATCCAAGCTGATGGTCTTGGCCAATGCTTTTAATGTATTTTCCTCATCGGCCTCAGCTGCATCAAGTGTCGTTTTTCTTATGATCTTTCGGATGCTTGAGCATTTGCAAACGATTTTATCTATGATTGCTGGGTTTTTCCACAGTCCGGAGCGGAATGCCGGGAATAGTGCGATTTCAGTATCATCATCGAGTTGATAGCCAACAGTTGTTCGCGAATGTCCTGTTTCTTCTCCAGGCAAAATAAAACTGACGAAGTTTGCCATGAATCCATTCATGTACTTCACAAAGTTTTGGTTCCCGTTGACCATTTTTCCTTCAGGTACGATAGTCGCATACACATTCCGTTCGGGAATAATCCAGAAATATGCAGGGTGCCCTGGAATTTGATGTTCACCAACATCCGTAAGTTTCACATCCTCATCTCCCACTTGCTGATTTTCGTCAACAGAAGGGATTTTTCCTTCAACGGTAGGAACCTCATTCCATGTGGTGAGTAGGTAGTCGCCATGGGTATCGTTCTTTTTAAAGCTGAAGCAGAATGTTCTTAATGCATCCCCGTCTTCCCCGACTCCATAGGTGCAAGTGTTAACCAACCCTTGGCTGTTTGTTGAAAAAGTATCCAGTTCATCCATGATAAGAGCTAGGTCTCCAATCACAGGAGGTTGCTGGCCGCCCCGGTAGTATCCGCACTTTGAAATCTTATAAAATGTTATCTTCAGCTTAATCATATCTACTTTTCCCTGTTAACACTGAACTAATCACCATTACTGCTATCTTTTAAATCGTTGATGTACTTGATTCCCTGCTTCTTATTCAGCCAGTGATTCTGAAACGCTTCGCGCAAGTTGTCAGGAACTCCTATCTGATGATGGATGTGAGATAAAATAAGTAGCTCCATGCACTCAACAATATGCGCACATTTACGAACTGAATCCCAATCTGATTGACCACCCGCTTTTTCATTATGGACAACAAATGCCCTGGAGGCTGATATGCTTTTCCCAAGTTCCTTATCTGTGGTCGCTCCGTATATTTTCATCAAATATTTATGTAGTTCATCAAAGCCAAGAGCATTTACGACATCTTGATATTTCCGCTCCTTGGAGAAACCCAATTCACTCCCGATCATGGATAAGGCATCGATGCAACGGGTGTACTTAAAGTCATTGATTTCCTCCGATTGGTTTGATCTCAGGATGTTGACATATGGATAAAGTATATCTGTTTTGTCGTACCACGCTTTCAGTACTTCCGGCCACTCATTCACTAATTTAGGCAGTGTAATAGGTGCGAGTTGGTGAACGAATTTTTCTGAATGCTTGAGATCATCCTTGGTGATCGGGACAGGAAATAATAGTGGAGAATAATTGTGCCCGGAAGAATCGCGTCTTTTAGTATAAAGATCACAAGCGACTGCTGAGGTTCGGCAATATGTAAGAATCAATAGTAGGTCTGCAAATGAACGGACATCCATTTCCATTGCGGATAAATCCTCCATGCCTGTTGCTCGCTCAAACCGAACGAACCAGTCATGCTGAGACTTGTGCCAGATTTCTATATGATCCGTGTTCTGTTCCTTTTTTACCTTTTCAAATACTGCAGCAATTTCTTTTTGCAGAGTTTCTTTCACTGGGTCTGAAAAATGAATCTGATCGAAGAAATCACCGTCATAGCCCAGTTGTCGTTTCGTAGAGTCACAGCAAGCTATAGAAAATGCCTCACGTATATTTGTAACGAGGTCATCCTTGCTTCCTGCAAGCATAGCGAATCCTTGGGCATAGCAAAACTCAGGCCAGATATTGAAGGAGACTACAACTCCCTCGAAAAGTTTGTCCTGATCAAAATGCCCTCCTGATATGATATAATCTGAGATTCCGGTAATGGCGATTCCGCCGGAGCCTTGGATCCGCTGAACATTGGTTTCAACAAGTGTAACAGGTCTAAGCCCAGTCGGCACTGCATGGATTATAGGTATCGTTTTATATTTTCCCCATGGAGTATCTTTTAGTACCGCTTCCTTTGAAAAAGTCGCCGTTCGCAAGCTGAATAGCTTATTTGGTTCAGCTGTAAAAATTCCCCCGACAGTACTTTCTTCGATGGAGAAGGCTCCCTGTATTTCAAAGGGCTCAAATAAGCTATTTTCAAATATGGCCATTACACCAACTTCTCCTTAGCGGTCATTTCTTCGTAGAGCTTGAAGAGGTGTTCGAGGCGTTCTTCGTCGGATGCGAAAGGCTTCGTGCGATAGATCCGGTCAACAGCGAGGTCGAGGTTATGGTGGGCTTCGCGTAGACCGTCCGGCATTTTGTCGGGATCGTATAGTTGCGCCATTGTTTTTTGGGAATACTTTTCCCGCTCTTCCAACACCTCCTCAACGTGCATCGTGATGTTCTTAATCTGGTCTTTTGTTAGTTTTGGGATTGGGAAGGTGTTGTAGCAAAGCCCTGCTGAATAGCGGATTCGTGTTTCAAGCTGTCCGGCTACTGTTCGAACCCATGCCATGTGCATTTTTGAGGAGATTATGCCAAAGACCAATGGGTTTGCGCTGGGGATTGAATAGGCAAGGTTTGAAATAACGGTTTCGTCATCCAGAAATCCAATAGGGATATACACACGCCTTTCTGAGCTAACTTCTGGGATTATGATTGAGTGAGATTTTTTGTGCCGAATTTCACCAAAGCTATGAGGTCTCTTTGAAATCTTTCTTGTTGCGGCCTTTTTACTCGCAAGGCGCATGCTCTTAACTCTTTCAACTCTGGCAGAAATAGAGGGTATACTGATTGCATCTGATAAGTCGTCATCTTCAATCCATAAGCACCATCGTGTTGACCCTTTAATAAATTCGTTTGAGCCAACGAATTTCTTAATAAATTTCTCTGAATCCGGAGATTCCGAGATCAGAGAGGATTTTTCATTTTCATTAAGAATGAGGTTCCCTCCATCGACAGGTTTGCTGCCATAACTTATGTTGGGGATAGCAGAGAGAGGCTTAGTTCGCTTCCGAATGATGATATTATTTCCTGCTGTTAAATAAGCGTTGATGGCCTTTACATTCTGAACAACTCCGTGTCGATAGATGCTTGTTGTTTCATTTCCTTCATTTCGCAATCCGATTATTACACAAGTTACTCCGGCACTACCCTTGGCATTGTTCGACCATTTAAATGATTGATGTGCAAATCCGATTTCTAGCTCTTTATTGAAAACGTATGGCCATAGTAAAGCTACCTGCTCTCCTTGGCATATTGAGTTTGTTGAAACAAAGGCAAATTTGGTATTTGAACCTTTAATGTACGCTGCGCCCTTCAGAAACCAACAGGCAATGTAATCAAGGTTTTTGTAGTTTTTGATGCTACTGAACACGTAAGCCATATCTTCCTTCTGGCTTTTATTCTGCACGCTTGAACCTAGATAGGGAGGGTTACCCAGGACATAGATTTCATCGCCATCATTTTTCGGGCAGACCGACTCCCAGTCGGTGCACGTGGCATTGCCGCAGACAATATTGGCTCCTTCTTTGAGGGGCAGAGATACGAGCGTCCGGCCGAATATCTTTTTGTATTCAAGATTCATCTGATGCTCGGCCAGCCAAAGGGCGAGGATCGCTGTTTCGCAGGCAAAGTCGGCGATCTCGATTCCGTAGAACCGATTGACGTTCATTCCAGAGATTGGAAACGTTCCCTCGATGGCTTGCAGCTCCCGAAACACGTCCATCTCCAGCTTGCGGAGTTCTTTGTAGGCGATAATCAAAAAGTTGCCGGAGCCGCAGGCGGGGTCAAAGATTTTGACGTGGGCGATCCGGTCCAGCAGTCGCTGCAAGGCCTGCTTTTTTCCTTTGGTCAGATTGGATGCCTTTTCGAGATCGGCTTTGAAGTCATTCAGGAAAAGCGGCTCGATCACTTTCATGATGTTGGTGACGGAGGTATAGTGCTGTCCCAGATTGTGCCGCTCTTCCGGATCGATCACCGCTTGGAACATGGAACCGAAAATATCGGGATTGATTTCAGACCAATTGAGCTCACCGCTCTCGATAATCATCCGTCGCGATTTGGCCGAAAAGGTAGGTATGTCGAAGTGTTCCCGGAAAAGTCCACCGTTTACATAGGGGAAGCAGCGTAGATGCTCTTCAATATTCCCTCGTTTGGTTTCAACCGTGTCCAATAGATCGAACAGCCGTTTGAAGAAGGCATCCAAGTCAGATCCGTCCACATCGGTATGGGACGCAACGGCATTCGTAACTGCATTTTCAGGAAAGATACCGGTGTCTTCAGCAAAGAGGCAGAAGAGCAATCGGCCAAGAAATACATTCATGGCATGGGCGTCTTCCCGCATGTACTGGGGATTATCCAGCTTGATGGCATCGAATAGCTTGGCCATCTTTTCGGCAGCTTTGATGTCCGCCGGATTTTCGTTGGATAGTTTGGTCTTCTCCATCCCCGCCCAGGGGAGGAAAAAGTCAAAGTTGGTTTCCAATTCCGGGAATTTGATATCCAGCGTGTCATCCGTTTTCCGGTCGATGGCCAGAATCTGCTCAAAATCGGTAACGAAAAGGAAGCGGGGATTGTGGGCTTTGGTTCCCTTGGCGGTCTTTAATTCCTCGATGGTGGCGAACAGATCACCGTCCACCACCTTGAACCAGACCTCTTTTTTCCATAGCACTTCACCGGGAACATTCGATTGATTGTAGGTTCCCTGTTTAAGACGGGTAATACTGGCCTTCGGTTTTCCATAGGCCAGCAGCAACTCATAGATAAATTCATCATGTGACGGCATATCGACCAACAACTGCCGTACATTCTCCGCAACATCCGCGTACTTCATAACCACCCCGAAACCTGATCAAAACCACAAAAACCTAGAATGGCTCAAACTTTATCTGGTTTTTAAAGGGGAGACAAAGCAAATCCATGAGAATGACGGGCGGAGTGTGGGTAATTTCCCCGCGCCCATAAGAGACCAACGGGAGAATTATGCAAAAATTAAAAAAAATTAAAAATGGGCATTGCCCAATCGCCTTTCCAGCAGCCGTTTCCATATATAGGAAATTTCGACGCTTGCCCGCCCCGTTTCCCAATGGCCAACTCCCGATCAGGAATCGCATGCCGGTGGTATATCCGGCGTGCGTATTATGATTCCTGATCAGTTTTGTTTAGACCATGACACCGCACTGACGGTAGTACTCATTTGTTCTTTCTTCTGAGAAGTCTTCAAAATGAGTGACCTCGCCAGCTGACAATGTCGCTGTTCCCGCTTCAAGACCTAGTGCTTCTGACTCCCAGTAGACTTCAAGTACATGATCTGGAAACATCTCTGATAGCTTAATCCATATTGGCCGTGGTGTATCCCATGCAGTCTCAAATCTCAGACAACTTTCATCGATCATTACTCTATGAGCATTCCACTTCGTACCCCAGTTTTGATATCTCCATTCATACCGGTTATCTGCTCCATAGCGCTTGATCAATTCAAGAGATTCCGCATCAGGGGGATTCCCTTTTGAGGTTGCGAGTTTTACCTTGCGGTCGGATAACTCAGGCGGCTGTAGGTAGACTTTGTTGAAGTCGATACGCTGCTCTTCACCACCATCCAAAAACTGGATGATCTCATCAATACTGCCCTTGGGGCACTTTAATCTATTTCTCATTATGTTAGGCATAATGTATTCCTTTGCCCCGTGAGGGGACTTATGGGGGTGCGACGTTTGTTACTACGGTCAAAGTCGCCAAAAACCGTATTTCTATTTATTACACGATTTCCATAAGGAGGCTCTCGAAGTCTTCAGGTTGATCCAGTTCCCATGCCGATCTCAGCGGTAAGAGCTCGATCTCTTTATCCCTAAACTCCGGACTATTCATCGGCGCGTAATCCATTCCGTACTTCCGCATAAATTCTGCGTCCGATATGTTCGGATCAACATCTGATCTTTGCGGTTCAAGGATCGCGACTGTTTTCAGGGTTTTGTTTCCATCGCTATCCGTTTCAATGCGGACAATGCAAACTTTATGCTGAGTCCCGAAGGCTTCTAACCGTGAGTCGATTTTTTCACCCTGCAATCCAAATTGCACATACGTTCCGTCTGGATGCTCAAACAGTTCCTTTACTGTATTTATTTTTTCCATTTTCACGATTTGCTTATAGTCCACGCGTAGGCGCGGACTTTGCGGCATTTATTACTCCGGCCAATGTCGCCAAAGCCGACCTTCTACAAGTTCTCCATCAGAACATGCTTTTCAATTTCATCTTCGTTCAGCACGAACGTTTCAGCTCTTAGTTTGACATCATTGCGGAAGCCAAAGAAGTCGAGGCCTTCGTCTGTGGACATATCCAGATATTCTTCCCAATATCCATAACCTGAAGCTTCATTATCATTCATCCAGCTCCATTGTGGGGTGTCCATAAGAGGGATTAATTCACTCTGCAATCGCAATTGAACAACGTTCCCTTTTGCGGAGGATATGCTGTACACATCCAAGCTGTCCGGCAATTCGTCATTGGGGCTGATTTCCAATTTTGTTAATGGGTCTATTCCTGATTTGTTCGCTTGTCTGCTGTGAACCAAAATGAATTTGTCATTCCAACCTTCCAGCAGATCGCTTGTGCTCGTTATTATTTTCATATTTACAATTTGTTTATAGCCCATGCGCGGGCGCAGGCTTATCAACGGTCATTTATTGTGGCCGACCGCCGCATGGCCACATTCCTATAAAGATAATCGTTATGTTCGAGGTGTGAATCCCAGCTCCTTCTTCCACACCACTTCTAATACCTGCTTGGCCTGCTTTTTATAGGCGGCTGGGACAATGATTTCGTCATAGACTGAAACCGCGCCAACACCTCTGCCAATGACCAACAGTTCGATTGTCTGGAATATGATATTGGCTTCTATTTCCATGAGCCGATGGCATGGCTGGGTGTAGAAATGTTTTGCGATTGGACTGTTGAGTTTTTCCAGTGCATCCATGATGTGACTGAGTTTTATCCCACGTTGCTGCATCAAGGTGATTTCGGCAGCGTAATCTTCGATCCGGCTGGCAAGTTTGTTTTGCAGGGCCGTAATCGCACCTTTTCTGGATGACGCATTGAGCATCATCAACATGGCCAGTTTCGCGACTTCCTTTAGTTCCGGATGCTGTGGAAGTATGCCATATGGTGCGTTCGCTGGCATTTGCTTTTTGGCCAGATGATAGAGTATCTGGGGATGTGCCCCGGCAACATCAATCCGAGCAACCGACTCTCCATCGATCTGGATCAAATCGCGTGCTGATTTGGGCAACTGTTGATAGCTGGATTGCTGGAACCGGCCTTTGTATTCGCGTCCAACAATAATTTTGTGGCAGCGGTAGAGGTCGGTTGCCAATCGATTTCCATTCCCGTCGGTAACAACGTGTCCGGCCATGGCGTCATTGTGTCGATAGATTCGATCCCGCATTGTAGGATCATCACCCGGTGTTTTGATATTCTTCCCCGTCTTAGGGTCGATTTCGTTTACCACAATGAGCCAATGGAATAATTCCCAGAGCAACGGGAGCGGCTTAATTTTGGATGTGTAGTAAGCCGATGTACCGAAACATGCACCGGCCTGAAACATAACCAGGTTGCATTGCACCAGTTTATCACGAAGGGTTCGACGCGACTTCAACGATCTGGTCATCGCGTATTCGAGATTAACACCGAGTCGATAACAGTGGAGCAGGTTGCCCAATAGAGGGAGCAGTTCCTTTGTTTGTTTCTTCGTGAATCGACAGCCGGGGATTGTCTTTCGAATGAAGTGGGTTAGTATTCTTAGTTCATCTTTTGTGGCGACAATTGTTGGGTCATACGGAATCGCCGGTTCCGTCATGTACCATGGTTTGCTTAACATTGCTTAACGTCCTTCGACCTCAAAGAGGCCATACTTTCGGCAATTTCACAGTGGCTTGCCAAACCACAACCTTTGTACTTAACAAGAAAAAACCCTCACACGATGGGGACTGAATCCACCGTGGAGGGCGCATGTTAAGCAACTCATATAAATCGATTTCAGTCCTTTTGCTATAAATACTTACCGTGGTTGTTCAGATTTCAACCGGGTTTTTTCGAAAAAACTTCATAGAAAATTAATGAGCGAAATGGGGATGGGAAGGGAATGAGGTGCTGGCTAGTTATTCTCCTTAGTTGACCATAAGGAAAAACGATCAAATGGCATTCAGGCAGAACCGAGGCCAACTTGTTCTTATTGGCGAGGGAGTTTCCGGAAGATTTCGCATCCAGCCCCATTGCGAATAAAGGATAAACGGGATGATCTGCCTTTACGGTCACTGCGCCCATAAGAATGGAATGTTGCCGGTTAAAAAAACATACCGACTTCAGTTTTCCCACACCCATAAGGCAACATATTTCCTATTCGTCATCGTCTTATGGGCGCGGGAATGCTGGGTGTGTCTTTGGTTTGTGTAACATGTTTAAATATGGTCCTTTACGCAATTCTTGGGCTGACTTTTGAGAGGCTGAATGATACTTTATATTCAGTCGTTAGTTCAACATCCCCAACCGTTAACCACAGGAGAACTATGTCCAAAAAAGCAAACCAGATCATCACCGAGCGCATCGTAGAACGCATTAAATCCACAAACGAGTTGCCGTGGTCCAAACCGTGGGTTGCTTGGTGCTACAAGGGAAAAGTTGCTCCTGCATTCAATGTGCGAGGAACTGCATATCGTGGTTTCAATTCGGTTTTGCTCTCATGGTTGCCGTACTCAATTCCTGTGTATGGAAGCTTCAATCAAATCAAGTCGCTTGGTGGGACGGTCAAGAAGGGTGAGAAATCCCATGTCGCCATTTTCTTCAAGATCATTGAAAAAACCGATGAGGCTACGGGTGAAGAAAAGAAGATTCCGCTCCTGCGATTCTATAACGTCTTCAATGTTGCCCAGTGTGAGGGACTGGAAGGTAAAATCCCGGAACTAGAAGCAGTTGGTGGATGCGGAATTCCCGATGCACAAAAAATTGTCGATAATTATCAGGATGCTCCCGTGATTATTGAAAAGGCCGGTGCCGGTGCTTCGTATTCCCCCGCATTGGATCGCGTAAGGATGCCGCTGCGCTCCCAGTTCAAAAGTGAGGCTGAATATTTCAGCACCCTTTTTCATGAATTGGTTCATAGCACTGGATCGGCCAACCGCCTCAATCGCTCCACGGTGACTGAAAAACATGAATTTGGAAGTCGCGAGAATGGATTTGAAGAGTTGGTTGCCGAACTTGGGGCAAGCTTCCTGTGTGGCTTGGCCGGGATCGAAAGAGCTTCGAATAACGATGCGGCCTACATCGCATCGTGGTTAAAAACTATAAAAGAAGACCCGTCGATTCTTGGGAAAGCATCTGCCAGCGCGCAGAAGGCTTATGATTACATTACTGAATTGGCCAATGAAGAAAGCTTGCCTGAGGTCGAGGCAATAGCGGCTTAAAAAAAACGCTAAGTGAAATCGGCGATCCGGCCATAGTGACCGGATCGCCGTTTTTATGTCCGGTTTAAGCGGCAGAACCAAACTCCGGCTTGGTCGATATGCCGTGCTTCTTCACCCATTGCGATAGGGCCGCCGGTGTGATTTCATATTTCTTCGCAATGTAGTTTTGCCGGACACCGCATTTCAGCATGGACTCAATTTCTTCACGAAATGGGTCCAAGCGGCTTTTTCCAGAACCGACAGGCCGGCCCAGCTTGGTCCCGGCGGCTTTCCGGGCGCGAAGTGCTTCTTTAGTTCTGCTACTGATCAGATCACGTTCGATTTCACTGGCCATACCAAGGAACATCGAAAGGATTTTGCTCTGCATGGTATCGTCCAGACTCCAGCCACCTTTGACAGCGTAAATCTTGATCGATTTATTACGGCAGTGCTCCAATATTTCCAGAATCTGAAGCATCGACCGGCCAAGCCTTGATATCTCAGCCGTTACAATGGTGTCACCTTCTTGAAGTTCTTCGATCACTGAACCCAGTTTGCGGGTTCGCCAATCTTTGGTGCCGGAAACTTTTTCATCAATCCACTCCACGTGCCCGGATAATTTCTTTTCGTTGGCAAGATGCAGGATGTCGGATTTGTTCTTGTCCAAATCCTGGTCTTTGGTCGAGACGCGTAGATATCCGATGACACGATTTTTGGGCATAGGTAGTCCTTTCGGGGTGAATTTAGGTGGGATTAAGTGAAAACCTCAAATGAGGAGTAAAACTTAATAAAAACCGCCCCATATGTCAATCGTAAACACTTAATTTGGATATCATTACAAATGAACGTTTATGCTTAATCGCAACCATAAATCACCTACCAACCTCGGCCTTCGGCAAAACCATGAAAGTATTAAAAGAGGCTTTGCCGATGGGCCAAGGTTGATCTTTTGTTCATGTGCTTCCTCAGCTACTTATTCAATTGTCAAAGAACGTGAGAACCGAAAGGGGTTCGAGCAACCTGCACCGGAGTGCCTGCCCGCCTTCTGCTTCCCTTGCCGCATTTCTAGTATATTACCTGATTGGTGCTATATAATCAAGTGAATCCTGAAAACACTTAATAAGTAAAATATATCAGTGAATTATCTCTGCCCTTCCGGAGGAGAGGGAGAATCCCGGCCATCACTGACCGGGAATTCAGTTATGCGGCTTGCTGTCGAAGGTGACGCTGGATTTCGGCTTCCGTTATTCTGACGCTGGCTCCGATCATGATCTTCTTTAGCGTTCCATCGGCCAACCATCGATCAATCGTGGAAAGACTGACTTTGAAGCGATCCGCCACCTCGTGGCGCGTGTACACCTCTGAATTATCACTCGAAGTTTCCGATCCATCGAACAGATCGCGAATATCTTCCCTGGTCAGGCCAGGATTGGCCGGAGAGAGCATAGCGGCAATCGCATCAAGCATGTTTTCCGGAACTATGATTGGGGCGTTCATTATGCCACCTCCTTTTTGGAGTCGGAAAACGGCATGGCCGCTTTCAGGGCATCACGAATATCGCGCTGGCTCGGGTTGAAGTAGTTCTCTGTAACGATCTCAACCGTTTTGTGTCCAGTAACCAACCGCACTGTTTCAACGGGAACCCCGGCTTTTAATGCCAGAGTCACCCAGGTGGTGCGGAATGCGTGAAAATCACGGATTGATGCTCGGACTAATCCTTGTTGCCGCTCTACCTGAACGGGTTTCCTGTTTTCATTCTCGTTAGCAGATTCCCGGCTCTTTCCTCGGATGAACGAGGTGCCGGTGTTGTCCTCGATTTCATTAAGGTATAGAGATGCCGTGCTTTTGCTGACGCTGAACTCTTCGGAGATTTGATCCACCGTCTGACCATTCATATACGCAGCGAACACGTTACCCATGCGCTTGATTTTCTTGGTCTCTGGAAGGGTGGCCAAATATTCCTGAACTTTGGCGGTCACTGCCTGCTTGTCTACATCGGATTTCTTCAGACGATAATTGGATGCCGGTTCGCCAAATCCAATCTTGGTCAGAATCTTCCGGAGCTGTTTGGTCAGATAACTGGCATCGGCCATATACTTCCATCGCTGGCGCGGTATTACGTAATCCGAACTTGGAAGACCTTCCTGGCTATCAAGTTCTTCCTTCAGCCAATCGAATATCGGGATGACAACTGCCGCTCCCGTTTTGCCTGTTTTAACCCGGACAATGCCTTCTTCGTAATCGATGTCCGACCATTTGAGATTGCAGCAATCACCAAGCCGCATGCCGGTGCACATTGCAATGATGATTACCGGGCGAACAAACTCATCGGTTTCAGCCGCAATCCGAATCTGCTCTAGTTCTTCCAGTGTGTATGGGACTCGGTGAATCTGTCCTCCTGGCATCAACTGGATTTTATCAAACACTCTTGATCCAGTTTCCCTGAAGCATGATTTCAGCAGCTTCAACAGTCCATTATACGTTGCGGGGGCGAGTCCTCTTTCCTCCTCGGCATCCATAAACGCATTCGCATGGGTTGCTGTCACCTGATAGGTGTAACGCACATCCGAGAACTTCTTTTTCATGAAGCTTACGAATTTAGCAATCTGAGGTTTGACCGAAGTGGTTCTGCTCTCAGACCGTTTACGCATATTGCACCACAGGTCGAATAAATCCGTAAGGGCGTATTCGGGTAGTTCCTCACCGCCGGATTGGATTTTGTAAACTTCCTTGGCCAGCCGCTCTTTCGTCTTGCGGGTTTTCAGTTCTTCCAGAAACTGCTCCATTGCAAGCTGGGCTTTGATTCGAGACCTCTCGAATGCCAGGTCACCGGTTCCCCGTAGCGTCGCCGGTCGTCTTCCTTCTATCTTTATTCCTAGTGCTACTGTTTTTTCTTTGCCATTTACTTTGTAGCGGCCAGACCAATACTGGCAACCACGTTGCATTTTAAGATTTGCCATCTTATTCCTTCTACCCGAGGCGTAGAGAAAAGTTTTCCGTCCAAAATATGCCACAAGAGTGGCGGACAACTCTTACCCGTGGGTATTGATAATAACTTATCACTCTGATTGACACTTGTCAAGTTATTGGCTTAACAAATGTCTTGCTATCACGGAATAAAAGCGGGATATTATAGCCATTATATAGCAAATCTAATTGGTGCCCAGAGGGTTACGTGAACTGCTTCTAATCCGTAGGCCACAGGTTCGAATCCTGTCCAGGGCGCCATTTTTTATGGCGGCAGGGCAGGTTCGAACCGACGGTTCGACACCAGCGAAGCGAAGTGAGACTTGAGTTTACGAAAGTCCCCGCAGGGGTGAAACAATCCTGTCCAGGGCGCCATTTTCCCCAAAAAAAAGCCGCCCCGGAACTGCGGGACAACTTACATAATTCCGTAAGTCGTTTTTTGTATATAGACCATGCAACCGAAAGGTTGCGAAATAGGCCCAAAAACGCCGTTTTAGGCGGGGTTCGGTTGCGAAGTGGTTGCAAAGTAAAAATCCTTGGCTCTTTTTAAGGGTTATTCTTGCGGCACCCTCAGTCGAAAACTATTGTTTAGTGCTTATCAGCATCTACAGGTGAGCATGGGGACAAAGGGCGACAGTGCGAAGAGTTTGAACTTCCAGTTTCTGGAAGAGCACGACGCGGTCTTTCTTCAGCTGGCGGTCGCAGCCGAGCAGGCTTACTTTTCCGACCCCAACACCACGTTGATCAAGCTGCGGCAGCTCGGCGAGGCGCTGGCACAAAACATCGCTGCCCGGTGCGGGATCGACTTCAACGATCAGACCTCGCAGGCCGACCTCCTCTACAAGGTTAATCGCGAGCTTCGCCTCGACCCAGAGATTAGGAACCTCTTCCATACGCTCCGGATCGAAGGCAACAAGGCCACCCACCAGTTCCAGACCCGCCACGGCGAAGCGATGAACGGGCTGAAGCTGGCCAGGGCGCTTTCAATCTGGTTCCACAAGACGTATGGAGCCAAAGGCTCACACTTCAAGCCGGGGCCGTTCATACCGCCCAGGGATCCCAGCGGTCAACTGCGTGAGCTGCAGGAGCAGATTGAGCAGCTGCGAGCTGATCTGACGGATGCTAATCAGGAAGCGGAATCCAGTCACGAACTCGCGGCACTGGTGGAGCGGGAGAAAGCCGAGTACGAGGCACTGGCTACCGCCATGGAGGAAGAGGCCAAAACATTCGAAACCATCGCTGCCGAAGGTGAGGCGCGACTGGCGGAGCTGCAGGCTTCGTATGAAGCCCGGCTCAAGGAGCTTCAGGCCAAGCTCGATGCCCAGACCGCTAAAAAGGCAGCGGAGCATACTCGGAAAGCTTCTAAGCACGTTGATTTAAACGAAGAGCTTACCCGCATCATCATCGACCAGCAGCTGATTGCCGCGGGCTGGGATGCTGACACCCAGGAACTCACCTACTCGAAGGGTGCTCGCCCGGAGCCGAACAAGAACAAGGCGATCGCCGAATGGCCGACGATTGGGCGTCAGGCAGCGGATTACGTCCTGTTTGCTGGTATGACGCCTATCGCAGTTGTAGAAGCCAAACGAGAAAATAAGAATGTCGCAGGCAAGATCCCGCAGGCCGAACGCTATGCCCAGGGATTCAAAACAGAAGGATTTGATCCCGCCTGGAAACTGGCAGGTCAGACATCTGGATGGAGTGATGGTCATCAGGAAACCTATGAGATCCCTTTCGTCTACTCCTGCAATGGGCGCCCCTATGTTAAGCAGTTGGCCGAACAGTCCGGCACCTGGTTCCGCGACGTCCGGGCACCATCCAATACCAAGAAGCCGCTGCAGGGGTTTCATCAACCCGAGGGGCTGAAGGACCTGATCAGCCGCGATAAAGCTGCTGCTGAGACTAAGCTGCAGCGGGAGGGCTTCGACTATCTCAAGCTGCGTGATTATCAAGAAAAAGCGATCCGTGCCGTTGAAACCAATCTTGCTGACAATAGGCGCGAATGCCTGCTCGCGATGGCCACCGGCACCGGCAAGACCCGCACTATCATTGGACTGATGTACCGTTTTCTAAAGGCTGAACGGTTCAAGCGGATCTTGTTCCTGGTGGACCGCAATGCGCTGGGGCAGCAGGCTCAGGATGTTTTTGACGAAGCCCCGCTGGAGCAGAACTCCCCCCTCTCCAAGATTTACAACATAGCCAAGCTGGGCGATATGGCTGCTGAGGCAGAGACCAGGGTTCAAGTAGCTACCGTGCAGGCCATGGTAAAGCGTATCTTCCAGTCCGACAATCCGCCCTGTGTCGATGCCTACGACTGCATCATTGTCGATGAGGCTCACCGCGGCTACACGCTCGACCAGGAAATGACTGAAGGCGAGCTGGCCAACCGCGACCAGTCGCAATATCTCTCCAGCTACCGCCGCGCACTCGACTATTTCGATGCCGTGAAGATCGGGATGACGGCCACCCCGGCAAAACACACCACCGAAATCTTCGGCAAGCCGGTCTACACCTACTCCTACCGGGAAGCGGTGGCCGACGACTGGCTCATCGATCACGAGCCGCCGATCCGCTACGGCACGCTGCTCACCGAAAAAGGCATCCAGTTTGAAGCGGGTGAAAAAGTCAACGTCATCAACACCCGATCCGGCGAGGTCGAGCTGGCCGAGCTGGAAGATGATCTCGATTTTGAAACCGAAGCCTTCAACCGGCGTGTCATAACCGAATCCTTTAATGAAGTCATCTGCACCGAGCTCGCAAAGGAGCTCGATCCCCTCGGCAGAGAGAAGACGATGATCTTCTGCGCCACCGACCTCCATGCCAACATGGTCAAGCGGTTGCTTGATGACCAGTTCAAAAAAGTCTGGGGCGAGGAATACAACGAGGCCGCTGTGCGCAAAATAACCGGCGCCAGCGACCAGGTCGACAAACTGATCCGTCACTTTAAGAATGAGCGCTATCCGAATATCGCCATCACGGTAGACCTGCTTACCACCGGCATCGATGTTCCCAGCATCTGCAACCTGGTCTTCATGCGCAGGGTACGCTCCCGCATTCTCTTTGAACAGATGCTGGGCCGTGCCACCCGCCGGTGCGACGATATCGGCAAGACCGAGTTCCGCATCTATGACCCGGTTGATATCTATTCCGCTCTCGAGGACGTCTCCTCCATGAAACCGCTGGTGAAGAATCCCGGCATCACCCTCGCGCAGCTTGTGGAAGAACTGGTTGATCCTGAGAGCCACAAGGCACTTGCTGATCCTCAGGCACCTACCCATGCAGATGATGTACTCGACGCTGTCAGCCAGAAAGTCATGCGGGTGCTGCGCAAAGCCAACAACAAAGCGGAGACCAAGCCCCCACTGAGGCAGAAGCTGGATGAGCTCGAGGAGCTGTGGGGTGTCAAATCTACGGAACTGCATCAGCACCTGCGGAAAATGGGCGCTGAAAAAGCCGCCCGGTTTATGCGTGAGCACGCCAACTTTATCGATCAGCTTGAGGAGGTGAAAATCCTCGTAGGATCCGAGCGCTATCCCGTGGTCTCAGATCACGAAGATAAACTAACGTGGCGGGAGCAGAGCTATGGAGAGCACCAGAAACCCGAGGACTATCTCGAGAGCTTTAATGTATTTGTTAAAAGCCGCCTGAATGATTCCGCAGCGCTCTCCGTGGTCGTAAACCGACCCAAGGATCTAACCCGCGAGCAGCTCAAGGAGATCCGCATGCTGCTCGATCAGAACGGATACACCGAAGCCAAACTCAAAAGTGCCTGGCGGAATAAAACCAACCACGAGATCGCGGCCAGCATCCTCGGCTTTATTCGGCAGGCCGCACTCGGCGAAGCCCTGCTGCCGTTCGAGGAGCGCGTTAAAAACGGCATGAACAAAATCTACGCCATGCGCAACTGGACCACCATGCAGCGCAGGTGGCTCGACCGCCTCGCCAAGCAGCTCACTCATGAGGTCGTGATCGACCAGCAGGCGGTAAACGAAATCTTTGCCAACGACGGCGGGGCCAAACGCATGGACATGCTCCTGCACAACCAGCTAGACGCCGTCCTCGAAACCCTCGCTGATTCACTGTGGAATGAGGCCGTATAGTTTATTATGTTGAGTTCCGGTCGCAAGAGTGGGAGGAGAATCTTCTGCAGTATGCTAAGTTTGACTGCGGCGGGTGTGTTAATAGGAGATGTTGAATGAGTGCAGTAAAATACCATTTGGGGAAATTCCCGCCTCAATCGCTGAACCTGGAACATCTTCTCCCCCTTATTGGTCCGGCCAGTGCCGCTGTTGCCCGTTATGACGGTGTACTTTCCGTCATTCCCAATGCCTCGCTCCTACTCAGCCCCTTAACGACGCAGGAAGCCGTGCTTTCATCGAAAATCGAAGGAACGCAGGCGACCATGGGGGAAGTGCTCGAATTTGAGGCTGAAGGGGGGCGAAAGAAGGTTCCGGAAGAAAAACGGGAGGACATTAATGAAGTCCTGAATTACCGCAAGGCTATGCGCTATGCGGAAGAACGCTTACAGGAACTGCCGCTTTGCCAGCGGGTTGTCAAGGAGGTCCACCGAATCCTGCTGGATGGAGTGCGCGGTCAGGGCAAGTCGCCTGGAGAATATCGAAGAA
The DNA here is from genome assembly GCA_041582935.1 of Pontiella sp. Classification (GTDB taxonomy): domain Bacteria; phylum Verrucomicrobiota; class Kiritimatiellia; order Kiritimatiellales; family Pontiellaceae; genus Pontiella. Next base: position 26,701 of record JBFHGU010000006.1, read on the forward strand.
TCCCCAACTGGATTGGTCCCCACGGCTGCACCATGGAGAACGCACGCTTTATCCCGATCTCTGCCGGAGAGCTGGGTGAAGCAATGGGGAAATGGGATAAATACATCAATTCGCCAGCACCAGACCGCCTGCTTCAGCTCGCAATTCTTCATGCGGAGTTTGAATCACTGCACCCCTTTCTGGACGGTAATGGCCGTCTGGGTCGAATGTGCATTCCGCTCTTTATGCATCAAGCCAGACTGATTCAGCGCCCGATGTTTTACATCAGTGCCTATTTTGACGCCAACAGAGAAGAATATTATGAACGCCTGTTGGCCATATCCAAAGAAGACGATTGGACCGGATGGTGTGCTTTTTTCCTTCAGGCGGTACGCAGTCAGGCGGAACAAAACCTTAAAAAAGCCAATGCGGTGCTGGATCTCTACAACCGGATGAAGCTGAAGATCGCGGACATATCCCATTCCCAGTTTTCGATTCACGCCCTGGAGTGGATTTTTGAGCAGCCCATTTTCAACAGCACCGATTTCATTAAAGCCTCCGGCATTCCCCGGCCGACCGCCACTCGGATTTTACGCGTTTTGAAGGAAGAAAGCATTCTTCAGGTATGGCAGGAGTCCCGCGGCAGCAAACCGGCGGTGTATGGATATGCCGACCTGCTAAACGTGGCGGAAGGCTATCAGGCATTCTAATGAGCACAAGATATAGTGGTCGGCACAGCATGAACATTGGACAAACCTCTTCTGGTGGTGGTTTTTCGGGTTGTGGCTCACGAATGATTCACAAAATAATTTGCGGATCAAAAATATCAAAAAATGATTCACAATCGGATTTGTGGATCATTTGTGATTCACAAATTCCCCGACCGTTTGCTTGCATGCACCTCCGCAAGCAAATCCGGAATATCCATAATCCCCTTAGTTCCAGCGCATTTCCTGTTCACTTGCTTGCGCCGGGACGGTTTTTTCAAAAACAAATTCTCTGTGCCTCCGTGCTCTCTAGCGAAGCGGGTGGTGAAAACAAACTTAATCACTTAACACTTAACAACCGGCTTTAACTATGACCCAAAACGACATTGTCCAGAAGCTCTGGAACCTGTGCGACATCCTGCGCGATGACGGCATCAACTATTCCCACTACGTCACCGAGCTCGTTCTGCTGCTCTTCATGAAGATGGAAAACGAGCAGGTGCTCAACCTTAACAACTTCGATCACCGCCTGCCCGAAGGCTGCCGCTGGGCCGACCTGCGCACCAAGAGCGGCATCAACCTGCTCGACACCTACAAACGCATGCTGCTCACCCTCTCCACCGGCAAAGATGCCGACGGCACCACCGTCGTGACCGATCCGCTCATTCTCGCCATCTACAACGATGCCCAGACCAGCCTGCGCGAACCCAGACACCTCGAACAGCTCATCAAAAGCCTCGACCAGATCGACTGGTTTTCCGTCCAGCAGGACGGCCTCGGCGATCTCTACGAAGGCCTGCTCGAAAAAAACGCCAACGAAACCAAATCCGGCGCCGGGCAGTATTTCACGCCGCGCCCGCTCATCGATTCCATCATCCGCTGCATCCAGCCGCAGGCCGGCGAAACCATTCAGGACCCCGCCGCCGGCACCGCCGGCTTCCTGATTGCCGCCGACGCCTACATTAAATCGAAAACCGACGACCTCTACGACCTGCCCCCTGCAGCGCAGAAACGCCAGCGCAAGGAGTGCTATATCGGCATCGAGCTCGTTCCCGACACCCGCCGCATGGCCCTGATGAACTGCCTGCTCCACGGTATGGAGGGCGACAACGAAGGCGTCGTGCATCTCGGCAACGCCCTCGGCCAGGCCGGGGAGGCGCTGCCGCCCGCGCAGATCATTCTCAGCAACCCGCCCTTCGGCACCGCCAAAGGCGGCGGACGGCCCACCCGCGCCTTCACCCACGCCACCTCCAACAAACAGCTCAACTTCCTGCAGCATATCTATAACGGTCTCAAGCCCGGCGGCCGCGCCGCCGTCGTGCTGCCCGACAACGTCCTGTTCGAGGCCGGCGTCGGCACCGATGTGCGCCGCGACCTGATGAACAAATGCAATCTGCACACCATCCTGCGCCTGCCCACCGGCATCTTCTATGCCCAGGGCGTCAAAACCAACGTCCTCTTCTTCACCCGCGGCGAAACCGACGAAAACAACACCCGCAGCGTCTGGGTCTACGACCTGCGCACCAACATGCCCAGCTTCGGCAAACGCACCCCGTTCAACGACGCCCACCTTTCACCCTTCGAGAAGGTCTACGGCAAAAAGGCCGACGGCAGCAGCAAGAGAACCGAGGGAGATTGGTCTTTTACCACAGAGAGCACAGAGACACAGAGCAGTTCAAAATCTCCGAGTCTCAGTGCCTCCAGCGAAGCGGGTGGTGAAATAGAATCTTCAAGATGGCGCTGTTTTTCAAGGGATTGGATCCGCGACACCAAAGGCGACTCGCTCGATATTTCCTGGATCAAGGATGCCGACAGCGTCGACGCCGCCAACCTGCCCGAGCCCGACGTACTCGCCGCCGAAGCCATGGGCGAACTCACCGAAGCCCTCCGCGAACTCGACGGCCTGATGCAGGCCCTCGGCAACGGCGACGAAGCCGACGCCCAGAAAGCCCTGCTCGCCGATGTGCTCGGACTCGGAGAGGCCGACGCATGATTTATTTTACCGCAAAGAAAGTAGAACGGTGCTCCGCGCCGTTTGCACACGCTCGGCAAAAAGTAGGACAGGCATCCTGCCTGTCTGCACTCGCTCGCTCGGAAGTTGAGGTGGGCGATGAATGAGGTCTTTCCAAAAGAGTGGGTTGAATCAACCATTGCCGACATTAATTTTCATAAATCAGCAAACGTAACGCCGAAGCAACATCCTGACGAAATATTTGAACTATACAGTGTTCCAATTTTTCCGACGCGTTCGCCAGAGATAATCAGCGGAAGTGAAATCGGATCTTCAAAGCAAGTTGTAGAGCCGGGGGATGTACTACTTTGCAAAATCAATCCGCGCATCAATCGTGTTTGGGATGTGTATCCGAAAAAAAATGCTCGTCAAATCGCGTCATCTGAATGGATCGTAGTTCGACAGCCGAATCTTGATTCAAATTATCTGCGCTATTTTTTATCATCTCAACGGTTCAGAAACTTGCTTTGTTCGGATGTTTCAGGGGTTGGAGGTTCGTTAACACGAGCACAACCCAAGAAAGTTGCGACGTATACTTTGCCTCTCCCCCCGCTCGCGGAGCAGAAAGAGATTGCGTTGCGGCTGGATGATTTACTGGCGCAGGTGGACTCGATCAAAACCCGCCTCGACGCCCTCCCCGCCATCCTGAAACGCTTCCGTCAATCCACCCTAGCCGCCGCCACCTCCGGCAAACTAACTGAGCAGTGGCGGGCGAGCAATCAATCCGCGCCTTGGAAAAAGTGTTGTTTCGGAGATTTGGTTGAAACATCCAGTAACGGCTTGGCAAAGCGACGCGGAGATGCTGGAGATGAAATAACGGTATTGAGGCTCGCTGACTTTAAAGATGCTAAGCGGGTATGTGGCAAGGAACGGCAAATCCGTTTGAAAGAAAAGGAATGTGACAAATATATTCTTGAAAAAGGAGACTTGCTTGCAATTCGAGTCAATGGAAGTGCCGATTTGGCCGGACTGTTTATTCTTTATGATGAAGATGGTAAACGTGAGGCTTACTGCGATCATTTCATCAGGTTTAGGATGTCAGGTGAGGTTGATTCGAAGTTTATCACATACATTGCGAATGAGGGTGAAGGGCGTCATTATTTGCGAAACTCGCTTTCCACAAGTGCGGGGCAAAATACGATTAACCAGAAGTCTATCAAAGCACTGCCGGTAAATCTGCCAGCCATCGAAGAACAAACCGAAATCGTGCGGCGGGTTGAAGAGCTGTTTGCCTTTGCGGATCAGGTGGAGCAGCGGGTGAAGGACGCGCAGGCGCACGTCAACCATCTCACCCAATCCATCCTCGCCAAAGCCTTCCGCGGCGAACTCACCAAACAGTGGCGCCGCGAAAACCCCGACCTAATAACCGGCGAAAACTCCGCCGCCGCCCTCCTCGACCGCATCAAGGCCGAACGCGCCAAAATCACCCCGAAAAAGAGAACGCGGGGGAAGGCGTGATGGTGCAATCGGCTTGTTTAAAAGGAGGGCTCCATGCCCGGAACTAGACTAAGTAATACGGAAAAGAAACTTCTGAAGTGGTGGGAAACCGGAGCGAAGACTGATTATCCCATGCTTCGGTCCATTGAGGTTAATGGCGATCCCGGCTTAAGAGGGATAAAAAACACTCACCTCAAATTTAATTATCCATTAACTGTGATTTCAGGGTGCAATGGCAGCGGTAAAGCTACATTGCTGTCATTGGCCGCGCTCGCGTTTCACAGGGTTGATGGCCATGTCCCGTTAAATTCAAAAAAGCGAAAAGGTAAACCGTTAGGTTACTATAAGTTTCCTGATTTTTTTCATCGAGGGCCAAGCGACCCAAAAATTGAGGGCGTGAAAATCACATGGAGCTACTCTGATGAAACTTCACAAGTAGTTTCCAAGACCAGTGATCGTTGGATGAGGTATGAAAGGAGACCTAATCGACCTTGTCATTATATCGGTGTTAGCCGTTGCGTTCCCTCGATAGAGAAGTCAGTACTAAAATCGTATTTCGGGTCGAATCATGCCGCGCCCCCTCAGACAGAGCTGAATGATGAATACAAAGGTTATTTAGCAGAAGTTTTGGGGCGACCTTATGAGAGCGCACATACATATAATGCCAATTCGTATGATTTACGCGCATGTACAACTGGGTCTACCTATAGCAGTTTTAATATGGGAGCTGGTGAAGACATAGTCATTGAATTGCTTCACCTGTTGCAGGAAATCCCGAAAGGCAGTCTTGTTGCAATAGAGGAAATTGATTTGGGGTTGCATCCTAATGCGCTCGTAAATCTGGCAAAGGTTCTGCAGGACATTATCTCTAAAAAGAAAATACAAATTATCGTCTCTACCCATTCGCAGTACTTTATTGATAGCGTCCCACGCATAGCCCGGGTATTCCTGCAGCGAAACAAGAGTAACCATGAGGTCCATTATAGTCCAAGCACCCGCATGGCCATTGGAAATCTCACAGGGGTCGCGCAGAGCGAAGTGAATGTCTACTGCGAGGATGTTGTAATGTACGAAATCATTAAGACAGCGTTATCGGGGGAACAGCGTAAACGGGTTTCGATATTTCCTGTCGGAACCAAAGACGCTTTGGTGGACCAAGCCTTGCATCATCAGGTAGGTGGCATTTCAAATAAATTACTTATCATTTGGGATGGTGATGTAACAGCAGGAGAAATTAGCAAATGGCTTAAAGACAAACCGGAACGCTTGGACTCGTCTCTAATCGACCCTGCTAAGATTAGTTGGGTGGTGCCAAGCGGAACAGATAAGGCTCCTGAAGAATGGTTGGTTGAGGTGCTGGATGATGATCAGGGTTTCACTGCCTTCGAGGCAGAGCACAAACTCAACGCAGGTGAAGCATCAGGGCTATTTTCTTTAGCTAAAACGCCCGGCAATCATCACGGGGCATTTTATCCAGTGGCCCAGCAACTTTCTGTAGATGAAGAAGATGTCCGTAGTTCCATGATTCGGTGTGCTGATAAGCATTCGAAGAATCCTTTTAATGAAATCCGCGAGGCCGTCGAGGCTGTGCTGAACGGAGAGGTGGTTACCTTTCCTCCTCAAGAGGGCTGATATCCGCGGGGGATCTGCTAACGGCATGACGGAATGGAAGAATAAGGCGGGGCAAACACTGAAAACGATCGAAGTTGAATAAAGGATGCTCAGCGTTGGCGGAGCATTTCAACCATCCGGTAATTTGGAAAAGACCGGCGGTTACACGGACAAAGCTCTTTGCAGCCATCCTTCGCCGGCCAGTGCCTCCAACGCGCTTTCCGGATCGCAGCCGGTGTACTCTCCCAGAGGCTGCGACTGTACAGACCGTATTTTGGTGCGCATGCCCGTGCTCCCGCCGAAGCGCACTGAAGGGGTTCAACGGCCGGAAGGCGGGCAACTCTGAAGGCGCACGAAAAAAGCCGTCCCAAAATTCCGGGACGGCTTTGGATATTTCTACACAAATAGAAGCAGCACACTTAAAACATGCTGATTCTCACCTACTGCTCCATTTGAGAACTCGGGATCACAGAGATTGAATGCTCTGTGCCTCTATGGGCTCTGCGGCAGAATAGACGTTTTAAGTGTTACAGGGCACTAGTCTACGTGCGAGATTGCGCCTACGGGGCAGTTTTCTTCTGCTTCGAGAGCCGCTTCCTCGTTTTCGGCCGGCACCACTTCGATTTTGACATTGGAGTGATCGTCCACTTCAAAAACTTCGGGGCAGGTTTCTTCGCATGCACCGCATGCGATGCAGGTTTCTGCATCTACTTTGAATTTCATGGTTCCATCCTTTGGTTAGTTCATTCGTTTAACAAATTCGGCGAAGCATAGCGTTTATTGCACTTCGGTCAAAACGGTTTACCGGCAAAGATTGTGTTTATATCCGATCGCCGCCTGAGCGGGCCGGCCGGTGCAGAAAAAAGGCCGGGTTAATCCGTTTTTCCTTTCAGCCGGTAACGCGCGGCCGGCTTGAGCCAGGGCCAAAGGCGGCCGGCGGGATCGGTTTCGAGCGCAATCTGCTCTTCTTCTGAAAGCCCGGGGAAAAAATCGAGGCCGGTCAGGGTTTCAATTCGGTCAATGCTGACGAGGCATTTGCGGATGCGGGTATAGGGCGGGCAGTCCTTTTCCACGAGAAACGCCAGGGCCCGCAGCTCGCCGCCGCGTTCATCGACCATAATTTTGTAGTAGTGGGACGGAATCCGGACCCCGCTTTTCATCTTTTCCACCGGCTCCTGGAAGACCGGACCGGTGATGACCCAGATTTCTGTAAAGTAGCGTCCGTATTTTCTGGCGCTGAGCATTTCGAGATCCTTCCACAGGCCGCGGTTCACGGCCGGCGTCTGCGGAATGACGTTTGACATCAGGAAGGTTTCGAGCTGCGCGTCCCGCCCGTAACGCGTGGCGATGCCGTAGTTGGGGGCCATATGCCCGCGGTCGTAGCCGGAGTTGGTATAGTCGTTATGGCGGATTTCCGCCTTCGTGCGGGCATCGGCCTTAAAACCGGAGGGCCGCTGGCCGGACTGCAGTTTCGGCACATCGAACAGGCGGTAGCCGACCCAGAGCGGGTTTTTCATGGAGTCGCTGTAGCCGACCGCATAGCCGCGGTTCTGCAGCTCCTTCACCCGGCCGAACAGGTGGAACCCCTCCTGTTTCGGACGGCCGCCATAGACAAAATCGCCGCGCGCATCCCCGGGAACCGGAATTTTGACGTCCTTGCCGAACAGCGCGAGCTGATCCCAGCCGTTCATTACATTATAGCCGGTAAGCATCAGGGTACGGTGGAGCTGCGGCGCTTTCTGATAAACCGGAAAGCGGATCGACCACGGCAGGTGGAAATAGACCAGCGCCGTCAGCAGGTAGACCAGCGCCAGCAGCAGCGCGGTCTTCGAGCGGCGTGACCCGAAAAAAAGATGTCTCCAAAACATGCGGAATTTATATCGCCTGATCCCTTTGCTTACGATTTCTTTTCTCCTTCGAACGTTCTGTGTTAGAAACTGCGCTTTCGCGACGATTGCGCCGTGACGCGTGACACGGCCAATGCGTCTTTCATAAGATACATCACGCCTCATTCATCACTTTTCACAAAAAAAATGCACGTACCCTTCACTCAGAAAACCCTCTCAGACTGGGCCGGCAAAGCCGTGTTCCAGAAAGGCATGACCCTGTTCGAAAAAGGCAAGGTCGATAAGGTGGAATACGACCACCCCTTCGTCACCGGCCAGCTCGCCATCGGCGTGCGCGGCATGCGCAGTAAATTTGAAGTCCTCCCGGACGGCTTTGTGGAAAACCACTGCCCGTGCCGCGATAACCGGGAAGAGGGTAAAATCTGCGCGCATCTCGTTGCCCTCGGCCTCGAAGCCCTCCGCCTCTACTCCGACCCGCACCGCGTCGATAAACTGGCCGAAGAAAAAAGGCGGACGCAGCGCCTCGAAGCATTCGATGAATCCGAATACCATACGCGCGCTCCCAACGGCACCCCCGCCGAACTGCGGCTGATCCTCAAGCAGAGCTGGCGCAATAACCTCAAAGAGCAGACCGTTCCAATGCGCTGCGCCATTGAAATGGGCGGCCGGGTGATTCCGCTGAATGAAGTGCCGAAAAAAAAGCCGATCGCCCTGAGCAGCACCGACGACAACCTCCTCTACGTCATCGAAGACATCTGCGAGGGCCCAGCCAAAGCCAAGTTCGATGCCTCCCTCGCCGACTTCATCAATATCCTGGAGCTCTGCGGCGGCAAACCGGTTTATGAGGGCGGGGTCGACGGTTACCTGATGACCGATGAAGGCAGCATTTCAACCGCGCTTCGAATGACCCTCGACGAAATGACCGGCGAGCTGGTGCTCAACCTGCTGCCCGAGGGATCGGCGTTTGTTGTCAGCGGCGGTTCGGGCTGGATCCTGCAGGACGACGTTTTCCAACGCCTGGATAAGGTGCTGCCGGGACCGCTGCGCGCGATCTATGACGGCGAAGTCCGCATTCCGCGCGAAGCCGTACCGGGCTTCCTGAACAATGAACTGCCGACGCTTTCGGGCATGATCGAAATCCAGAGCAGCGTCACGGCCGACATGCTCTCGCTCTCCCCGGCCAAACCGCAGTTCCGGCTGGTCATCGACGGACAGGAACACACCCTCTCCGCAACGCTTTACGCCGAGTACGGAGCCGTCCGCCTCATTGCCGGCAAGGAGGACGCCAAAGGCCGCTTTGCCATACCCGCCTCCGACGACCTGCTCGACTTCCAGGTCCGTAATCCCGCCGCCGAAGAGAAGGCGCTGGAAACCATCACCGATCTCGGGTTCCGCGGGCGGCGCGGCGACCTGCTGCTGCAGATCCGCGGCAGCCGCGAGGTGCTCAATTTTCTCGGCGGCAGCCTGCCGCAGCTCAAACGCAAAGGCTGGCGCATTGATCTCGAGGGCGAAATCGCCGCGTTTATGGACGACATCGAATCCACGGTGCCGGTGGTCCACATCAGTAGCTCCGCCTCCAACGGCTTCTTTGAAGTCGGCTACAACTTTGAAACCGACGGCGGCGTCAGCCTCGACGAAACGGAAATCCAGCGCGCCATCAATATGGGCGAAGCATTTGTCGAGAAGAAGGGCCGGACCGTCCTGCTCGACATCAACGCCATCGAAACCGCGCGCGATGTTTTCTCCGACTGCTCCGTCGGCGCCGGGGAACATCCCGGCACCTTCAAGATGAACGACATTCACGCGGCCTATGTGCAGTCCTCGCTGCTGTCGCTCGACGGCATTGATATTGAGAGCGCACCGGAGTGGATGAGCAAAGCCGAAGCGCAGAACCGCCATGCCAAGGTGGAGCCGGTCGGCCTGGGCCCCAGGCTGGAGAACACCCTGCGCGATTACCAGAAAAACGGCGTCTACTGGCTGCGCTTCCTGGAGCGCTCCGGCTTTGCCGGCATCCTGGCCGACGAAATGGGCCTGGGTAAAACCCTGCAGACCCTGACCTGGCTGTCGCTCGAACGCGAAAAACCTGAGGCCCAACGCGCCCCGGCCCTGATCATCTGCCCCACCAGCCTCGTCGACAACTGGGCCGAGGAGGCCGAAAAATTTGTACCGCACCTGCGCGTGCAGATCATGCACGGCGCCGACCGCCACGGTCATTTTGAAAACCTCGCCGAACAGGATCTGATCATCACCTCCTATGCCCTGATCCGCCGCGATCTGGATGAATACCTGAAGCACACCTTTGCGGTCGTCGTGCTCGACGAAGCGCAGCACATTAAAAACCGGACCACGCAGAATGCCACAGCCGTGAAAAAGGTCGCGGCGCACCACAAGCTGGTGCTCACCGGCACGCCGATTGAAAACAGCGTGGCCGACCTCTGGTCGATCATGGATTTCCTGATGCCCGGCTATCTCGGAACCCACAAAGCATTCCGCGAAAACTATGAACTGCCGATCCAGAACGGCGGGCCCGATGCCGAGCTCGCGCAGCTCCGCCTGCGCCGCAAACTGCATCCGTTCCTGCTGCGCCGACTGAAAAAAGAGGTCGCCAAAGACCTGCCGGATAAAATCCAGCGCGTGGCGCACTGCACACTCAGCGGCGACCAGGCAAAGGTCTACAAACAGCTGGCCGAAAGCGCCAAGAAAGAGATCACCGGCCTCGTCGGCCAGCAGGGCTTTAATAAATCCCGCATGCAGATTCTCAAAATCCTGCTGCAGCTCCGCCAGACCTGCTGCCATCTCGACCTGCTGAAACTGCCGGGCATTGCCAGCGAATTCCCGTCGGCCAAACTCGAACTCTTTTTCGAACTGGTGAACGAAGCAATGGATGCCGGGCACCGGATCCTCGTCTTCAGCCAGTTTACTTCCATGCTCGCCATCATCCGCGATGAACTGGAGGCGCGCGAACTGAAATACTCCTACCTCGACGGCACCACCAAAGACCGGCAGGAACGCGTGAAACAGTTTAATTCCGACCCGTCGATTCCGCTCTTCCTCATCAGCCTCAAAGCCGGCGGCAGCGGCCTGAACCTCACCGGTGCCGATATGGTGATCCATTTCGACCCGTGGTGGAACCCGGCGGTTGAAGACCAGGCCACCGACCGCGCCCACCGAATCGGCCAGAAAAACACCGTCTATTCGATCAAGCTGATCACCAAGGGCACCGTCGAGGAAAAGGTCCTGCAGATGCAGCAGAAGAAGAAAGCCGTCATCGATGCCGCCCTCGAAAAGGATGCCGACATGGCCGCGGCCCTCACCTGGAACGATGTGCAGGAACTCCTGTCCGTGTAACCCCGCACTTAAGACCTGCAGGTCATCGCATAACCTTAAACAGCCGACCGCTTTTGCCTATATTATGGCATAGTTAAAGCTTCTTTTCTCCATACGTTAAGAAGAGCTAAGTAGCTCTTTGACCAGAAATGAGGAGAAAAAATGAATAAGCAAATCATGCAGTACGTCGGTGCCGGACTCTGCGCCGGGCTGGTATTGGGATTCGTGATCAAGCCGAGCGAGACCGCCGAGCCTGCAGGCCAGGCCCCAGAGACCGCGGCGCCGGCAAAGCCGGACCCACAACCGCTGCTGCAGGCCCAGGCCAAACTGAAAACGTCCGCCGCCGCACTCAAAGATGCGCAGGCAAAACTCACCGCCCAAAAGGAAGACGTCCGGCGATACGCCTGGCTGATGGATGCATGGAAAGACAGCGGATTCGGCAGCAGCGCCGAAATCTTCCAGATGGATTCGTTCAACCTGAATACAGGCTATGCTGAATTTTTCGGATGGAACAAAGAACAGGTGGACGGGATCAGCCGTATTGCCAGGAATACATCGGCCGCCGTCGCCGAATGGGAAGCCGCCCATGCCGTCTATGTGGAAACGCAGGAGGACAAACTGACCTACGAGCTTCCGGCCGCACCGGAGCAGTTTAAAGCGGATTACCTCAAAGCCATGGCCGAAACCCTGCCCAAAGAGGAGTACACCCTGCTGGCCGGCGAACTCGAAAAACCGTTCCAGGCCATTGAAAACGTACGGCGCGTGTCTCTCTATATCGGGCAGCCGCCCATCGACCGCCTGCCGGCGCCTGCCCTGGAGTCCGAAAAAGACTGGATGGTGGTGGAAGTGCAGCTGCAGGACCCGCAGACCGAAGCTTTTCTGCCGGGTACGTTCACAACGATCCCCTATGTTGAAGGCCGCACCATTCCGACCCACTGGAACCACATCTTCCAGCTGGCAATCGATCCCAACGCCGCCGCCGATGCCACACTGGCCCGGGCCGACGGCCAGGCAGCGGAAGATCCGGCGGCGCCCGAAGCGGCGGCGCAGAATTGATCTTTTCCAAAAAGGGATTGCCTTTACCGCGCGTTTTCCGGATATTCCCCGCTCTTCAATCGGAGTGTAGCGCAGTCTGGTAGCGCGGTTGCTTTGGGAGCAATAGGTCGGGGGTTCGAATCCCTCCACTCCGACCATCTTTTTTTAAACCGCCGGCATCCTGCCGGCGGTTTTTCTTTTCCCGGGAATGAGAACCCGCAGCTGGAACCCCGCAAAACCGCACGAATTCAGCGAAATAGACTTGAATCCGCAATCGTTTTTCCGCCTTATGAATCATGCTCTGAATCGCAGCATGCGGCGCGGATGGCCCTTCGGTCCCGGCAAGCTTACACCAACCGCCGACACGGCATGAAACGCTGTGCCGCGCCCAGCAGAGAGAGCACACGATTTGAATTGGTATTGAACGAAACGCTGTGTCTGGAACGGGGGTTCCGCAGCGGATCGGTTTCAAGAGCCGAATAGAGAAGGAATAAATGCCATGTTACTCGAAGTTTATGCGAATCGCCGCAGCGAAGAATCTGCCGCCAAACCTGTCGGCAGCGATCCCAAAAACCGCTACGTTTTTGATACCTCCAACATTTTGATCCGCCAGTCTAAAACGTTTCCGGACCGGGCCGAGATCAAAACCATGCAGTCCGACACCTATCTGCTTTCCGAGAGTTACGATTCGCTGCTCAATCGAATCGCAAAATACGACAAGGTCGTCGTTCGCGTCGAAAAATAAAACAGAATGCCGGCGCCGCCGCGGTGGACTCAAAGCAGCCCGCGGTGCCGGATAAACAGCACAATAACCGCCCAGGAGCCCAGGGCGACCTTCAGGGCAATCAGGATATTGAGCAGCGGAATCACGATTCCGTCCATGGCCGGTTCGGCCGCCGCGCCGCGGCACAGAAGCAGATAGGGCACCCCGATCAGGAAGGCCAGCATCACCATGCCCTTTTCGAGGGCTGCCAGCTTCCATTTATTGTAAAGCGCGTGGCTGTGGTGCGCATTACCGGTGGTGATCAGCAGTCCCAATGCCGTTCCCCCGGCCACCCCGGCCGCAAACCCGCCGCCGGGCGCCAGGTGCCCGCGCACCGCCATCTCGAGGAAAATAAGCAAAGAAACCATGGCGCTGATTCGAGCCAGGATAATCATACTCGGATCCGTGATGTAAAAAATTTCCTCCTCGGCCCGATGCGAAGAAAAGCTGTACTGCACCCCGAGCACGGCGGCCGTGAACACCAGCAGTTCAAACAGCGTATCGTAGAGGCGGTTGCGCACCAGGATGCCGGACACACTGTTGGGCACGCCGGCCTCCGCAACAATCGTCTCTGCAATATGCAGCACCGGCGGCTCATCCGGCGGCAGCAGCACCGCCAGGCGGATGAACACGGCCGCGACCGCCGCAATGTATATCCAGCGCACGGCTAACCCTCCCCTTTCCGGGCGGACCCAATGCGCTGCAGCCCCGGCAGCTCGGGAAACAGGGCCTGCAGTTTCTGCTCGTGCCAGCGCCCATGCCGGGCGAGCAGGATGAAAGGTGCATCGGCCGGCGCTGACGCCGCGAGCTGCGCCGTGGCCGCCATCCCGGGCAGCACAAAAACAGCATCAATTTCGCCGGCGCACAGTGCCTCGGCGAGCTGCTCTTCGGAGCGGTAGGCGGTGCTTTTCAGGCGGAGTTTATAGGCGGCGCACAGGCGGCGGAGCGGATGATCCGCAGGCAGCTCGTCGGTACCGGACAAACGCCCCAGTCGAAGCACCAGCGTGGACCGCACCGTGACCGCAAAGAGCACAACCGTCAAAAAGGTGCCGACCAGCGCCTCGGTCAGGGCCACATCCGGCGCACCTAAAACAGCATAAGCCAAAACCGCGGCGGCGCCGAGGATGCCGCGGGAGACCAGCGCAGAATAGGGCTGTGTCTGCAGGACAGTAAACAGCGCAGCCGCCGGCAGCAGCGCAACCACTATCAGGTCCAGGTAAAAACTCATGGGCGCTCCTCCGGGCGGCGCCCGCCGAGACGGGCCAGCACAAAACCCAAGGCGCTGCCCCAGAATACCAGCGCCGCCATGGCCAGGAGGATATGGCTCCATGCGGCGAACGACCGAACCAGCGCGCCGGTCAGCAGCAGCAGGGAACCGATGGTGTCCGAAACGCCCATGGCGTGGATTTTCCAGAAATAGCTTTTTCTGCCGACCAGCCGGAATGAGCCCCAGTACCAGCACAGCAGCCCCGCTCCAATCAGGATTCCGGATAGAATTATTCGCATTCTTCCTCCAGTCCCTGCGTGAGGTTGACCAAAAACATCAGTCCGGAGTTGCCTAGGCAAAGCACAATGACCGCCACGAGGCCGATCATCGCGTCATCCAGCCGCCGCGCAAAAAAGAGCAGGCAGACGGCGGCCCGCGTTGAAATACTCGTATAGCAGAGCATGCGCTCGCGGATGGTTCTGCACCGCCAGGACTGCACCAGGGGAAACAGCAGCGAGATCAGCATCAGGGCCAGAAAATAACTCATGGTTCCTTCCTGCGTTTGAGTTCATGAACTTCCACCGTATTGCGGTCCAGCGGACGGGTGACGAGCGTCTTCGGGGTGAAGGTGAGAATGAGCACCTGTGTAAAGACCGCCCACGGGTTTCGGGCATGATGCAGCCGGCAGGCCCTGAACTGCTCACACCGGTGCGGGAGCAGAATCAGCAGGACCGCTTCGCCCACCGCCTGGAACGTGCGGACCACAAAGGAGAGCATGAGGTAGAGGAGCTGCCGGACGGTAAAACGGTACCTGAAAAAACGGGCGGCCAACAGGGACCCGATCAGTCCCAGCAGCGCATTGGACAGGCTGAAGTCCGCCGTCAGCAGCATCCAGATTCCGAAAGCAAGTGCCGCGGGTCCGCTCATGGTATGTACACCGCCAGTGTTATCAGGATTAAAACGAGGCAGGTCATGCCCACCACGTGCTCCAGCTTTTCCCATCCGTCGGGCAGCGGCCGGTCGGCCAGCTTCCGCAGCCCTGCCGCAGACAGCAGCAGGCCGGCCCCGATCACCGCCGCGGCTTTCAGCATTCCCGCAGCGCCCCACGGGCCGAACAGGATGCCGCCGGCCAGCAGCACCGCGCAGAGCCCCAACGGCGCCGGCCGCCAGGCCGGCTCTGCCGCCGCCGGCGCGCAGCGCAGCAGCAGAATCGGACTCAGCAGCGCCGCAGTACCGACCGATGCCGCCGCCGCCAGCAATCCCATACGAGCCGGCAGCTCGGCGGAAACCATATACTTGGCGCTGAATCCCATCAGCAGCGGACAGCCGGCAATCGAAAGCGCGGCGGCCTGCATCGGCACCAGCGTACGCCTGTCCACCCGAGCCGCCCGCAGCTGGCGCAGATCCCGCGAGGGCAGGCTTCCGGAACCGAGGAACAGCGCGGCCTTGGCCACGCCGTGGGTAAAGGCATAGGCGCAGCCGGCCTCGGGCGAAATCAGGATGAAGCCCGCCTGGGAAATCGTCGAACAGGCGAGCAGGCGTTTGATATCCCGCTGGAAAAAGCCGAGAAACAGCCCGAGAAAAACACCGCCGAAGCCCAGGCAGCGGATAATCAGGTCCAGGTCCTGGATGTACGCCTCCAGCCGAATGAGCGGCAGCAGGCCGATCTTGATCACGACGCCCGACAGCAGTGCCGATACCACAGCTTCGGCTTCCGCATGGGCCTGCGGCAGCCACAGCCCGGGAAAGAAAACGCCGCCCTTCACCAGCAGGCCGGCCACGATCAGTGCGCGCGCGGTCGGCGGCGCTTCCCCGACACCGGCCAAGGCAAAACTGCCGGATGCTTCATAGACCAGCAGCGTGCCCAGCAGAAAAAACAGCATGCCCACGTTGCTCAGGAACAGATAGCGCAGGCCGTTCCATAAATGCCGTGTTTTCAACCCTTGGCTGACCAGCAGGAACGCGATGATGGTGGCCAGCTCAATCACCACAAAGAGGTTGAGCAGGTCGGCGCTGATGAAACAGGCGTTCAGGCTGCCGTGCAGCAGCGCCAGCAGCACAAAGAAATAGGGAGGCCGGCCCCGCGACCGCTCGTGCAGCGCCGCCGCGAGGGTAACCACCGCATTCAGCAGCACGAACCACGCGGCGTTTTTATCCAGCAGCACCCCGACGCTGAAGCTGCCGACCAAGTCAGCACGATATACCGTTCCGGTCAGCAGCACCTGCAAACCGACCCCGGCAGATAACAGGCCGGATAAAACAGGAACGGCCCGCACACCGCGGTGGATCATCAGGCAGAAGAGCGCCGCGGCCAGGGGAATAAAAACAGGCAGGAAAATCACTCCTCTTCCCTCCATTCCTTCTCGATTTCATCCACCTCAAGCGTGGGGAAACGGCGGGCCAGAAACATCGATTTGAGCAGCGCGAGCGCGATGATGGAAAATCCAATCACAATAGCCGTCAGGATCACCGCCTGCAGCACAGGGTCCGCATAGGCCGCTTCGCCTTCAGCGGATACGGTCGGGGTTCGCCGCCCATGCCGGGATGCCGCGAGCACAAACAGCGAGACGATGCCCGTACTCATCACATCCATGGCCAGAATACGCAGCAGCAGCGACCGCTTAAACAGCAGGCCAAACAAGCCGATCACAATAACCGACAGAACCAGCGCCCGTAGAATCTGCTGCTCGTGCATGCCCGCATTATCCAGTCTGCCGCCCGCTTTCCCAAGCTCATTTGGCAGCTAAAAACGGCAAGGCATTTAACATTGTGCAAATATTTGATCCCCCTTCCGCTTTACTTATAAAAAGTGATCATATTTAGTCAGCGCCAGTAAAATGAACCTTAATCCAAGGACCTTTCAATGAGCTACGACAAGATTGCACTCCCTGAACACGGCGAAAAAATCGGTCTGGCGGCCGACGGACACCTGGCGGTTCCCGCCCACCCGATCATCCCCTTTATCGAAGGCGACGGCGTCGGCCCGGAAATCACCGCGGCGATGATTAAAGTGGTCGATACCGCTGTGGAGAAGGCCTACAGCAAGGAGCGCAGCATTGCGTGGATGGAAGTCTATGCCGGCGAAAAGGCGAACGCGGTGTACGGCGAGGATACCTGGCTGCCGGCAGAAACCCTGAGCGCGATCGATGAGTTCCGTATCGCCATCAAAGGCCCGCTCACCACACCGGTCGGCGGCGGGCGCCGCAGCCTCAACGTGGCCCTGCGCCAGGAGCTGGACCTCTATGTCTGCCAACGGCCGGTCACCTGGTTCCACGGGGTCCCTTCCCCAATGTACAGCCCCGACAAAGTCGATATGGTCGTCTTCCGCGAAAACTCCGAAGACATCTATGCCGGCATCGAGTGGCAGGAAGGCACGGATGACGTTAAAAAAGTGATCGATTTCCTGCAGCATGAAATGGGCGTCAAAAACATCCGCTTCCCGGAATGCTCGGGCATCGGCGTCAAACCGGTTTCGCGCGACGGCTCCACCCGCCTGATCAAAGCCGCCATCGATTACGCCATCGATAACAACCGCAAATCGGTCACGATTGTGCATAAGGGCAACATCATGAAGTTTACCGAAGGCGCTTTCCTCAAGTGGGGATACGAGCTGGCGGAAAAAACCTACGGCGCGGCCTTCGACGAAAAAGCCGGCGTTTACAAACTGAAAAACCCTAACACCGGATTCGATATCGAGATTAAAGACTGCATCTGCGATGCATTCCTCCAGAACATCCTGCTCAAACCGCAGGACTACGATGTGATCGCCACGCTCAACCTCAACGGCGACTACTGCTCAGATGCCCTGGCCGCCTGCGTCGGCGGCATCGGCATCTCTCCCGGCGCCAACATCAACTATGTCGAGGGCAAGGCCGTCTTTGAAGCCACCCACGGCACCGCGCCCGACATTGCCGGCAAAGATGCCGTCAACCCCTGCTCGCTGATTCTTTCGGCCGAAATGATGCTGCGCTACATGGGCTGGACCGAAGCCGCCGACCTGGTGATTGAAGGGGTCGACGGCGCAATCCGCCGCAAAACCGTCACCGGCGATTTTGCCCGTATGATGCATGATGCCAAGTGGCTGACCTGTTCCGAATTCGCCACCGCCGTGATCGTAAACATGTGGTAAAAACGCAGCCGAAGGCCGCGATCACGGGTCGCGGCGGCAAAGAAAAAGGCGCACCGTCAAGGTGCGCCTTTTTTCATGCGGGGAAACGGGCGGGACGCCCGTTCTGCCCTAAACGGCCGCTTTCTGCTTCTCCAGCACGGCTAACGCCCAGTCTGCAACGGCCTCGAGATCGGCATCATCCGGATGGGATTCCGCGTCCTTCCAGAGTTTGCGGCGGGAATCGGTCGGCGCGTTTTCATCGTCAGCCGGCAGCTGCTCCATCCACTGGATCATCAGCGGATCGATGCGGCCCTGGCAGATGAAGCTGTCGACCACATTGCCGTTCGGGATTTCCGCGGCGGCGGCTTTCAGGCTGTTGGCCGCATGCTGTGAATCCGGATAGGCACCGAGCGTAGCAAAAAGGGCCACCGGCTTGCCGCTGAGTTTTTTCAGGCAGGCCTTCGCCTCTTCACAGGCATTTTCCTGCTCCACCCAGAACCCGGCAAAGACCAAGTCATAAACATCCCGGTTCGGCACGCGGCCCATCGGACAGAGGTCCGCGTTGGGCAGGGCCAAATGGATGGCTTCGGCCAGTTTGCGTGTGTTGCCGGTACGGCTCGAGTAGGCGATCAGAATTTTCATGCTTTTATTACCTCGCAGCTTAAAGTTGTACCATTCCTACCCTATTTAAGCGGCGCCTGTAAATTACAGAGCGCAAAAAATCAGCCGAGCACCTCTTTCTGCAGCGCCGTCAGTTCGCCGATGCCCTTTTCCGCCAGCGCCATCATCTCGAACAGCTCGTCTTTGCTGAACGGCGCTTCTTCGGCGGTGCCCTGCACTTCGATAATTTTTCCGGACTCGGTCATCACAAAGTTGGCATCGACTTCCGCCGCGGAATCCTCCAGGTAGCAGAGGTCGAGAATCGGGGTCTCTTTATGGATACCGCAGCTGATGGCCGCGAGCCCCTCCGTGACCGGATCCTCTTTGAGCAGTCCTTCCTGCATCAGGCGCTGAACGGCGAGCTTGAGCGCCACGTACGCACCGGTGATGGATGCCGTGCGTGTTCCGCCGTCGGCCTGGATGACATCGCAATCGAGGTATATCTGCCGGCGGCCCAGTTTCTTGAGGTCAACCACGGCGCGCAGCGAGCGGCCGATGAGGCGCTGAATCTCCATGGTGCGCCCGCCGATTTTACCCTTGGAGGCCTCCCGCTGGGTGCGGTCCTGCGTGGCGCCCGGCAGCATGCTGTATTCCGCCGTCACCCAGCCGCCCGGCACTTTCTGGAACCGCATCCAGCCCGGCACGTTTTCATCAACGCTCGCCGTGCAGATGACGCGCGTGTTGCCCATTTCAATCAGCACCGAACCTTTGGCCGATGTAATAAAATCTTTCGTAAATTTGACCGAACGCAGCTCATTCGCTGCCCGGCCGTCAATCCGCTTTCCCGAAGTTTCCACCACAGCATCAAGATCGATGCCCCCGCTTAAATTGATTTCTTTTTTCATAGTGGGCGCAGGATGGAATAGATTACCTTTCATTGCAACGTTCGCCCGCTGGAAAATAAGCGGAAACGGTTTGACAACCGCCGAATTGTTGGTAGTTTACCCTGCTTTTCAGAACAAAAAGGAATTTAGAGCGATGAAACGTACATACAACCCGTCAAAAATCAAGCGCGCCCGCAAGTGCGGATTCCGCAAACGTATGTCCACTGCAGATGGACGCGCCATCCTGAAGCGCCGGCGCCAGAAGGGCCGCAAGCGCCTCACCGCAGTTTAATTGGAACGACATATGCCGAACCCCTTACAGAGGGAATCGGACGGTTCCATCGACTCAAGCCCGCCGACCAGCGGGCTTGATCGTTCTCTGGACAAGTCGAAGCGCCTTTCCCATTCGTCCCTTTTCTCGGAAACCTTTTCGCAGAGAAAGAAATGGGTTGGGCGCTTTATGGTGCTCTGGCTGCGCGCAGGCGCAGGAGCCGCCCTGCGCCTCGGTGTGGTTTCCAGTAAAAAAGTGCACCTGCGCGCCAACAAACGTAACCTGGCCCGCCGCCGCATCCGCGAAGCATGGCGCCGCCTGCGCCCTTACTGCGCCGGCGAATTCGATGTCATTTTCGTGACCCGGCGGTCCATCCTTACCGGCGACTGGAACCAGGTTCTGGGCGAAATGCTCAGGCTCCTGCTGAAAGCGGGACTGATCAGCGAGGAAAATGCGGCCCTCGCCCGAACCGAACTGGAAGCATCCGATGGCTGGAAACTGGATCCTTAAACTGCCCGCCGCCGCGGTCATCCTGCTGCTGCGCGGCTACCAGAAAATCATCAGCCCCTGGCTCGGCCAACGCTGCCGGTTCAGCCCGACGTGCTCGCAGTATTGCATTGAAGCGGTGAGGCAACATGGTATGGTTCACGGTCTTTGGCTCGGACTGATCAGAATAGGCAAATGCCATCCATTTCATCCCGGCGGTGTTGACCCGGTCCCCCCGCGGAAAAAATAATTTGAAAGAGAGATTCGAATGAAGAAGAAAGATCTGATTCCTGTAATTGCGCTGGCCCTGCTCATTCCGCTGTGGATGTTTGTCGACCGCACATTCATCGCCCCGAAATTCCCGGCAGCCCAGCCGGTTCCCGCCGAACAGCCCGCCGCCGAAGACGCCGTTACCGGCGCACCGGCCGAACTGACCTCCGGGCAGCAGGAAGCCCCTGCACCGGCGGCCGCACCGGCGCCGGCCGAAATTGATACCACCGTGCCGGTCGACGAAGTCACCGAGGTCCTCGAAAATGAGCAGCTCAAAATCGAGCTGACCTCCATCGGCGGCGGCGTAAAATCCGCCACCCTTTTTGACTATCCCGAACTGAACCAGAAGCAGAGCGGCCCGGTGGTGATCAATTTCCCCGACCGCGCGGCACTGGCCTACTCCGGCCTCAGCGGCATCACAGAAGCGGATTCGCTCAACATCGAAAAAGCCGCCGACGGCAAATCGGTCACCTTTACTAAGGTCTGGAACACGGGCGCCGCCTTCCAGCGCACCGTCACGCTGGACAGCGGCTATACTGTTTCCGTCAGCGACCGCTTCGTCAACAGCACGGATGAGACCTGGAACCTTCCCGGCATCCGCCTGCTGAGCGGTACCATGACCAACCCGTCCGACACCAAAGCGGTGAAAGGCCTGAGTATTCTCGGCGTCGATTCGCACACGCCCGACGGCGGCGTGAACTACTGGGGCCGTAAACTGAGCAAGCTCTATAAAAAAGCGGATAAGCAGGCATCCATCGATGTGGTTCCTGACGAAATGCAGAACGTGACCGTCGACTGGGTAGCCGCCAAAAATAAATTCTTCACCCAGATCATCAGCCCGACCGAGCCGGCCTCCACCATGGCGATACTCTCCTCCCGAGATACCGCAGAAAAAGGCATTATCCCGCAGCGCATTGCCGCAGCCCTCGATTTTGCACCGGCCTCTCTCGCCCCCGGGGAAACCCTCAGCCGCGATTATGTCTGCTATATCGGCCCGAAAAAATTCTCGGCGCTGAAAGACGCCGGCCATCAATTTGAAAAGGTGATGGAATTTGAAACCATCGGCTTCTGGTCGTTCATGAACTGGCTGATGGAACCGGCGCGCCGCTTCCTGCTCTGGGCCCTGAACCTGTTCTTTGCAGTCATCAAGAACTACGGCGTAGCCATTATCCTGCTGACCCTGCTCATGCGCATCCTCTTCTGGCCGCTCACTCACAAGAGCACCGAAAGCATGAAACGCATGCAGGAGGCGCAGCCGCAGGTTAAAGCACTGCAGGAAAAATATAAGAGCGATCCCCAGCGCGCCCAGCAGGAAGTAATGAAGTTCTATCGGGAAAACAAAATCAACCCGATGGGCGGCTGCCTGCCGATGGTGGTCCAGATGCCCGTTTTCTTTGCCCTCTTTACCGTACTGCGCAATGCGATTGAACTCCGCTACGCCGGCTTCCTCTGGATCGCCGACCTCAGCCAGCCGGAAAACCTCTTTGCCGGGCAGATTCCGTACATCGGATCCCTGAATATTCTGCCGGTGCTTATGTCGGCTTCGATGATCTTCCAGCAGAAACTCTCCTCCCCGTCTACCGCGGCAACTCCGGAGCAGGCCCAGCAGCAGAAAATGATGATGTATATGATGCCGATCATGATGCTCTTCATCTTCTACAGCATGCCCTCCGGCCTTACCCTCTACTGGACCACCAGCAACGTCCTGATGATTGCCCAGACCGGCATCCGCAACATGCGGAGAAAAATGAAGGAAGCGTAGCCGAACGCTTAGCCGCTAATACGCAGCGGTTGTTTGCAGGCGGGAACGGCCGAAGACCTTCCCGCCTCTTTCGCGCACAGAAAAAAGGCGGGAAGGTCTTCGACCTCTCCCGCCTACAGTTTTTCAACTCTTAAATGATCAGTGCACTTTCCGCAGGTGCGACGGCAGGATACGGAGCTGATCGCGGTATTTGGCTACGGTGCGGCGCGCGATTTTAACCCCCTGCTCTTCGAGCAGTTTAACCAGCTTGGCATCGGAATACGGCTTTTTCTTGTCCTCGCCGCGCACAATATCCGCCAAGGCGGCTTTGACGCTTTCGTTGGAGATCGACTCACCGCTGGCCGTCTGAACGCCGGGTTTAAAGAAATATTTCATACTGAGCAGACCCTGCGGCGTCTGCATATATTTGCCGGCAGTAGCCCGGCTAATAGTGGTTTCATGGACCTCGAGCAGCCCCGCCACGGTTTTCATGTTCAGCGGCTTGAGGCGCGAGACCCCTTCATCAAAAAATTCGCGCTGAATGCGGACAATCTCGACCGCAATACGGTAGATCGTATCCATACGCTGATCGATGCTTTGGATAAACTGTTTCGACTTGGCGATTTTTTCCCGAATATAGCTCTTCACCTCTTTGGTGGTATTCGGATCTTTGAGCATCGACAGGTATTTCTGGCTGATAAAGAGATTCGGGTACGGCTTTTTGTTCTGGGTGATCACGTACTCGCCGTCTCTTTTCTCAACGATAATTTCGGGCGTCACATACTCGATCCGCTCCTCAGAGAAATTACGGCCGGGCTTTGGATCCAGCTTGCTCACCAGTTTTGCGAGCTCTTTCACGCGGTCGAGCGTAAGGCCCATGGCGCGGGCAATATCTTCGTACTTATGGCGCCCCACCAGATCCAGGTGCAGGTCCACCATCTGATATTCCTGGGTATTTTCGCGGCCCTGTCGTTTCAGCTGCAGCAGCAGGCACTCACGCAGGTCACGCGCACCGACACCGGCCGGATCAAACTCATGAATCGTATCCAGGATTTTTGTCAGCGTTTCTTCCGGAAAATTCGGCAACGCCAGCAGGTCTTCAACATCCAGCTGCAGATAGCCGTCGTCATCAATATTGCCGATTACAATCTCAGCGATCTTCTTCTCGTAATCATTGAGGCCGCAGAGCGTCAGCTGATCGAGCAGCTGATCATGCAGCGAGGAGGATTCCGACAAGGAATCCATCATATACTGATATTTTTCCTCGGCATCTGTGCCGCCGGAAACCGGCCCGCGGTCGTGATAACTGTCAAATTCCTCACCGAGCGCCGCGAGCTTTTCAAACTCATTATCAAACTGCTCGCTGTCGACATCCTTGGTGCCCTGCTCAATCTCAATCTGGGCATCGGCCTGTTCGGACGTCGCCTCCAGCGTGGGATTCTCAGAGAGCTCCTGCTTGATCATCTGCTGCAGGTCGAGCAGCGGCATCTGGAGGATTTCCAGGGACTGAAAGAGATGCGGTGCAAGCACCTGCTGCATCTTCATTTCCTGACTTAAGACTAAACCGGGTTGTGCCATGCGTTGAAATGTACCTATTAACACGCATATCTCAAGCCATGTTCGCGGGAAATGTATGAAACCGCGCCGCCCAACCCGCCAGCACACCCCCTCTCCCCGCCCATGGGATTTCCCGATTTTCACAAACACTCCACATTTCCTGCGCGGCAGGTACCGCCGCAAACGGATCTTCGGCGCTTAGGGTTTGCGTCCCGGCAGCCCATGCGTATCATACCCGCATTAGTTGGAGCAGTACCCTTATGAGTCTTGAAATCTGTGTTCTCGCCAGCGGCAGTTCTGGCAACTGTATCTATATCGCATCCGAAAAAACCCGCGTCCTGATCGATGCCGGCCTGTCCGCCAAGCAGGTGGCCCTGCGCCTGGAACAGATCGGGGTGGTGCCCGAGAGTATTAACGGAATCTGCGTCTCGCACGAACACGGCGACCATATCGGCGGCATTCGGGTACTTCAGAAGCGCCATAACATCCCCGTCTATTCCAATGCAGGCACCCTTAACGGCATTCGGCGCCAGCCGAAATCCGATGAAATTTCCGTGAAGGTCTTCCAGACCGGCAGCGCTTTTGAAATCGGCGATATCACCATTGAACCGTTTTCCGTTCCGCACGATGCCTACGAACCGGTCGGCTTCCGTCTGACCGCCGGCGGCGTGTCGGTGGGTTCAGCCACCGACCTGGGCATGCCCACGGCGCTGGTACGCGACAAACTGCGCGGCTGCCGAGCCATTGTGCTTGAAGCCAATCACGATGAAGACCTCCTGCGCGAAGCGCCGCGCCCCTGGCCGCTGAAGCAGCGCATCCGCAGCCGGCAGGGCCATTTATCGAATATCGATGCGGCCCGGCTGATTGCCGAAAGCGCGGCGGACTGCCTCGAGCACGTCTACCTGGCCCATCTCAGTTCCGACTGCAACACCCCGGAGACCGCCCTGCGCACCGTTGCCTCACAGCTGCGGCTCGACGGGCTCGGCCACATTAACCTTGAAGTATCGCATGCCTCAAAGATCTCCAGTATCTGGAAGCCGGGCAAAACAGCAGCACCGCAAATCTAGACCAGCCAGCGCGGCCCCCTCTTCAGCAGGCCCACCGGCAGTTGCGCACGGCGCCGGCACCTGCATCTCCTGACGTTTCGAGCAGAACAAGCTGTTCCGCAGCAGGACAAAAAAAACGGGCCATTCAAAGAATGACCCGTTTTATCCTGCGCTTCCGCGCATGTATCAACCGTGCTTAGAAGCGGCGCATAACCTTACCGCTGACAATCAGGTTGTAGTAATCCTCACCCAGCGCACTGTCCACATCCAGGCTGAAGGCCGTAGAGTCGTCGTCCCACGCGGCAATGCGCAGGCCGGCGCCAAGGCGCAGCAGGTCCTCTTCGCGGGCCTGAAGCGCAACAGCAATCGCATCGCCGTTACCGCCCTGCATCATGTAGCTGTCGGCATCCATGTCTGCATTAAACTCATGCAGCCAGTGGGCCCGCAGCTCAGGCTGCACTTCGAGCTCGGTTTCAAAACTGTCAATCACGCCGATCATCGAAAGCGTCACACCCACCGAAGTCAGGTGCGACCACTGATCGTAGGACTCGTAATTCTTATTCGGGAACGGCGTAGCGAGCTGCGACTCCTCAGTATAGGAATCACGGGTGTAGTATGTGCCCAGGTAAGAAGCTTCCGGCGTGAGCAGCCACTTATCCTTCAGGAAAGAGATGCCGTAGCCGATACCGAGCGAAATACCCAGCGTCTGTGCGTCGTAGTCTGCCGTGTAGTCCAGCGTATCGATACCGTCGGTGCTGACATCATGGAACGCATAGTTCACCATGGCGTCCATATAGAACGACTCACTGTTGTGCGCCCAGTACGCCATCACGTTCAGCGTATCGGCATCACCGTCATTGCCGGCATTGCCGCTGACCTTCGTCATCGAATAACCGCCGCCGAGACCAACGAGCATTTTTTCGAACCGCTTATCGAAACCGACGACACCGCCGGCATAGGTCGTATCATAGCCGTCGTGCCCCTCGGTGGCATCCTGGCTGGCATGTGCGCCGTAACCACGGCCCCAGAGCTGATACGTTTCCGGCATTTCAATCGGCTCAACACTCGGCGTACGAGTGCGCAGCTGCGTCTGGAATGCGTCGTAATCATCAACACCCGGCGTCAGGCTCTGCAGCTGGTCGCGCAGTTCATTATACTCAGGGGTGCCTGGTGTCAGGTTCTCCAGCTGCGCCTGAACCGCTTTATACTCATCGCTGCCGATCTCAAGATTTCTCAGGTCATCCGCCAGCTCATCATAAGCCGTGCTCTTACCGGCGCTGCTGGAATTGTACGGTTTTTCCACAGAGGTATCCCCCCGATCGTAATCTAGCGCCGGAGCATTATCCGCAGCCGTCCGCAGCGCTCCGGAAACATCGTACGAAGGAAGATGATCTTCTGCCCACTGCACCGTGTTGTCATACACTTCCTGCGGGCCGCGTGTTCCCATCGGAGAATAGGAGGTTTTGCTGCCGAATTTTTTGAAGCGCAGGTTGCTGCGGGTCCGCTCTTTAACCTGGTCCGCAAAAACACTCTGCAGGCCGATCAGCGCATTCGCCATTTCCGGCGTCCGAACAAAACCGCGCTCCATATCCATAGCCGCATCCGCAACACCGGTCCAGGTCGCACCCAGGTAATCAGTCAGGGCCGAATTGGTATTAACCGTGTTGCTCAGGTCACTCATCGCTTTCGAAAGCTCAGCGTCGTAATCCTTAAAGACCTCACCGAGATCCTGCTGTCCATAGACCGCATAAAGGTTATAGCTGCCGTCCTCGGCAACGTTGGTAATCCCGTTAATGCCGAACAGCCACTCCGGATTGTTCACCAGCGTAAAGTCCGAAGCTTCAAGGTTTGCGGCGTCATTCGTTTCCGTCGCAGAAACCAGCAGGATGCCGTAGCCTTCCAGCAGGTTGTCCTTCGTAATATTCGTATCGGTATTGATCACCGTCCAGCTCACGCCGTCCTCGATCGTAGCGGACTGCGCAGTAATCACCCCGCCGGTCGTGCCCGACCCAGCCGCCATAATCGAGCTGCTGACATCCGCACCGGAGCGCACCATCACGTTCGATTCTACGGTAAACGAAGAAAATCCGACATCCAGCGATCCTTTCAAGTCGACGTTTTGACTGAAATAAGCAGAGGAAGCGGCATCTGCCAGCTGGAATGATGCATCGGAATTTAGAGTGAAATCCTGATTTTCAAAATAAACCTGTGAATCAGAAACGGTAACATCCGTAAAATTCGAATCATCCCATGATTCAAACGTCACCTCACCGCCATAAACACCAACGCTGCCGGAAGAACTGACTCCCGCAAGCGCCAAGGTATTGACAGCAGTGCCTTCAAAATTCAAATCGCCGATGGAAGAATTCGTGATCGCCAGCCCGTTGACACCTGAACCGGAGAAAAGGAAATCCCCCAAAGTCACATCATTAATCACAGCAGTATTTTCGCCGGAACCATTGAACTCAACGTCTTCAAACGAACCGCCGGAAATATCCAGCTCATTTATCAGCCCTGAATACGACGACAGCTGAATATCGCCGAAAGTACCTCCAGTAATATCCAGCGTGCTGTTACGGATAGAAGAGCTCAGGCTGGCTACCCATACCCCAAGCCCCTCGAAGGTACCGCCGTTGATGGTCACATAGGAATCGGTAAGTTTCAGTCCAGCCCCCCGCGTACCCTCCACTCCGTTAATGCTGCCTGCAGCACCGCCGGTAAACGTGCCGCCGTCAATGATCAACTCATCACTCAGGAATGCATACAGACCACTTCCGCCGGCCGCAGTACCCGCATCGGATACCGTGTTCGAGGCAGATCCGCCGTCACCGCCCACAAACTCACCATCGGTAATGTATGCTTTCTGAAAGTTAAAATAGAAGCCGCTGCCGCCGCTGACGTTGATCCCGCTCTGTCCGGTAACCGTGCCCCCGGCACCACCTTCGTAATGTCCGCCGGAAACTGTCATCACAAGCGCCGGATCAAAATAGTTAAGCCCCTGATGATTCAGTCCCGCCCCACCGGAAGCATTCGCAGACTGACCGCCCGAAGCGGAATTAATCGTACCGCCGTCGCCGCCTACAACTGTTACGGAACTGCTGAGATTGGAAATGGCACCGTCGAAACCGGTCGTTAGGCCGTCACCGCCAATAGCCGTATTAAAGGCGCTTACCGACGTAATATCGCCGCCGTCACCGCCCTGCAGGGTTGCATCCTTTAGGCTCACCCACATGTCTTCAGCCGTCATCGCCGCGCCGCCGGAAGCGTACAGGGTGTTATTCGCTAAGCCTTCCACGACGCCGCCGTTACCGCCCTGAATATCCGCGCCGTCGATGTAGACGATATCGCCTCCCGGTCCAAAATAGTTTACCGAAGAGGCCGGGTTTGCAGACAGGCCGTCTCCACCCATTGCAGAAATAGTAATATAGCCGCTGCCGGATGATACCGCTGAACCGCCGTCACCGCCGGAAATTACCGCATCCTGATTTTGAATGCGGGTCCGATCGACATCCTGTACATAAAGCGCAACGGCCCCGTCACCATTTAGACTTCCGTCATTCGCGGCGCCGACACCGCCTTGATAGGCCGTATCCGTCGAATTAAAAGCCGCCAATGAAGAAACGGCGGCGGCCACTTCCCCGGTTGGCCCTGTAAAACTCAAGCCGGAAAGATTGATCGTTTCCGACCCCGTACCTGTAATATTTGTTGTCTGGGCATTAACCCCGCATACCAAAGCTGAAACAGCAGTAAAAACCAGCGTAAACCTGTTCATTATTCCCCCTCGGAACGATTAGATTGTGTCACAACAAAACAGACTCCCAAAAAGGACAGACCATGTCATGCGGAAAGTGAAAAAAAGCTAGCCCACGGCCTTTTCATCAGTCTATTTCCCGTTTAAGCCGACCATAATCGGCGGTCAATTCTCCAAATAGTCGATCATGTAGGTCCGTATCGCCAACATGGCTAAAGCCGTTGTATGGGAAGGCGGTACGCGGGTTGTCGCAAACTGGCCGTCATATTCCAGAACAGCTTTTGATTCCGGCCAGGCACCGCCTTCCCGCTGGGAATTCACCAGCTTACCGACCCACTCCGTTGCCTCTTCAAAATCGGGATTCCCATACCGGAGCAGCAGGGCTGTCCGTTCTGCAAACAGATCTACGCATACAGTGTGCCCCTGCTCGACATGCTCGGCATAAATTTCTGCCAGCAACTCCGTTTTTTTAGCCGCCGCATCAAATTCCAGCGCAAGTCCGGTCTCTTCACACCAGATCAATGAGGCCAGCTGGTGGGTAAGGATATAGCCCGAATTCGGGACCTCCACAAAATCAGCCACAAAACGCGCGGCCCGCTCTTCAGGGAAACCCAGTGCGGCCTGAACATAATAAAAATATTTATCAACGCCTTCTCCCGGCGATTCCGGCAGCTCAATCCTCGCCGATCCGGGCTCTACCAGAATGCGGTACGGATGATCAAGCCTCTCCCCAACCCACACATCAACAATACGCCGCAGCCTCGAATCCTCAGCAACCGCCAGCACCTTCTGAATCAGCCAAACCACATCAGCCTCAATGGTCACATCGGACTGAAGCGATGACACCGAAAGCTCATATGCCTCTTCACACTTCTCCCACCGCCCCGAGTGAGGCTCGGAACAGCCCGCAAGAAACCCTAAACACAATACAGAAAACACCAGATACCGAGAAACAAACGCCATACCAGCCCCTTATAACCCAATCGCTTTAAACCCCAAAAAAAAGAGCCCGCAAAAGCGGACTCTTTTATAACCCATACCAATCCGAAGATTAGCGACGAGCTTTACGGCGGGCCAGGAACATACCCAGACCTGCAATACCCATCAGGCCGATCGTTGCCGGTTCCGGAACAACCTCAAACTGACCAGCTGTGCCGGCAGCATCAACAATGGTTCCCCCAAGAAGACCATTAGAAGAATAGGTAGTAGAAGGAGTGAGAGCATCAAACTCCGTCAAAGAACCGGAAACATCAATTGCCTGCACAAGACCATAGCTTCCATTACCGAATGCATCATCATAAAAACGGACATACAGGTAGCCAGTATTAATGTCTGAACCACCCACATCCGAATCACCAAACAGCAGACCGGACAAAGACGAAGCCTGATCACTCCAAGTGCCTGCATACCCTGCAGAGGTATTGACCGTCTGCAGCAGATACTCACCCGAATTCAAACCATATGCCGAATCAACGAACATAGATCCATCAAGTGCCGGAGCTGTCGCGCTCCAAATCAACTGTGCAGTTGCTGTGCCGAAACCATCAGCACCAAGAAAACCGCCGTTGAGCACACCAGCATCATTCCAATAGTCAAGCGCAATATCCGCAGATGCAACACCCACGCATGATGCAATAGCCAGCACTGCCATTACTTTTTTCATTTCATTTCTCCTTTAGTTTTCATATCGAGACTCTCAATCAAGAGAGCCTCTGATAAATCATTTTATTAAAACGGTTTTTCAGCAATCCAAGTCTGAGCCGAATCAGTTTCATACCAGAAACCCTGACCGACATCAATTGACAGAGTTTCATTATTCCACTTGGTCACAAATCCGCTGATCGGAACAAAAATAGATCCGTATTCGGTTGTATCATAGCTCGAACCATTGAAAACGTAGATTTTATCACCTTCCGCCGGAGCGAATCCAAGATTTGTGATCACACGCTCTACCGGATAAGGATAAGAAACGAGATTAAACCCGGCCTCAATCGAATTGGTAATGGAATCAGCAGAGGGAACCTCACCGCTGACAATAGCCTCTGCAGCTTCCGGATACTCAACCCAGTAACCAACGCCACCACTCAGATCGAGCTCAACATTCCACTTTGTCACCAACCCACTGATCGGGACAAATACGGAACCATATTCAGACGTGTCATAGCTAGTGCCATTGAACTTGTAGATTTTTGAACCCGAGGGAAGCTGATCACCATACACCGATGACGGTGTGTTAGTCGCGCCGGTCTCAAACTGAGCTCCGGAGATCGCGAAACCTGCTGAGGTCGCCGTTTCTTTGTTATACCCCACGATGTTCGCGCTGGTAACGGTCTGTGCAGTAACCACTGCTGCACAGGCGGCCATTGCGGCTGTTGCAATAATTTTTTTCATCTTATTACTCCTTAGATATAAGTGAACCCATTCCACTTATGTTGTTGTTTTCTACATCATGCCATGGGGTCCGGCAACCGAATTTCCACTAATTTTTAAATTTTCTCCGCACAGGGGCATAAAACCCGAAAATCAACTTCCCAACATGCCTTTCAAGCATCCTTCCGCCGCAGAACCCCAGCTTTTGTGAGCGGCTGCAGGAGGTAATAAACTCATCCACCGCCACAGCAGCAACAAACCCATGTGTATAAACCCATAAAACCGGCTTTTTTTCAAGAGCGGCTTTTACAGGAAAGCTTACATGCATTAAATGCCAACCAAGTTACCCCGAGCCTTTTTAACAAGTACTAAGTCAAACCTATATACCATGCCGACGAACCGCCCACCGGCTCAACCTGAACGGTTTCAGCGAAGCCTGCCGCTCTGCCGGCAGGGGAGACCCCTACCTCCATCATGAAAATTTGCACCAACAAGCGAGCCTAGCACCTTGCTTTTGGAGACGGACTCTCTTAAACATTTAGCCTCACAATTTGGGAGATGAGATATGAGTAAATTAGCAACCTTTTCCATGCTGGCCTTTCTCGCTGTGCAGACTTCGGTCAATGCACAGGAAAAACCCCGCAATTACAACTTGTCGCAGCCAGTTACGGTAAGCATTCAAGATGCCCTGGCAACCGGGTCCACGCACATGAAAATGCACGCACTCAATATGATGCTTACTGGAAAAGTCACCACAGAGATCGACGATTCATTTCTGAAGCCCCTTACAATCTGCGCTGCGGATGAGGTAACCCCTATTCGGGCACTCACCGCAAAAGCACTGGGGCAATTTTTTGTAACGGGCAAGGAGTATCCTCCAGCAAAGGTGCTTCAGCTCCTGCAGGAACTGGCTTCTGACGATTCAAAGGATGTGCGCTTCAACGCCATCTACCACGGTCTCACCCAAATAAAAAACAAGACGCCGGAACTGGCAGAGAGACTCATCGATTATGCCGCAAACAATCGAGACGAAATCCTGTTTGACCGCATTCTAGTCTCTCTTTCGGCTTATCAGTCGCAGGCGATTGAAATCCTGAATACGAAACTCAACGGCGAAAACGGGATTGTTTATTACGAGATTTATGAGGAGTTTACCGGCAAGCAGCCTCCGAACGCAGATAAATTTGCCGATATGCCCTCCAGCAGACCAAAATTATTCATTATCAAAACCACCCTCTCGAATGCCGACACAGCCGCAGCCAAGCTGGAAGACCTGCTGGCCGCAGCAGGCCTTCAGAACCCGCTCATTGACTCCTCCGACCAAAGCGGGCAAGTGATCATGATGCTGACCACCTACATTACGAAAGACATTTCAACCGCGCACCAGGTTCTCAAGGACGCCGCCGAATACAGTATTGTGCAGGAGTTTTGGATGACACCCGAAATTGAGGTACAGCTGGAGTCTTTGAAGTAAGCCGGCACAGCGCCCCGCACCGGGGTGCTGACTGCCCCGCAGCCGGCTTAAACCAGGACAAACCCGCACATAAAAACTGAGTCGTTGTTAACCCGCGCCAGACACACATCATCCCCAGCAGAAGAGTTCATGCACTATACCATCCACAACATTAATCCGATCGTGCTGGACCTGCCGGGAGAGCTGGCAGTTCGATGGTACGGCATCTCCTATCTGCTGGGCTTTGTTGCATGCATCCTGCTGCTGCGGTTCTGGTCCAAGAGAGGCTCGTTTGAGATTCCGGACAAAGAGGTAAGCAACTTTGTGGTGCTGCTGGCGTTTTTCGGGGTGTTTTTCGGCGGCCGGCTGGGCTATGTGCTGTTCTACGATTTCGCAGGCTTCCTGAAACATCCCCTCTCACTGGTGCAGGTCTGGAAAGGCGGCATGTCGAGCCACGGCGGCTTCATCGGCGTCATTCTTTTCATCCTCTGGTATGCCCGCAAACACAAGCACTCCTTCTGGAACCTGACCGATCACATGGCGGTCACCACCTCGCTCGGCATCGCCTTCGGCCGGCTGGCGAACTTCATCAACGGCGAGCTCTGGGGCCGCATCACCGATGTTAAATGGGCGGTGATATTCCCGCAGGAGGCCGGGCTTCAGTACGGTCAGTATACTACCGCCCGGGTTGCACGCCTGGTTGAAGCCGGCCGGCTGCACCCGCGTCATCCCTCCCAGCTCTACCAGGCCGCCGTGGAAGGTTTTCTCGTTTTCGGTCTGATGCTCGTGCTGCGGAAGACCCGCTGGGGCAAAAGGCCCGGCGCGCTGAGCACCGCCTACCTCGTCCTCTACGCCCTCGCCCGCATCAGCATGGAATTCTTCCGCGAGCCGGACAACGGCGAGTTTTTCATTGCCTGGATCACCAAGGGGCAGTTTTACTCCGGCCTCATGATTCTCGGCGCCCTCATCATTGCCTGGCGCATGCACCTCATGCGCCCCGCCGCCATCACCAAGCTCCTCAGACCGAACACGCAATAGCCCATCCCCAATTATCCCTTATTGGTATTTGAAAATTGCCGCGTCGCTCATTAAAAGCGCGCGTCATGAAACCGATTACTGTATGCGCCCTGTATAAATTCACCGCGCTCGACGATTATGAATCGCGCCGCGAACCGCTCCTGGAATTCTTAACCGGCCTCGGCATCCGCGGCACGCTCCTGCTGGCGGCCGAAGGCATCAACGGCACGGTTGCCGGATCCCGCGAAGCCATCGACGCCCTGCTCGCCCACCTGCGGTCCGACCCCCGCCTCGCCGATCTGGACTGCAAACTTTCGCACGACGAAACCAATCCGTTTTACCGCACCAAAGTCCGGCTGAAAAAAGAGATTGTCACCCTCGGCGTCGAAGGCATTGACCCGCGGCAATCCGCCGGCACCTATGTGGAACCGAAAGACTGGAACGCACTGATCCGCGATCCCGAGACCCTACTGATCGACACCCGCAATGCGTATGAAATCGGCATCGGCACCTTTAAAAACGCCGTTAATCCCGGCACCGAAACCTTCCGCGATTTCCCCCGCTACGCCGAACAGCACCTCGATCCGGCCAAGCACCGGAAAGTCGCCATGTTCTGCACCGGCGGCATCCGCTGCGAAAAATCCACCGCCTACCTCAAAGAGCAGGGCTTTGAAGAGGTGTATCACCTCAAGGGCGGCATCCTGAAATACCTCGAGGAGGTCCCGGAACCCGAATCCCTGTGGCAGGGCGAATGCTTTGTGTTCGACAACCGCGTGGCCGTAAAACACAACCTCGAAAAAGGCGAATACGACCAGTGCCGCGCCTGCCGCAGGCCGATCACCGCCGCCGACAAACAGCGCCCCGACTATGTGCCGGGCGAAAGCTGCCCGCACTGCAGCGGCAGCTATTCCGAAGAGCGGCTCGCGCGCTTCCGCGAACGCGAACGGCAGGTGCAGCTCGCCCGGCAGCGCGGCGAAGAGCATATCGGCGGAAGCGTTCGGACCCTGGCCGAAAAACGGCGCCTCGGAAAAAACCTAGCCAAGCAGCGCCAGAACCACCCCAAGCAGGGCAAACCCGACGGCCCGCAGCCGCGCAGCCCGGCCGCGGCTGTGCGTGAAAAAGGCGATTAATCCGCCGTACCAGAACAGCACCGCAAGCAGCGGCGGCGGTTCCACCCGGAAACTCGACCCCGGAACTGCGTCCAGCAGGTGCGCACTGCCCAGCAGCAGGTCGATGAAAACCACCGCCGCCGCATTGAATATTCCTGCGGTGAAAGGAATCAGGATCGACAGCCACCCGCAGAGCACAATGCAGAAGGTGAGCGGCACCACCACCAAGTTGCCGACCAAAGCGATCGGCGCAAAATTGCCGAAAAACAGCGCCGACAGCGGCACCGCAGCCGCCCCGGCCGCCGCCGAGGTAATCACCAGCGATGCTGAATAGCGCCGCAGCCACGGCCCCTGAATCCGCTCTTTCGGCACCGCCGCAAAAACCATCACTAGGAAAATCACCACACAGAACGAAAAAATAAAGCCCGGCGAAAGAATCTCCAGCGGTCGAAACAGCAGCAGCACCAGCGCCGCAAACGCAACAGAACTCGGTATATCCGGCCGGCGCCGAAACAGCGGCGCGGCCAGGAAAACCACCGCCATCAGGAGCGCCCGCAGCGCGCTGGGCTTCATGCCGGTGGACACCACATAGACCGCCAGAACGGGAATCAGGAACAGCCCCATCCGGCCGCGCGGCACCCCGAGCACCCGTAGCAGCATCATGAGCAGCAGGCCCACAATCCCGACGTGCAGGCCGGAGATGGCAAAAATATGCATCGTCCCCGTGCGGCGGAACACCTCGACGGTTTCTTTCGGCACGCCGTCGCGGCGGCCCAGCACCAGCGCCTGCAGCACCGCCGCCTGAACCGGAAGCCCCTCCATCCCCTGCTCCAGCCGCGGTGCGGCAGCCGTACGCCACCGCTCCCCGTAGGCCCACAGCGTGCGCCCGCGCTGCAGCAGCTCCACATCCCGCACATGGAGTTCAAGCGCATAGCGGCCCGGAAAATCGCGCTCAGACAGCCGGCCCTTCAGCCGTACGCGGTCGCCGATGCCGGGCGGTTCCCCTCCTCGGCGCATCACAATTTCCAGGCCGCCGCTCACCGTATGCCACTCCCCCGCCAGCTGGAGGCGCGCGCAGCGGAGCGGAAACGTCCAGCGGCCCGCGCCGCGGCGCCGAGGGATCTCCGCAATACGGCCCTCAAGCGCAACGGTACGGCCAAGCAGCACCTCGGCATGGTTTTCAAGTGCATCGGCCGGAAGCGACGGCAGGCCGACGGTAAAACGGCAGGCGGCCGCCGACGCGACGGCCAGCAGGACCGCCTGCGAGGCGGCGCGGGTGTGCAGCAGGATGACGGCGAGCACCACACTCAGCAACGCAGAAAGAAAGAGTGCCGGCAGGGAGAACAACCCCGTCGAAGCGGCCAGCATACCGGCCGCCGCCGCAGCGGCGATCCCTACCGCGGGACGCCGAATGAACGGCCTGTTGTTCATGGACTGCTCCCTCAGTCTTTATTCAATACGTCATGGTAGAGCATTCTAACCTGATGTTTAAAAGAAGACAGGGAATAATGGTCGGCAATCAGCTGCCGGCCCTGGGTCTGCAGTCCCCGCGCAAACAGCGGCTCCTGCAGTGCGCGGATTATGCCGGAGGCGATCGCATCCGTATTGCGCAGCACCGGGATGCTGTTCGATTCCGTCAGCAGGTCGGCATAGGCATCTTCCATCACAGCAACCACCGGCGCGGCGCCATACAGCAGGGTCAGGATTTCCGGATCCATCCCGCACCGCTCAGTGGACGGCATAAAAACCGATACGCCGGCCGCATCAACCGCTGAAAGGAAAACATACGTCTCCTCTGGATTCAGGAAACAGCACTGCTTTTCAATGGCCAGGCTTTTCGCCATCGGCTCCGCCTCGGCCGCCGCCGCGCCTTTAAAAACAAAGAAGGCCTTCGGGCAGGCATCAATCACCTTGCGCACCGCCATCAACAGCTGCCGCAGCGCGGCATGGTCTGCCGCCTGGAACGAACAGGCCGCCACGCAGGTCTCAGCGCGGCCCAGCCGGTCAAACAGCGCCTCGCCGCTTTCCGTCCGCCCGCAGAACAGCGTCTGGCGGGGCACATCCTGAATCAGCATGATCCGGGCATCGGCCTGCAGCGCCGCCAGGTCCTTCTGCAGAAGCGGGTCCGGCGCCAAAACGGCCGCTGCCGTCTGCAGCAGTTTTTTCTCTACGGCGGCATAGCGGCCGGGAAACCATTTCCAGCGCCGGGACGGCGGTCGCCCGCTCCGGCCTGAGAATCGGCGCACGGCATCATAAATGAGCGGAATTTTGCGCAGCCGGCAAATTTTCGCGCAGAACAGTGCGGCATCATCGACGGCATGCACCGCATCAAATTTCATCGATCCGGCCGCCCGGGCCGCCGCGAGGCGGAGCCGCGCATTCGGCATGGTCTCGGCCTGGCCGCACAGCAGGGTGAGGTTCGGATGATCGGGGAGATTGGTCCAGGCCGCGGCAATGGTGAGCTGGTGGCCGGCATCGGCCAGCGCGCGCACCATGGCGGCGGGGCGGTATGCACCGCCCGAAACGGAGAGTTCGCCGAATGTGACAAACAGGATTTTCAAAATAAACCTAGCGCCTATGGTTCGCGTTTAAGCAGGTTGGGATCCAGCTTTTCCTGCGTCGGAGCATTGAGCTGGGGCTCGATTTCTTCGTCCTTTTTCTGCTCCATGCTTTTGGCGACCTGTTCAAGCCACCTGCGGAACTCCTCGCCGCCCACCTTTTCGGCAAACGTTTGGAACACGCGCGCTTCGCGGACAGGATCAAGCCGCGGATCCTGTACCCAGCCGATTACGATTTCCTGCCCGAACAGGTGCGCGGCTCTGCTCAGCGTCTGAACCGTTTCCTGGCTGCGGCCGAGCTGCGCGTTGCAGACGGCTATTTTACGGTAGTACTGCTGATCGCGGTAGTTGGTCTCCTGAAGTTTCTCCAGCGTGTCCAGCGCGGCGGCATACTGCTCAAGATAGATATGGGCATCTGCACTTTTTTCCAATGCTTCTGCATCATCGGGATCATCCACCAGCACCCGGCGGTAGGCTTCGATCGCATCGGTGTATTCCTCTTTTGCGAACAGCGCATGGGCCAGGTAGCGCTGGATGCTTCCGTCGTATTCGTTCTCTTCCTGGAACCACTTCGCCATGAACACCACGGCGTCGGAGTCGGCATGCGCATCGAGCACTTCGATCAGTTTCACTTTCACATCGGTGCGCATCGGATCGATATTGAGCAGGCGGATGTAGGCATTGATGGATTCAACCAGCATGCCCTGCTCGAAATAGAGTTCCCCGAGATACTCAAGCGCCGCCAGGTGCGACGGATTCCGGCGCAGCGCCGCTTGGCAGCGCTCAATCGCCTGGTCATAATTACTGCGTAAAAGCAGCGCGTCCACCGAGCGCACCAGGCGCACAGACTCTTTCCAGGATTCAACCCGCTCGGCAAACAGATCGCGGGTCCCCTGGTTTTCAATATCAAAATCCTCCGCAAGCACCATTTCCTCCATCACAGGAGCAGCCTCCGGCCCGCCCTGCATGCGAAGGAATTCGCGCTCCTCGTAGATCGAAACACCCTTCCAGAGCACGAAAAATGCAATCACCAGCAGCACAGCAGACTTGAGAATGCCCGCCAGCGCCGCCCGGTCACGCGGGTCCACATTTTGTTTCGGCCGGCTCGGCACGGCCGCCTGATGGCGTCCGGTTTTGCTAACGTTATGCATGGATGAGCGGTAACGGTCCTCGTACAGCGGCTGTTCGCCATCGGGCCGCGCGGAATAAAAATCCGAATCCGCCCCGAAATGGTCATGGCCTTCCGAGGAACGCTGTTCACCGCTGGACTGTTTTTTCTTCTTCATAAAATAACGTATCCCGATAAGGAGTACCTTCAGTACGCCTATGATTCCCCGAATAAAGGGTTTGAAGTATTAAACGGCGACCGGTAAGAGTCAAGTTCTGCTCCATGAAGGGGCGGACTAATCAACAGGTAGAACATGAACGGATTTTTTACATTATTCACGGTTGTACTGGTTCTGACCGCGGTGCCGCTGGGCATCCTTGCGCTCATCAACACCCTGCGCAAAAAACAGCCCGGCTGCTCCGGATCGCATGACTGCGTGGTCTACAAGGGTGAAAAAGTGATGTGCCCGTCCTGCGAACTCAAGGAGCTGAAGGCGGAAATCGCCGCGGCACAGCAGCGGGCCTGAGGGCCGGATTCAGCGGAATATGCAAAGAGGGCTGTTTTCAGCCCTCTTTTTCTTTGCACGCAGCACACGTGCCGAAAATAACAATGCGATGATTCCGCTCTTCAAAGCCCTTCTCTTCACAGGCTTTTTCAATCAGCTTCATGATCTCTTCATCGGCAAACTCAATAAACTGCCCGCATTTATCGCAGATCATATGCTCATGAAGCGGATGGTTAAACGTGTGCTCATAGTGGGCATGAACGTCTGTATCGCGGATCACGCGGACCAGCCCGGCCTCCTCCATCAGCGCCAGCGTGCGGTAAACCGTACCGCGGCTCACATGGTTCATCCCGCTGGAAAGCTGCGCGGCCAGATCGTCCGCACAGAAATGGTCATGACGCGAAAAAACCTGGGTCAAAACAATCTTCCGGGCCTGCGTCACCCGCGCATCTTTTTTCTTCAGAAATTCCACAAACAGCGGCCAGGCTTCGTCCACAGACTGTCTGACTTCTTCGGGCAGCTGCTGTTCATCAATACTCATTCTTGGGCGTCTTTCGTTTTGAAATTGAATCTAGGTATAAACAGTTATATGCCCCAGAAATGTTGACGTAATCAAGATTATTACTGTTATATTGCATCGCTTTACATAAACAAATCGCACTCAAGAAGAAGGAGAGAAACCATGGCTCACGTAATTTCCGGGGAATGCATTTCGTGCGGTGCCTGCGAAGCCACCTGCCCGGTCGAAGCTATCAGCCAGGGCGACGACCAGTATGTAATCGATCCCGAAGTCTGCACCGACTGCGGCGCATGCATCGATGCTTGTCCGGTCGATGCCATTTCAGCCGGTTAAAGCGCGGGAAATGCCGACGGGGCAAGCCAGCGGCGCGGCTCTCTTCGCAGACAGCCGCTACGGATGGATGAATCGGTATGCGGCCAGCGCCGTCGCAATGCCCGTCAGCATGCCCATGCACACTTCAAGGCGCGTATGCCCGAGCAGTTCCTTGAGCTTGGTCTGCGACAGATGGTGCTCGCGCAGCAGTTCATCCACCATGCGATTAAGCACCTTGGCCTGTTCACCGGCCGCTTTACGCACGCTCTGCGCATCAAACATCACCACCACCGCAAACGCGGCGCCCAGCGCAAAGACCGGCGAATCAAACCCCTCGCATAAACCAAGCGACGCCGCCAGCGATGACGCCATCGAAGAATGCGCACTCGGCATACCGCCGGTGCTCACCATATAGCTGAAATCCAGCCTCCTGGATTCGATCAGGCAATTGATCATTTTAGCGGTTTGGGCAACGAGCCAGCCCAGCAGGGCGGCCCAGGCACTTGGATGTAACATAACGTCGGTATCCTTTCGTTGAATTCACGCCTGCATAGGGAGCAGCCGGGGGCAGGTCAATCGGAATCGACCTCGGCGCCGGGCGTTGGTGTAAAGTTTTTCAGCCGCCATTCCGGGGCGTCCAGCATACCGCTCAAATGCAGTTCAAACAGTTTGGAGATGGGCGACGTGATGACCCGCATGACTTTGCTGAGTCCCTTATCGCCGAACACATTCACCCGCACCTCCGCATCATAGCCCTCGGTATAGGAATAACTCCCGGCCGCATCGGCGTGGAACAGATCGCCCGTAAACGCGGCGTTCTTCGTGCTCACCGCCCCCTTCTTGATGCGGAAATCACAGCCCAGGCTCGTAATGGAGAAAAAGTTAAAGCCCGGCATAATTTTACGCATCAGCTTTGAGAAGCCCGAAAAGACCGGCAGGTCCACCAGCTCGCCGTCTTCAACCGAGATCGAACCTCGGCCGTCCGCATGCACCAGGAAATGATCGGATAAATCGGAGCGCACCTGCAGCTTCCCGGACAGCGTTCCCTTGGTCCGGGCGTGCGGCGGCCGCTTCATCCCGGCCTGGAACCGTTTCAGGTCCGCGCCGCTGATTCGAACATTCATGGCATAGGGCAGGTTCTTCACCGCCGGATCCAGCGTGATCCCGAACGATCCCGACCCCTTGCCTCCGTACAGGCCGCAGACCGCATTCGTGACCGAAATCCGCGCGCCGCGCCCTATGACACGGCCTTTAAACTGATCCATCACCGCCACCGGAACTTCCAGCCGCTCCGCTTCGACCTCGGCCTCGAAATCAGTGGTCTGCATCGAAGCCCAATCCAGCCGGCCCCGCGCCTTGATATCGGTTTTTCCCGCGGTGTTAATGAAATTGCCGAAGACATTGAAAAAAGGCCAGACCGCATCTTCAATCAAAGCCGGGTGCAGGCTGCCGAAGACATCAAACACCGCGGCATTCCCGCGAAAATTAATCGAGGCATTCCCCTTGAGGAAATCCGCTCCGTCCATCACGGCAATCGGATCGAGCTCCAGCACGGCATTGGTATAGGACGCCGACACATTGGCAGAAGAGAGCCGGCCCTCATGAAACACCACATCGTGCCCCGCCCCGCTGATATCCATGTGAAATGTGTGCCAATTGGTGTAGCACGCGCCCAGCTGCAGCGAGATTCGGGGCGGTTCTTCGGGAAAGGAAAAGCGCCCGATCACATTCGTAGCAATGGAAACCCGCGCAAGCGGCTCCATCAGCAGGTTCGGGTCGGCGCTGCCCTCGGCCTCAACGCCGAAAAGCGCCCGGTCGGCATCCCAGAAAACGCGCCCTTGCACTGTACCGCCCGCCATTCCGCTGCCGACCGCCGCGGCGCGGTACTCCTGCCCCTGCACCCGCGCCTCGACATCCTTAATATCCAGAAAACCGCCGGAGCGCTGCACTGTGCCGTGCGCCGCCTCAATCACCAGCCCGGCATAGGTGACATCGCGCAGGGAAAACGAGCCGGAAAACTGCTGCAGCAGCGCCTCCACCGGAGCGGGTCCGGCCTGCAGGGAAAACTCCGGCAGTTCATCAAACTGCACCCCGGCTTTGGCCAGCAGGCCGAGCGCTTCCTGCGGGGCCAGCTGCAGCAGCTTGCGCGCCGTAATCGAGCTGTCAATCCGCCCCGCCGCCAGCCGGGACGCCAGGTCGTACTCCGCCTGCATTTCCAGGGCCTGCCCGCGGCGGCCGATCCGCAGCCGGCTAACATCCACTCGCGGATAGGCATAGGAAAACTCGACAAGCACGTCATCAAAATCAACCCCGCGCAGTTCAACGTCTTCGGCCTGCAGGGAGACATCGGCGGCGCTCGCCGCATAATTGCCCATATCCAGAGTAAACCGGATATCTGCCCGAATCGGCCCCGCCGCCGACAGCTGATTAAACCGGGTTTCCAAGGCCTCGAATGCCGCGGCATCCACATAGACCGGGAGCACGGTCTCCTGCACCTTTTCCGCGGGCTGGTCCGGTCGGCTCCCGCGCGGCCCCGGCAGCTCCCGGGGCTTTTTCAGCAGCACGCCGTCAACATGAAACTCGATCCCCAGCCACTGCAGGGCCGCATTGGAAAACACCACACGGTCAGGGAACATGGCGGCGGTCAGGCTGATTTCATCCACCAGCCGCACCGGGCTTGCTTCGGGAATACTCACGCCCCACTCCACCGACGGCGTAATGCGGACCTGCGATGCCGAAACATCGACCTTCCACCCGCGCACGTTTTCCGACTGCGCCGCACGCCGGCGGGAAAAGAGCACCTCTTCGGCCTCGAACATCGGGGCAAGGTCATCCGGATGCCGGCTGTAATAGGACACTCCCCCAGCCAGCCAGCCCCTCATCGTCAGCGAGAGGCTCTCCACCTGAATGGGAATGCCTGCGGCATTCGCCCGCCGCACCAGCAGCTGCAGCAGGGGGTCGGGCATGCCGTAAAGCCGCAGAAACACAAACGCGGCAACCAGCAGCACCAGCAGCACACTCAGCAGGCGGACCAGTACATGCACAACCACATAGGTGATTCCGGCTGCGCGTCTGCTGCGGCTGAAACGCTTCATCTACTCGTCGGCAGCGGCCGACGGCGCGGCGGTCGTTTCAATGAAATCCGCCGTCAGTGCCTGGACCGACGGTTTATCGAGGAAAAAGATGACATCGCGCCCCTTCACCATGGAATAGAAACCTTCCGCAGTTTCGCGGCCCACCAGCAGCACGCGGCCGAGCTGGTTGGTGCCGGAGAGTCCCACATGCAGTTCCGCCGCCGGATAGGCCAGCCCGTAAATATCAAGATCGCGCGGGTTATACGTGATGTATCCGCTGGTGCTCACCTGTTTCAGGCTGCGCAGCAGGCGCGCCAGCGCCTCCTTATCGAGCCGCACATTTCCATTGGTCTGCATCGGTGTAAAAGAGTTGTCGTCGAGCCGCTCCACAACCTGGCGCCCGCCCGGGGCCTTATGCAGCTCCACGCGGTTAACCTGATCGGGATTGAGCATCCAGATTTCGCGGTCTTTATAGTTCAGCGGATCCGACAGACTGTCGGGCACCATCGGCAGGTTAATGCGGAAAACCGTCGGTTCGCCGTCGCGCCGCACCAGCAGCCCGTCGCGCCGGCCCTTGGCGGAGAATACCTCCAGGCGGTTAGCACTGCCGTATTCCGCCGAACGGAATTCAAAAATCCATTCGGGCTCGCCCTCCGGGGCCTCCACATCAAACTCTGTGATCACGGCATTGACCCAGAGCGTCACCAGCGTATCGACCGCCCGCAGCTCCGCCGGCCAGACCACCGGACTCGTAATATTCCAGGCCGAAGCGCCGTCGTATTCCATCGTCAGCTGGTCCTCCCCGCGGGTGATGCTGATGGAGGAAATACTGCCCGGCGGCACGGAAAGCACCGAGGCATCGCGGAACTGTTCGCCCGGAATATTCAGCAAATCCCGAATCCCGGCCGAAACACTGCAGACCGAGGTATCATCCGCCCGC
Source organism: Pontiella sp. (assembly GCA_041582935.1). GTDB lineage: Bacteria > Verrucomicrobiota > Kiritimatiellia > Kiritimatiellales > Pontiellaceae > Pontiella. The sequence goes on from JBFHGU010000006.1 coordinate 70,305, forward strand.
CTCGCATACACCATGCCCGGCTTGCCCGGCACATCGCCGCCGATGATCAGCATCCGCGAGGCCCCGTCGCCGTGGCCCACGGAAATCTGCATGGTATCGCCCTGCAGGCCATAGACTGAAAAGTCCGAAACATTATCGGCAACAAAATTCTCGATACGGAAGCGGTAGAGCCTTTCGACAAAGCGTTCCACCTCTTTCGTGTCCGCCGGCGCGGCGACCGGCTGCTGGATACGCCAGCCCTCTTTCGGGTCCTTCAGCAGCTGGATAAATCCCGCCGCCCCGCGGATTTCCATGCGGCGCACCCCGGCCGTCTCGCCGGGAAACAGGACGCGGTCGCGCAGCACATCGGCCGTGCCGGGAATCACGGCAATCAGTTTATCCGGAATGGTATAAATATTTTCACCGCCGCTGAGCCGGGCATAGACCATATCCCCGAGCGGCGCACGGCGCCCGATCTGCCAGCGGCGCCGGCCGTGGTTGTCGACCGCCTCGATTTCGACCAGCGGTTCATTGAAGCCGTACTCCTCATAGTCGATCCCGCGGACGGCGAGCTCTTTGCGGGTAATGGTGGTTCCCTTGCCCATCGAGTTGAGTCCGGCCACCATGCGCCGAATCAGCGCCTCGTCGGCCGGCCCCATACCCTCGCCGGCATTTCCGGCCATCCAGGTTCCGTTCTGTTTCACACAGCGCACCACCCCGTTGGAATGGGAAAATTCAACGGAGAGCAGCGATGCGCCGTCGAGATTGAACAGGCGCACGCGCTCCGACTCGTGCACCGACTGTTTCGAGCGCCAAGCCTCCTGCGCCCAGATAAAGATTCCGAGCACCACAATGCTGATGAAAAGAAAAAGTGTGGAACGTCCCTTCATAACTACCTATTTCCTTCTGCGGCTCCAGACCAGCAGCCCAATAACCATGGCGCCGGACGGAATGCCCGCGACGTTAATCCAGAACAGACGGCGCAGCTGCCTGCTCGATAGGCTCAGTTTCACTTCTTCAATCGGTTTCGGCGCAATGGCCATCAGCACATCACGTTCAAGCAGCCAGTTCAGCGCGCTCATGAAAAGGGCTTCGTTGCCGCCGACCATACTGCCGTTGCTCACAAAATCGGAATCGCCGAAGACCACCATGCGCGACGGGCGGATCTGCACATCGAGCACGGTTTCCGATGCGCCGCGCTCCACCGCAACGCCGAGCGAAATCGGCCGCTCCGGAATATCGCCGGGGTAATCGCCCTTGTCCGGATCAAACTTGGCGGTGGTGTCTTCCACCTGCATTTCCGACCAGCTCTCTTCCGAGGTGAAAAACAGCGGCACGGCCACCGGATGGTCTTCCGCAGCCGCCGCGGTTCCGGCCGCCAGCGGCATCACCGAGCGCGGCAGGATAAACTGGACCACCGAATTCATCTCCATGCTGATCGGGTGCGCATTGTAGCGGCGGACATGCACATCGCTGCCGCGCAGCGTGTTTTCCGGATCGACAACCACATCGTCGCGCAGGGCCACGCCCCAGCGGTTGAGCATCGGTTCAAGCCCCGTTTTTTTCAGGGCGTCGAGCAGCATAAAAACGCGGCCGCTGCGGCTGAGGTAGTTCTCGATCATCTCCACTTCAACCGCGCTCATCATATCCTGCGGGCCGGGGATCACCAGCGCGGCGGCATCTTCGGGAATCTCTTTTTCGCCGGTCAGCACCAGCTCGCGCGCCTCGAGGTTATCGCGCAGCACCGCCGTCCGGATCGATGAAAAACCGCTCATCGGGTCAAATTCAGTGATCCGCTTTTCGCCGTGGCCGACGAGGAAATAAACAACCGGGGTATCCCCCTGGATCAGGCCGTAAATGGCGCTCGAAAGGGCCTGCTCGCCCTTGAAGGCGGTAATGGTCGGCTCTTTGCGCCTCTTTTCCCTCACCATTTCGGCCATCTCGGTCTGTTTGATCACCTTATACTGGCCGTCGATATCGGCCACGATCACCTGCGCCTCGGTCAGGCCGTATTTACTCGCCAGCTTCTCCGTCCGCGCGCGGTCGCGCGCCGGATCCACCCAGTCCACCCGGATATTGCGGGAGTGATACTGGTACTCTTCGAGCAGGTTTTCGATGTCATGATAGAGCGCGTGCTCCTCCTGGAAGAAAACCGTCAGGTGGACATCCCGATCAAGCTCGTCGAGCAGCCGCAGGGTTTTTTCGGAGAGCTCATAATAGGTCCGGCCGCTGAGGTTGGTCCGCACCGGGTTGCGCATGGCCACCCAGCCGATCATCTGCATCAGCACAAAGGCCAGCAGCACCGAGGCGAACGAATTTACGTTGTTCAGAATCCGTTTCATAGTTCCGTCACACCCGTTTACTTTCCACAATGCGGACCGCGGCGAAGAGGAACCACGCCGTATGGGTCACATACATCACGACAATCCGGCTGTCCACAATACCGCGGGCAAAGTCCATCATGTGCGCAAATGAAGAGTAGTAATTGCCCAGGATCCGCACCGCCGACTCCTGCGCCGTGTAGGCCATATACATCGTGCCCAGGAACGAACCGAACAGCACAGCAAAACCGCTGATGGCCGCCACAATCTGGTTCGAGGTCAGCGTCGACATAAACAGGCCGACCGCAATATAGAGCGCCCCCACCAGCAGTGCACCGAGCGCACCGGCCGCCATGGCCCCGCCGTCGGGGAAACCGAGCGTATCCTCGGGCGCCAGCTGATGCTGGAAAAAGACATACACGATGGCCGGCAGCCAAAGCACAATATAAAAAATCCACGCCCCGAAAAACTTTGCCAGCACCAGCTCCGGCACCTTCACCGAAGTCGTCAGAAGCGCCTCCAGCGTGCCGAGCTTGCGCTCCTCCGCAAACAGCCGCATCGTGATCAGCGGCACAATCACCGGAATGGCAAACGTCAGCAGTGGCCCGCTGAACATCAGCTGCGTGGCAATCGTCAGCGATTCGCCGTGCGCAAGCTGGCTGAGCAGCCAGATAAAATTACCGCCGGTCAGCGCCCAGAAAAAAAACATCACCACATAGGCGATCGGCGAATAAAAGCAGGTACGCAGCTCCTTTTTGAGCAGACTGATGAATACGCCCATTAGTGTGTCCCCTTCTTTCGCGTGAGCTCCACAAAAGTATCCTCAAGCGAATGCTGCTGCTCGGAAAGTTCACGCAGGCTCCAGCCCTCGGCAACCGCCAGGTTGAAGAGTTCCACGCGCATGGAGGCTGAATCCGCCTCGATTTCCAGCCAGAGCCAGCCATCGGCCAGCTCCCCGGCATTGCGCACATCGAGCCCTTCGAGCGCGCTGATTCGAGCAACGGCCGCCTCTTTTTCAGCCTGCACTTCCATCTCGATGATGGAACAGGCCTGCAGCTGGCGGTGCAGGTTTTCCTCGGTATCGGAGGCAACAATTTTGCCCTCGTTAATAATCAGGATGCGCTCGCAGATCGCCTCGACCTCCTGAAGGATATGGGTTGAAAGCAGCACGGTATGCCGTTCGGCCAGGTGGGTAATGAGCTCACGCACCTGGCGAATCTGGAACGGGTCCAGGCCCACTGTCGGCTCATCGAGCACCAGCAGGTCCGGATCGTGAACCAGGCTGTCGGCCAGGCCGACGCGCTGCCGGTAGCCCTTGGAGAGCTGACCGATAATCCGTTTGCCGACTTCCGTGAGGCCGCACAGCTCCTTCGCTTCGTTCACCTTGCTGCGGCGGGCCGATGTTTTCACGCCCTTGAGCGATGCGCGGAATTTCAGGTATTCGTCCACCCGCATTTCCGGATAGAGCGGGCAGCTTTCCGGCAGGTAGCCGATACGCCGGCGCACCTCCTGCGGGTCTTTGGAAATATCAAATCCAGCCACCTCGATGCGGCCGGAATTCATGGGCAGATAGCCCGTAAGCATGCGCATTGTCGTGGTTTTTCCCGCCCCGTTTGGACCGAGAAAGCCGACGATTTCTCCCCGGCCCACTTCAAACGAAATATTATCCACGGCCAAGCGCGCCGGATATTTTTTCGTAACCCCAGATACTTTAATCATAAATACACTTCACCCAATGAAAGTTTTGCATTATGCCCTAACCCCCCGCCGAGTCAAGCTGCCGAATCGCATCCCGGCACCGGAAATCAGCGCCCGCAGTCCCGGCAGAAATTCGCGTTCGACCGATCCCACGACGCCTCGCCGGCGGCAGAGAAAAAGCACCCCGGAATCTGCCCTTTGGCGCGGTGATAGGCCACGCACTCGCAGCATACCCCGCGCTTCGCACAATCATACGTGCATGTGCAGTGTTTCAGGTTCTCTTCTTTATTCGGACAGACACCGCCCATCAGCCGTCCCCATTCAGAATCGCTTCGGTTGCATCCAGGAACTTAAGCATTTCCGGTGCAGTGCCGATGGTTACGCGCAGGTGGTCCTTCGTCCGCTCATCGTTCCCGAAATAACGCACAATGATATTCTTTTTACGCAGCGCCTCAAACAGGGGCTTCGCCCCGATACCCAGCGGCTTCACCCACAGGAAATTGGTCTGCGATTTCCCGACCTCGAAACCGAACTCCTCCAGCTTTTCAGCAACCATGCGGCGGGTCTCAACAATCGCCGAAACGTTGGCCTTCATGGTGTCCTGGTCCAGCACCGCCACGCGGGCGATCTCCTGCGTCAGGTAATCCACATTGTAGGAGTCTTTAATCTTAAACATCGCGCCGATCAGCTCGGCGCTGCCAATGCAGCAGCCCAGCCGAATGCCGGCCAGCGAATAGGATTTTGAAAGCGTGCGGGCCACCAGCACGTTGTCGTATTTCAGCGCCAGGTCCATGCAGTTGTCATCGGCAAAATCGGCATACGCCTCGTCAATCAGCACAACCCCGCTGAAATCCTGCACGAACTGTTCAATCACACCTTTGTCATACACCAGGCTCGTCGGCGCATTCGGATGCGTCAGGAAAAAGAGCGAAGCCGAATAATCCGCCGGCATCTGCCAGCCGTAGCCCGCATCCAGCGGCACCGGCCGCTTCTCCACATCCTCAATATCCGCCAGCACCGGGTAAAGCGAATACGAAGGATCAAAGTAGCCGACCGAGCCGTTGCGCTCAACAAACGCCCGAATACACAGCGCCAGCACCTCGTCCGAACCGTTGCCCACAAACACGTTCTCCGCCTCGCAGCCGTGCAGCTCCGCAATCGCCTTGCGCAGCTCAAGACAGACCGGATCCGGATAGCGCGAAAGCACCGAAATGTCGACCATCGACAGGATATCCTGCACATCCGGCGACGGCAGATAGGGGTTTTCGTTCGTGTTCAGCTTAATAATATCGGCATCCTTCGGCTGTTCGCCGGGCACATAGCCCTGCATCGCCTGCACCGATTTTCGAATCAAATCGCTCATAAAAAGTCCCAGGGGGTTTGATCAGGCCCATCCGCCTGATCCGTCAAACAGAAATTATTTCTCAAACCGGATCGTCGCCGAACGCGCGTGTCCGTCGAGGGTTTCGATGCGGCCGAAGGCCTCCACCACCGGCAGCGTCTCTTCCAGGTCTTCCTTCGTAAAGCGGATCAGGCTGACGCGGCGGCGGAAATCCTCCACCGTCAGGCCCGAGAAATAGGCCGCCGTACCGCCGGTCGGCAGCACGTGGCTCGGCCCGGCGGCAAAATCGCCCACCGACTCGGGGGTCCACTCGCCGATAAACAGCGCGCCGGCATGATGAACCTCATTCACCCACTTTTCGGGATTCGCGCAGATCAGCTCCATGTGCTCGGGTGCAAACAGGTTGCACAGCAGCATGCCCTCTTTCATGCTCTTCACCACCGCCAGCAGCATGCCTTTTTCCAGCACCTGCTCCACCGGCTCCGTACGGCTCAGCTCCTTCGCCTGCTTCAGCACCTCTGCGCGGACCGCTTCCGCCTGCTTCTGCGACGTCGTCACCAGCAGCGCTTTTTCCGAACCGGTGCCGTGCTCCGCCTGCGACAGCAAATCCGCCGCCACATGCGCCGGATTCGCCGAGGAATCGCACAGCACCGCAATTTCACTCGGCCCCGCAACCATATCGAGCGCCACATCGCCGTAAACCTGCCGCTTCGCAGCCGTCACATACGGACCGCCCGGCCCGACAATCTTCCGCACCTTGGCGATCGATTTCGTGCCGTACGCCATCGCGCCGATGGCATGAACGCCGCCGACTTTATAAATCTCCGTCGCGCCGGCGAGGTTCAGCGCATAAATCACATAGGGGTTCAGCTTGCCGTCCGCATCGGCCGGCGAGCAGGCCACCAGCTCTTTCACGCCGGCCACCTTCGCCAGCGTCAGCGTCATCAGTGCGGTCGAAGCCAGCGGCGCGGCCCCGCCGGGAATGTAGGCGCCGACCCGGTCGTACGGCACAAATTTTTCGCCCAGCATGCCGCCTTTCGGCGTATCCATCTGCCAGTCCTCGCGCAGGCCGCCGATTGAAAACTCCGTGATGCGCCGGTGCGCCTCCTGGGCCGCGGCCTTGAACTCCTCGTCCACCAGCGCTTCCGCCTCGGCCAGTTCCTTCTCCGTCACACGAATGCGCCGGGTCGACATATTGGAACCGTCATACAGCCGCGCACAGTCGATGACCGCCTTATCGCCACGCTCTTTCACATCGGCCAGAATCCGCGCCGCCGCTTCCATAGCGGCCTCTTCGACCGACGGACGCTTCAGGAAATCCTCAATTTTCTTATACTTCTTATCCGTGCCCCATTTAACAATCGGTGCAAAATTCCTGCTCATAACTAAACCTCATACATTTCCAAAGGGTGGGAAATCTACCGCGAAACCGCGAGTTTTCAACCTTATTTACCAATACAGAAGCGCGAGAAAATGTTGTCGAGCAGCTCTTCGTGGTAAACCCGGCCGGTCACCTGGCCCAGAAACTCCAGCGCCGAGCGCAAATGCTCCGCCGCCAGCACGGCGTTTTCCTCGACATTCTGGTTCAGGAAAGCCCGCGCCTGCTGCGCTTCGCGGTGCGACAGAATCAGCAGCTGCCGGTGCCGCTCCGAAATCACCGCATGCGGCGGCGCCGTCAGGTCCGCCCCGCGCTCAATCGCCGCGGCCATGGCGCGCTTAAGCTCCTCCACCCCGGCACCGCTCCGCAGGCAGGTTTCAACACCCGCCAGGTCAACCGCCCTGCCCTGGTCGACCTTATTCAGCACCACCACACTGCGTTCCGGCGCCAGTTTTTTCAGCCGCAGCCGATCCTCCTCGTGCAGCGGCTGCGAGGCATCGATCAGATAAATAGAAAGGTGCGCTTCCGCCGAATGCGCTTCCGCGCGGCGGATGCCCTCGGCCTCGATTTCATCCTCGGTTTCGCGCAGTCCGGCCGTATCGATAATCCGCAGCGGAATCCCATCGAGCACAAAGCCCTCTTCAATGGTATCGCGGGTTGTGCCGGCCGTACTCGAAACGATCGCCCGGTCAAAACCGAGCAGGACATTGAGCAGCGTCGACTTGCCCGCATTCGGCCGCCCGAGGATCACCACCCGCGCGCCCTCGCGCAGCAGGCGGCCTTCGTCCCATGTATCGAGCAGCGCGTCCAGCGACCGGAAGGTGCGGTCGAGCAGGTCGGCAATACCGGTAAAGACATCGTCCGGCAGTTCATCCTCCACAAAATCGAGCGTCGTTTCCAGGTTGGCCGCCACTTCCAGGAAGGCGTCATAGATGGCATCGAATTCGCGGCTGAGCTTTCCCTCCATCTGTTCAAGCGCCGCCGCGGCCGCGCGGTCGGACCGCGCACGGATGAGGTCGAAAATGCCCTCCGCCTGCAGGAGGTCGATCCGGCCGTTGAGAAAGGCGCGCTTGGTGAATTCGCCCGGCTCGGCCATGCGTGCACCGGCTTCGAGCGCGCGGCGCAGGATCCGGCGCATGCCGACCGAGCCGCCGTGGCCCTGGATTTCGACCACGTCCTCGCAGGTATAGCTCTTCGGCGCCCGCATGATCAGCGCCAGGCCGGTATCGATTTCCGCGCCGGCGGCATCGACTACTTTTCCGTAGGCGAATGTGCCGTGTTCGCGCTGCGAGACCGGGGTTTTGTCGAGCGGCCGAAAGAGCTCGTCCGCAATGGTCCAGACCGCCGGCCCTGAAATCCGCACAATCCCGACCCCGCCCTCTCCGGGCGGCGTGGCAATGGCGGCAATGGTATCTGGGTTATAAAGTGACATGCGCGGCATGATAGCCGTTTTCAGCCGCTTGTCACGTCATCGGGGATTGTAATACTTCATCGCCTCAGGCAGGTGTTCACGGATTTCGCGGACCCGCGTCTCGTCGGACGGATGCGTGCTGAGGAACTCCGGCGGTTTGGTCCCGCCGGCCGCCGCCATGCGCTGCCAGAATCCAACCGCCGCCTCGGGATTATAGCCGGCCATCGCCATGAAAATCAGGCCCATCTGATCGGCCTCGCTCTCGTGCAGCCGCGAATACGGCAGCACGCCGCCCACCTGCACGCCGATGCCGTAAGCCGCCAGGATGGCCTCCTGATATTCGCTGTCTTTCGCAGCCCAGGCGGTCAGAATGCCGCCGCCCGCGACGGCCATCTGATGGCTCACGCGTTCGTTGCTGTGCCGCGCAATGGCGTGCGCAATTTCATGGCCCATCACCACGGCCACGCCGGCTTCATCCTTCGTGTAGGGCAGGATTCCGGTATAGAAAGCCACCTTGCCGCCGGGCATGCACCAGGCGTTCGGCACATCCTCTTCGATCAGGTTAAACTCCCATTCAAAACCGGCCGTCACATCAGTGCGTCCGCGTTCGCTGAAATAGCGCTCAACCGCCTCCGAAATGCGCGCCCCGACCCGCCGAATCATGGCGGTCTGTGCCGCATCCTGCGAGAGCGGTCCGGTTTTGATGACCTCAGCATAGCCGGCAGCGCTCTCGGGAATCAGCTGGGCATCGGATACCAGGCTCAGCTGCTTCCGGCCGGTGATCGGCACCGTGGAACAGCCGGTAATAAACAGCAGCGCCGCCGACCCGCAGCAAAAAATCAGTTTTTTCATGAGTGACCTCCGTTCTTAAAATTCCGCATTCACCACTGAAACGAAATACGCACAAACACACCAGCCTGCAGCAGCCCGAAACGGGTGTCGAGTTCCACCGTACCGCTTTCCGGCGCATCCCCGGCCAGGTTCATCCAGCCCGATGCACGCAAACGCCCGCCCGCATACAGCTGCACATCGGTGTCCATAACCTCTTTGGAATAGGTCCACCCGAGCCGCGTGCCGATCGATCCGGCCGCCAGGAGCTCAACCGATTCGGTTTCATAGCCCAGCTCCTCGATCTCGCCGCGCAGTTCCTCCTCCGAATAACTCAGCCACCCGAGCCCCAGCGTACCCTCCAGCGACCAGGCCCAGGCACCGCCCTCTTTAAACTCGTGCAGCAGGTAGCGCGCTTTATCATAGCCCAGCACCAGCGAAAGGGTCCGCGCCCGCGTGCGGTCATCGAACACCGCAAAGGCCGTCTCCTCATTATTGAAGGTGTGGATTGCCGGCATCGTCAGGTCCTCCCAAACCAGCCCTCCATAGGCGCCGGAATAGGACCGCAGCTCAATCCCGATCCGGTTCCACTCGGTATCCACCGGATACTCAATCGGGTTTCCCAGCTCATCTTCCGTACCGGCCCGGCCTTCAACATGCCCCGTCTCGGCATACAGCGCCCACCACATGCCGGCGCCCGGCCTGATGCGCGACACCTGGGCCAGCAGGGTTTTCATATTTTCGGGATCAGTCAGCGAGGTTTTGTAATCGGCCAAAAACACCCAGCCCTTCACGCGGACCGACATGTCATATGCCGTGACGGTTACCGGATCGATGTCGTAATCGGCCGCATACTGTCCGCTGCTGCTGAACGGCTCCCAGTGCTGCAGGCCGATCTCTGCACTGGACCGCACGCGACCCGGCACCCAGTCGGCCGGCACACCATCGCTCAGCTCTTCCGCCAGTTCCGTCCATAGGTCATGTCCCATGGAAGAATAATCCGCAATGACCGGTTCCGGCTTTTTCGGCTGCGGTTCTTCGGAATCCGACCCGAACACAATAAGGCTGCCGTCACCCTCATCATCGTCATCTGCGTCGCGGACTTCAGTCGAGGAACCGAGAACAACAGCGGCCCCCGGGTCCTGCAAAACACAGAACAGGACCGCTAGGCAGACGCCCCATCTCACACTGAAATACCACGAAAACTTCACCCGCCACCCCTTCGGCCTCTTTAAAGAAGTGGTAGGAGTATCGTCTTTCTTCCACAAAATCCAGACACAAAAAATCCACAGATTCCAAAGATTACAGAGACTTAAAAACAATCCCCGTAATCCGCGTAATCTGTGGATAATCTAAGCCGGTCTTAGTCGAGTGTATTAACCAGCAGGCCGGAGCGCAGTTTCGGCTCGAACCAGGTGCTCTTCGGCGGCATCAGCATGCCGGCATCGGCCACCGCAAAAAGCTGTTCCATCGAGGTCGGGTACATGGAGAACGCCATCACCGCACGGCCGTCGTTCACCCATTTCTCCAGCTCCTCGGTGCCTTTGATCCCGCCGATGAAATCGATATCGTTGCTCTCGCGCGGATCCTCAATGTTCAGGATCGGCGCCAGCACATCGTTCTGCAGGATGCTCACATCGAGCGCCGCCACCGGATCGGATGCCTCCGGCATCTGCTTCGGCGTCAGCGTGGACCACGCGCCGTTCATATACATGCAGATCTCACCGGATTTAGCCGGAACCGCCTGGCCGTTTTTCTCGATGGTAAACTTCTCCGCCATCTGCTGTAGGAACGCTTCCTCCGTACCCGGCAGGGCGAGGATCACGCGGTTATAGGCCAGGATCTTCAGTTCGCTTTCCGGGAACATCACGGCAAGGAAATAGTTATAGGGCTCGTCGCCGGTGTGGTTCGGATTGGCGGCGCGGCGCATGGCGCCGACTTTCGCGGCCGAAGCCGAACGATGATGACCGTCCGCCACATACGTCGCCGGAATTTCGCCGAAGGCCACTTCCAGCTCAGCCGCGGCGCCCATTTTCCAGACCGTGTGGATGACGCCGTCTTCCGCCGTAAATTTATAAAGCGGCTCAGTGCCCTTGGTCTCTTCAACGAGAGCGTTGATTTTTTCGGAATCGCGGTAGGCCAGGAAGACCGGGCCGGTGTTGGCATTCTGCGTGTCCACATATTTAATGCGGTCCTCTTCCTTCACGCGGCGGGTCTTTTCGTGGATCTTGATTTTACCCTCTTCGTAATCTTCGAAGTGGCAGGTCGCCACAATGCCGTACTGCAGGTGATCGCCCATCTGCTGGGAATAGAGATAGATCGAAGGCTCCTCTTCGCGGATCAGGATACCGTCGTTTTTGAAGCGCTCAATATTGGCTTTGGCCTGGGCATATACCGCATCGCTGTACGGATCCGTGCCTTCCGGCAGGTCAATTTCCGCACGAACCACGTGCAGGAAGCTCTCCGGATTGCCCGCCGCCAGCGCTGCCGCGCCTTTCGTGTCCACCACGTCATACGGGACCGATGCCACGCGCTCGGCTTTGCCTGCCGCCGGACGCCACGCTCTGAATGCTTTCACTCTCATTAGTCTCTCCATTCCAATTATTAAATCAGCACCCACGGAGCGCACAGATTCCCGAAACATCACCGCCGCATTCACAAAACGCGCCCTTCAAACGATCCGGCCGGAAGCCGGCGATACACCGTATCGCCCGCAGCCTGCGGGCTTCACCTGAAAGGAACCCAGCGGGTTCAATGGTAAACCGGGAAAAACCTCTATGCCTCTGTGGTAAAAATTACAGAAGTTGTTTCTACCAAAGGCGCGAACCATAATTGCCCCCCGCCCCCATGTCAAAACCGGCCTCGGTAAAATCGGACGAGCCCCGCGCCGCCTCCCCGCATTGCCCTTCACTTTAAAAGCGCAATGCAGATAATCGCTGATCCCATGCTGACCACCGAACATCCCGACTACCCGGCCCTTGCACGCCGGGTCGGAAAACGGACCCGCGAAGCCGCGCCACCATCCCTTCCGGCAGCACCCCGCTCAGGACCGGCCGCCCCGCTCTCAGCGCAAAACACCCGTCCGCACTTTCTTCCCCATTCCCGCTTAACCAAAGAAACTACACACTTTCAATTCATTCCCCCAACCGCTACCTTCAGCAACGGTCGATGTAGAAAGCAGGCGGGAACAGACGCAACAGCCTGTTCGCAAAGAAAACGTCCAGCCCTTCGCCTACATACATAGATTCAATTCAATGAAGGATCTGGAAATATATGAATAAAAAAATAATCAGCATTCTGATCGTTTTATTTTTAGCCGGAGCCTTCGGCATGGCGTTTTTGGCTAATACAGTTCATAAAAAACCAGAAGTAGAATTCTGCAAATCCTTCCTTATAGACCATGATTCATTTCCACTGATTGGAACTATTGACTCTGTAGAATATGATCGAATGCAGGCTCAACGATATGGATCAAGTTTTACTGACAACACTACTCACGGATTTTACCATTACAAAGTAATGATTGATGGGACTGAAAGGCTACTCAGAGTCTATTGGAAAAATACAAAGCAAGGGGATGACTTTCAAGTTTCCAAGATAGAGTTGGTAATGGGGAGCGATAAACCCAAAGTTATATACAAAAAATGATCAAACCTGTGGGAGGAGCTCAGGGTGGCCGACGCTTTCTGGTTCGGTCAACGTCTACTGTCAGAGACGGCTCATCCGTAACGTCCGTCAAGAAGGGGAAATACAGATGGCTAAACAAATCTCAAACGGGCGCAAGACTGCTTATTATGTCGGCATTGGATTGATGATTCTGGGCGGGCTGCTGTTTGCCTCCACCTTTATCACCTTCATCCTGAACTTCGGCAGTTTCGATAACTTTGAGGCCAGGGCCATATCGGGCATGCTGCGGGCATTCGGCGGAATGGTCCTGCTGGTGATCGGTGGCATTCTTCGCGGCATCGGAGCACTCGGCGTTGCCGGCTCCGGGGTAAAACTGGACCCTCAACAGGCCAAGGAAGAACTGGAACCCTACGCCCGCATGGCCGGCGGAATAATCAAGGATGCGCTGGATGAATCCGAAATCAAACTGGGCGGAACATCCGAAAAAATCATCATGATCAAATGCACCGCCTGCGGACAGCTGAACGAGGAAGATTCCAAATTCTGCCAGGAATGCGGAACCAGGCTCTGAAACAGTTTTCGCGGGAGCAAAAACCCAGTACCGCCCGCATCCTGCGGGCCCCGAACGAGCTTCTTTGCGCAGCTGCACGGACGCCTCAACACGCCCGTGCTTTCAACGAAGCCCGCGCCGCACCTCCCCCAAAAATGCACTCTCGCTCCGCCGAAACGCTGCAGCGTTGCGAGGGAACCTATTCCTGCTCGGATTTGGGCGCGCGGCCCATGAGGTCGATCACCGCTTCGCGCGGATCCTTGCCCCCGTGCACGACGGCATTGGCCTGATCGGCGTGAACCGCTCCCTTTTATTGGGTTGCGAATTCCCGGCACTGAAGGTAGCGTTTCCTGCATGGAAAAAAGTCAGGACATTTTAGCGCTTTTAAAGGCGGCTCTTCCCGAACTCCGAAAAGAGTTTGGTGTA
>JBFHGU010000007.1:0-77175 GCA_041582935.1 Pontiella sp.
AACCGGTGCCAGGCAGTTCGTGGTGCAGGAAGCGTTGGAAACGATGTCCTGGCCAGCGTAGGAATCAGTGTTAACACCGCAGACGAACATCGGAGTCGCGTCTTTGGACGGAGCAGAAAGAACAACTTTCTTAGCGCCGGCTTCGATGTGTTTACGTGCAGTTTCGTCGGTCAGGAAGAAACCGGTGGATTCAACTACAACTTCAGCTTCGATATCGCCCCAGGCGAGGTTTGCCGGATCGCGCTCAGCAGTGATGCGGATTTCTTTACCGTCTACTACGAGGGAGCCTTCTTTAACTTCAACCGTACCGCCGAAACGACCGTGTACAGAGTCGTATTTGAGCATGTATGCGAGGTAGTCAACGTCCAGCAGGTCGTTGATGCCTACAATTTCGATGTCTTCGCGAGCCGCAGCAGCGCGGAATACCATACGTCCGATACGGCCGAAACCGTTAATACCAACTTTAGTAGCCATGATTAGCACCTTTCCTTTTTAGGTTAGAAACACCATTTTCTTTCAAAAATGAGCGCACACCCTACCCAACCGCCAAAAACCCGTCAATCCCGTTGCAATGCTTTTTCGCTCTAAAAATACCGATAGTTCAATACGGGCTTATTTAGATTAATTCTCATTAAAAGGCATTGACGGTTTCTCAGGCTCCGATAAGTTAGCCGGCGTTTTCCGATCAATGGAAAATCATCGCCCTGTCAGGAAGATCCTGAAGGTTGTTTAAACGAGATTTTACCGGTGCGCGGGTTCTGTGGCTGAACAGCACGCTGGATACGGAACCGTTGGGTTTAGACAACTTCATTTCAGGAATCCGGGGGCCCGCCCCTTTCTGCCTCCTTGGGGGTTCATGCCTGATCTGCATGCCGTCCTGTCCCAAATGTGCTCCGGTCTGTGCATCGGCTGCTTCACAAACATAAGGAGATAAGATGAACTGCAAGAGCCTACTGATAACCGGCCTCGCCGCCGCCGTTGCTGCGGCCGGGGCCCAGAATGAAGACCGCCTGGCCGCCCTCGAAAAAGAGATGGCAGAAACCCAGGCAGAGATCGCTGCGCTGAAAGGCGGGCAAAACGACCTCGCGGCAGTAACCGAAGAAACGGACAGCAGGTTCCGTTTCGGCGGCTACGGGGAAATCCACGCCAACTGGGCTGAAGGCGGCAGCGACCTGCTCGATATCCACCGGCTGGTGATGTACATCGGCTATGATTTTAATGGATGGATCCAGCTCACCTCTGAGATTGAACTGGAACATGCCTCCACCGATGAAGAATACCTGCTGATCGAACAGCTCTTTGTGGACTTCCTTTTCAACGACGCCGTGAATGTCCGCGCCGGCCGCATGCTGGCCCCGCTCGGCATTGTGAACCAGAAACACGAGCCCACCCTGTTTAACGGCGTCGAACGCCCCAACGTCGATAAATACATCATCCCCTCCACCTGGATGGTGGACGGCATCGGCCTCTTCGGCTATCCGCTCAGCTGGCTGAGTTACGAAGTCTACGCCGTCGCCGGCCTGAACGAGTCGGGATTCAGCGATTCCGAAGGCATCCGCGGCGGCCGCCTCAAAGGACGACCGGGCCTGAATGACGGCGCCCTGACCGGCCGGCTCGATGTCTTTCCCGTCGCAACCGACAGCCAGGACCTGCGCATCGGCCTCTCCGGCTACTACGGCGGCACCGACAACCAGAACAAGGGCGGCAGCCCGAGCGGCACCAACACCACCGACAACGTATTCTCCATGGTCTCGGCCGATTTTGAATACACCATCAACCGCGTTCAGCTCCGCGGGACGGCCGCCTTCGGATCCAATTCAGATGCCGGCGCACTCGACGCGGCATACGGCAGCGGAGCCGGCGAGGAAATCTTCGGCTGGTATCTCGAAGCCGGGGTCGACGTGCTGCCCGAAGCCTGGAAAACCGGCAAACTTGCGGACTCCGCCCTCATTCCATTCATCCGCTACGAAGCCTACGACACCGAGCACAAAGCGTCCGACGGCGGGTCGGGCGACGATGCCAACGACCGCACCGAAATCACCCTCGGCGCCAGCTGGCTGCTGACCCGGAACTTTGTCGTTAAAGCCGACATGCAGTTTGTCGACACCGAAGCCGCCGGATCCGACGTCGTCACCAAATACAACATGGGCCTCGGCTGGATCTTTAACTGATACCGAATCCCGCTTATCCATCACCGCCTCCGCATCGGCGCGGAGGCGGTTTTAGTTTACCCGCCCGTCAGAAAACCGCTACCTTTGCCGTCGGATTACTCATGAACCTGTTAAAAAAAATTACCCTTTTCACGGCCCTCTGCGCCGCCGCATCCGCCGGTGCGGACAAGGCACAGGAAACCGTCATCGCGGCCATGGAAGGCCTGCGAACGGCCGCCTCCCCCGTCCCCTATTCGCGCAGCATCGAACAGCTCTACATCGGCTTCGATGAACAGGGAAACCCCAAAACCGGCGCGGCGTACCGCGAAATCGAATCCTTCAAACCCATTACCGGCGTGGTCATCGTCGACAAAACCGAAAACGGCTTTATCCTGCGCGAGGCGGTTTTTCCGGACATCACCAACATCAAAAACCCCGAAGACCGCAAACAGGTGCAGGCCGTCCTCAAGCAGTTTAAAAATGTCCCCTTCGATCCGCATGCCGAAAAATCGGCGGTTGACGCCTTGTCCGGCGCCACCCGCTATGGAATAAAAACCTCCGGCTACCTGAACTATATGGCGCGCCATGTGGCCCTGCAGATGGAGTCGCCGCCCAAATGGACCAAACAGAACTAAACCATGCGCCGCAGCATCAAGATCGATTGGAAAATACCGGCGGACTACCGGACGCTGGACACGCCCTTCCCCCCGCCCGAGCGCATCTACCCGGGCCTTGATGAAATTGCCCCCGCAACCTTTCCGGACTTTCTCGATGAAATCGGCCTCGCAGGCATGGGCGGCGCCGGCTTCCCCGCTTCCAGAAAGATTAAAGAAAACTACGGCTCCCACACCCTCGTCATCAACGGCGTCGAGTGCGAACCCGGCATCACAATCGACCAGGCCCTGCTGCTCAGCGAATCCCTCTGGGTCGCCGCCGGCGCCGCCGCCTGCGCCCAGGCCATTGGCGCGGCCCGCATTGTACTCGCCGTGAAGGACGATCCCGACCTCATTCAGGAACTGGCGCCCCTCTACCCGGAGTTCGAGATTACCGGCTTTCCTGACCGCTATCCCGCCGGCGCCGAAAAGCTCATCCTGAAAAAGCTGGCCGGCCAGTCCCCGCCTCCCGGCATCCGCCCCAGCGCCTACGGCATCCTCGTCCAGAACACCGCCTCCCTGCGCGCCGTCGGCCGCGCCATCATCGACGGCATACCCGTGGTCGAGCGCCCCCTCACCCTGGCAATGCCGTCGACCGGCTTTTATAAAAACCTCATCGCCCCCGTCGGCCTGGCAGTTCAGGAACTGCTCGAAATCTACAAACTTCCCTACGATCCCTGCCGGCACCTCATCATCGACTCCGGCCTGATGATGGGCCGCGAAACCGGCGCGGCCGCGCCCATCGAAAAAACAACGCTCTCCGTCATCGTGCTGCCGCGCGACAACGCCTTCCGCACAGAGCGCCCCTGCACCCGGTGCGGCGCCTGCAACGCCGCCTGCCCGCTCGGCCTGCACCCCTTCAGCCTGACCGAAAAAATACGCAAAGGAAAAATCGGAGGCACAGCCTTCAAGGCCCAGATGACCGAGTGCTTTCTCTGCGGCCTCTGCGCCGCCGTCTGCCCCTCCGGCCTTCCGCTTGCCGAATCGCTGAAAAAGGGGAAAGAATGCCTGTAGCCTCTCCATATATTCGCATCGGCTCCAGCTCATCCGCCATGGCCGCCTGGGCCTGGCTGGCGCTGCTGGTCCCCTGCGCACTATACAGCGTTCTCTACCGCCCGGACTTCCTGCCGCACCTGCTCGGCTACTCCCTGCTCGGCTCACTGGCGGAAACCAGCTGCACCTTCATCTTCAAACGCAAACGCCGCCTCGTGTGCATGGGCTCCGCCTTCAGCGCCGCGCTCCTCGCCGCCAGCGTACCGCCGACCGTTCCGTTTTTGCCCATGTGCTTCGCCATCCTGCTGATGATCGGGCTCATCAAACTGCCGATGGTCCGAAGCCCGCTGCGTTTCAACACCGCTATGACCGGGCGGCTTTTCCTGATGCTGGCCTACCCGGCCGCGGTCGTAAACTGGGGCACACCCTCGGCGGATACCATCTCCGCCGCAACCCCGCAGGAGCTCTTCCGCTCCGAAGGCTATCCGCTTGAATACAGCCGCTGGCTCTTCGGCAGGATTGAAGGCTCGTGGGAAGGCCTGTTCACCCTCGTTCCCGGCAGCCCCGGCGAAACCCTTCCGCTGCTCCTGATCCCGATCGGCGCCCTGCTCATATGGAAAGGAATCATCGGCTGGCGCACACCGGCCGCGTTCCTGCTTTCGTTCGGCGTCATGACAGCCGTTTTCGGCAACGATCCGCTCTACAACCTGCTCTCCGCCGCCGTGCTTTTCAGCGCCGTCTTTATCGTGGCCGACCCAGCCTCCACGCCCATGAGCAAAGGCGGGCAGATCTGCTGCGGCCTGATCATCGGCATCAGCAACGCTTTAATCCGGCAGTACACCTTCTATACCGAAGCCATTGTCTATGCCGTCCTGATCGGCAGCCTGTCCGCGCCGCTCCTCGATAAAGCCGCCTTCGAACTGCGCGGTCTCCAGCTTCGGAAACGCACCGTCAAACGGGTCGACTCCCCGCATAAATAAAAAAGCCCTTCGACATCGAAGGGCTTTCGCAGTCATCGTAAATCCCAGCTAGCCTTCAGTCGCTTCCAGATAGCGCTCGGCTTCCAGCGCGGCGGCGCAGCCGGTTCCAGCGGCAGTGATGGCCTGGCGGTAGACGGCATCCGAGACGTCGCCCGCGGCATAAACACCCTCAAATTTAGTTTTCACGCCGTCGGCAATCAGATAGCCGACCTCATCTTTTTCCAGCTGGTCAAACGGCTCCGTGTTCGGCTTATGGCCGATCGCTGAGAAATAGCCCGCGGCCGGAACTTCCGTCACTTCGTCGGTTTGCACATTGCGGATCTTCACGCCGGTAACGCCGGAGTCGTCGCCCACGATTTCATCAACCACTGAATTCCACGCGATTTCAATTTTTTCATGATTCATCGTACGCTCGGCCATAATCTTGGACGCGCGGAGCTCATCGCGCCGGTGCACCAGCGTGACTTTTGAAGCAAAACGGGTCAGGAACTGCGCCTCTTCGCAGGCCGTATCGCCGCCGCCGACCACCACCACCGGCACGCCCTTATAGAACGCGCCGTCGCAGGTGGCGCAGGCGGAGACCCCTTTGCCCATGAATTTCTGCTCCGATTCGAGCCCGAGGTATTTCGCCGTTGCGCCGGTCGCGATAATGACGGTCTTGGCCTCGACCGGATCGCCGGCCATCAGTTCCAGCCTGTAGGGTTTCTGCGAAAAATCGGCTTTGGCAACCGCATCGTACTGAAGGAATTTCGCGCCGAAGCGCTCGGCCTGCGCGCGGAATTTATCCATCATTTCCGTTCCGTCAATGCCCTCCGGAAATCCGGGATAGTTTTCCACGTCGGTCGTGGTCGTCAGCTGTCCGCCCGGCTGCATGCCTTCAATCACCAGCGGCTCGAGGTTTGCGCGGGCACAGTAAATGGCCGCGGTATAGCCGGCGGCGCCTGCTCCAATGATCACAACGTTTTCCATATCAATTCCTTCGTTTAAATGCGTTGGGTTAATGGACTGAAAAACTACAGGAACGTTCAACCCGAATCAATTTCGTTTCGTGCCTTCAGCTGCCGGGTCAGCTCGGGCACAATTTCGTGCAGGTCGCCGACGAGGCCGTAATCGGCATAGTCGAAAATCGGGGCGTCCGGATCGGAATTGACGGCGACGATGATGTCGGCATTTTTGATCCCCTCCCAGTGCTGGACGGCTCCGGAGATTCCACAGGCAATATAGACGGCCGGGGCAACACTCTTACCGCTGAGCCCGATCTGCAGCTCAACCTGCTTCCAGCCGATATCGACCACGGCTTTAGATGCGCCGACCGCGCCGCCGAGCACATCGGCCAACTCCTTGAGCAGCTTGAAATTTTCGGGAGCTCCCATGCCGCGCCCGCCGGCGACAATATACTCTGCCCCGTGCAGGCGGGACTGCTCCGCGTTTACCGATGACTGCAGCTTTTCCATACGATTGCGCGAACCGGAAAGCCGGGGCTGGATCCTGATTTCTTCATATTCGATTGCGGCAGGAACGTCCCGCCCATGGCCGGGGCCTACCGCGCAGCCGGGCCGAACGGTTGCCATCTGCGGGCGGTGTTTCCCGCACAGGACCGTTGCGAGCACGCTCCCGCCGTACGCCGGACGGATCATTTTCAGCAATCCGGTTTCCCGGTCGATTTCAAGCCGGGTGCAGTCGGCCGTGAGGCCGGTTCCCAGCCGGGCGGCCAGCGACGGCGCCAGCGTTTTACCCACAGCCGTCGCCCCGAACAGAAAGATTTCCGGCCGGCGTTCTTTAACGAGCCGAGCAACCGCCTCCGCAAAGCGGTCATTCTGGAATTCATCCAGGTCGACAGAAACCCGGCACAGTTTCATGCCCGCGCGGTCCGCCAGTTCCCGCCCTTTGATCAACAGTTCATCGCCCGCGGAATTTCCCGGCTCGTGAAAAACCCAAAGTTCCTTCATTTAGAGCGCCCCCCGCTTTTCGAGCCGGCCAATAAGGGCGGACACCATTTCGGGCACCGAGCCGCGCAGCATTTCACTTTCGTTTTGGAATAGCGGTGCACTGACCGCCGCCACCTGCGTCGGCGATCCGGCGAGGCCGATGCGTTCCGGATCGGGATGCAGCGCGGCTTTTCCGAGCACCGGTATTTCCGCGGCTTTGGCAGGCATACGCCGTTCAAAGAGCGGTGCCCGGAGTTCATTATCCTCTTTAATCACCGTCAGCGCGCAGGGCATCTCGATTTTCCACCGCTCGGTGCCGGCATCAGAAATGCACTCCACCTCAAAACCGCCGGCCGCCGGTTCAATCGCACGAACATACGTCAAAACCGGCAGGTCGAGCATCGCCGCTGTTTCCGGCCCCACCTGGCCGGTATCGCCGTCGACGGCCTGCCGCCCAAACAGCAGCAAGTCAAAATCCAGCGTCTTCAAAGCCAGCGAAAGGATATAGGACGTCGCAAACGCATCGGACCCGCCGAACGCCGGATCAGCAACCAGTACGGCGCGGTCGGCCCCGCAGGAGAGCGCTTTGCGCAGGATCGCCTCCGCTTTCGGCGGGCCCATCGTGATGACGGTGATTTCAGCCCCGCCGGCATCCTTCAGCCGGAGTGCGGTTTCGAGTGCGCTTTCGCAGTAGGGATTCATGACGGCATACGCACCGGCGCGGTCGATCCGGCCGGTTTCGGGATCGATTTTAACACTCCCGGGCTCGGGAACCTGTTTAATGCAGACGACGATTTTCATAGACGGCGTTATGATCAATAACCTTCAGCCGGTCCACAAGCTGAAACGGGCGGGAGTCAGGTTCACGGGGCCGGCCGTTTTCGCATATTTGCACTTACGAGAATTGCCTTTCCCTCCTGTTCCGCCTCTCTAAACCCTTGCTTTTCAGAAAACTGCAGAATTATAAACCGCCCTGCGCCTAATCCCGAAAAAAGCCGAACCGCCCTTTGGAACGAGGTATCGAGCAGGGAAAGACCGTTTAGAACAGCCATTCATGCCGTTTTTCGGCAAATCCCAAGACCTGCTGTGCCGTCTCCCATGCCGTGCGCCGGCCACTGGAGGCAGCAGCCCAGCCTGCGCGAACGGGGTTCACGCACGTGAATACGCGTTGTATGGCATGCTAAATGCAGAACACACACTTAATTGGGGCAGGTATCATGAGTAAGAAAAAACGATTCTTATACAAGCAAGGTTCCACCGTAACGGAGGTGGTTATTTCTCTAAGCATATTGGCCACATTCGTCACTGGTGCGGCCAAGGTGAACATGGCGACATACCAGGTTGCCAAGAAAGCCGGCACGCAGTACGTGGCGGCGAATCTCGTTAAAAACCGAATCGAAACCATACGCAATATGCGACAGGCCAGCTATGAGCATATTACCCAGATGGAAGAAAAAAATGTGGTGGTTAATGAGGACGGAGCCGAAGATTCATCCGGCAACTTCTGCCGAACCACCCGCATTGTCGAGACAGCGGTTGATGATTTGCTGGAAATTCAGGTTACGATCAAAATCAGGAACCCCGTGACGCGGGAATTCGGCACGGAGCAGCAGTACCTGCAGTCTTACGTAGCAAAACTTCTGGATCGGTAATCATGAGACGACTTACAAATAAAAGCGGCTACACCCTGATGGAGCTGATGGTGTCGCTCGTCATTCTCGGCATGGCAACCACCCTGTCGATATCGGGCTATCTGCTGCTCCTGAAAAAATCGAACAATCTCAGCACGCAGCTGGAGCTCGATATGAACGCCCAGAATGCGATTGAGCGCCTGAAAATCGACCTGCGCCTCTCTTCCATGAACGAGATTTACGGTTATCCGGCCGATGACCCGCCCTATGAAGCCCTCTGCTTTCCGATAGCCAGTATCGATCCGGACACCGGAATGCTGCCGCGGGATCCGGATACGCTGAAAATCATCTGGGACCGCACCGTGGTCTACCATGTCGTTGAAGGTTCGCCGGACCAGCTCCGCCGCACCTCGTTCGATTATGATGTAGACCTAACCGACGCAGAACGCCAGGCCGTGCTTAACTACATTGTGCAGCAGGGCGGGGCCGCGGGGCTGAGCGGCATCGAAAACCTTGAAAGCACCGTCATCTTCAACAACCTGCTCAATTGGGAACTGAAACCTGAGGGCGGATGGATCAGCACCTATTCAGAGACACCCGGCTATGCCACTATTTCCCTGGGCTATGCATTGCTGCAAGACACCGAGAACGTCCTGGAGTTTACGGCCAAGGACAGCGTTTCCAGTTATAAGCTGGGCATTGACCAGGTCATGGCCAACTCCTCGCTGAACTACCGCGAGGCCGAACTTGCCCTGGCCAGCCGGGTGGAGTTCTCCGGCGGCGATACCCCGCAGGAGCAGTCCAAGGCGGCATACGGAAACCGCCATGCGCTCTACTACGATGCAAAAGCGGAAGGCAGCACCCTTTCCATCACAATCCCTAACGATGTCTGGGAACTAACCGACTTTGAGAACTTTTCCGGCAGCGGGTATATGGAGCGCGACCGCACGGTGATCAAAACTGATTACACGCTCGACGACATCGTCGTTGCCCTCGAAGGAAACGAAACCAGCTGGATGGCGGAATCCCAGACCGCAGACTTCGATGCGTTTGACTCCACATCCAACCTGGTCGGCGCAACCGTTTCCATCCTCCTGAAAGGCTCCGGCGTGGCGGGCGGCAATATGATCAACAGCGACGGCGAACGCTGCAAACTCACCTTCCGGGCCGCCGAAGATTCAAACCTGCACATCAGCCAGATTATGATCGGAGAGAGCGCCAGCTCAAATACAACCGCCATGGCATTCGGTTCATCTCCCGAAACCGTATATTTTTCCGGCAGCGACACGGTAACCGTTCCCGTGGACCAAACGCGCACATCCGACTGGGTCGACCTGCCAATCAGCAAAGACAAGAACTATCTGGTCACCTTCCAGATCGACCATGCCAACAAACTGCATATGTGGGGGGACTATCGGGCCTATAACCTATCGCTTCCCACAACCACGCGGATCAAAAATGCGGCCGGCACGGAGTTCGGTGCCTATATTCTTCCCGCGCTGGAATCGCTTTTCGTCAGTTATGCGGATGAAGGCACCTATACCTCCGATATCATGGACACCTGCATCGACAGTCCGCTCTACGAAAACTTCTCCTGGCTTGTTGAGTTCGCAAACGGAAGCTGCTCTTTCAAAGTCCGTTCCGGCAATGAGCCCGACCTGACCGATGCCCCGGCTTTCAGCAGCCTCACGGCATGGAACGCCACCGTAAGCGAATCCAGCCAGATTATCGGCAGCCAGACCGGGCGCTACATCCAGTTCCAAGCCATTCTTAACTCAAGCACCGACTATCTGGAGTCCCCCCTGCTCCGGAAAGTGGAAATCAACTGGGACGGCGAAAGCAGAATGGTCAACATGAGCGGAAAATTCACCACCGGACCGGATTACGGCGACTTTTATGTGACCCTGAACGGCAGTGCACTCAAATCCGCCGTTCAGGTCGATATGGAAATCTATGAGGACATCACGATGGGCGTGAATGGTGAAACGCAGCGGATCTCCTCCTCCATCAAGGCCGACATCACACCAAGGAACAGCGGACTATAACCCCGGAACCTAAGGATATGAAAACAAAACCCCGCAGCCGAAAACGTGGATATGCCCTCGTAACCGTCATGGGTATAATGATTGTCATGGGGGCCACATTCACCCTGCTGCTCAAATCCTCCGAACAAAGCGTCTACATGGGCGACATCATCGAAAACCGCACCCGCGCATCGGCCTATGCCGAAGCCGGCATCGAATTTGCCTATGCTGTCCTGCGGGATGATTTCACCAAACGCACGAATATTACCAATTTCCTCTATGAGTCCAAATCGGTACTCTTAAGCGGGACGGCGGTCAAAACAACGTATGGGGAAGGCTCCTACACGCTGACGCTGACCACCCTGAACAACGGCCAGTATGTAATCGTCAACTCGGTCGGAACATGCGGCAACTCCTCCGACGAAGTAGAGGTGGTCTGCGAAGACTCAAACTACCAGGAAGTGAACGGATTCGATTATCTTATCTTCGGCGGCGGCGGCAACATGACCCACCGAATCGGCGGCGGCACCCTGGTTGATGGAGACGGCAACACAGAGTCCATCCATTTTAACGGCGACCTGAATAACAGCGGAAACTCGGACACCGAAGCCAATGTCTCGCTCACCGGCACCGCTTCGGACCCCGACAGCATCACCGGATCGCTTCAGGAAAACCAGTCATCGATTGCCACCCCCAAACTTGAAGAGCGCTATAACAGCTTTGCCTGGTACCAGCAGAATGCCGATGAGACCTACGACGGCGATTACACCCTGAAGAATAACAAAACGGATTCCATCGACGGCGGGGACGGCATCCTGTTCGTTAATGGCGATGTCACCATCAGCGGAGAATTTTACGGCACGATTATTGCGACGGGAAGCCTCAGCGTGAAAGGATCACTCATCGCAGGTGATAGCGGCATTGCCTTTGCAACGCAGAACGGCGACATCCAGTTTAACACCAAGTCAGACTGTTCCGGCCTGTTCTATTCCGAAACGGGCGATTTCCAGCAGACCGCACAGGGCGTTATTGAAGGCCAGATCGTTGTCGGCGGGCATTTCAAATCAACAGGCGGAAGCGATATCACCCTGCCCTCAGGGGAAGAATCGATTGAGGTTGTGCCCAATCCCGTGATTGCCGCGTGGCAGAAATAGATCCGGTCACCGCCCCCAGCGACCCGCGCGGAACAACAGCCAGCGGGCCGAGGGGCCGGCACGCTAGTCATCGAGAAGAACATAGATATTGTCTGAATCGTAGATATTGATGCCCGAACCGTTAGGCCCCCCAGAACCGACAACAACCCTGTTTTGGCCGTCAATTCTGTAATCCGTATCAAAATAATACGGATTTCCCCAAGGATCCTCTAATGAACCTTCATAATACGGACCGGACCAACCGCTGAAACCCTCATCGCTGCCCGGCTCTTCGACCAGGGCACTCTCTTCGAGCGTGCGCATTTCTTCGTTATTTCCTGCACTGGCATCACGGTAAACCCCGTTCGGCCATCTTCCGGTATCCCAGGCCATCTGGAGAATCCCCTCTGAAAGCAGGGCCAGTTCCGTTTCCGCCTGCTTCGTTCGGCTGTTGTCCATCACATTCGACAGCCACAGGCCGGCTGAGACAGCCAGCACCCCGACAATAGCCACCACAACCATAACCTCAACCAATGTAAAACCATATGCTTCACGTTTCATCAAACTGCCTCCTTTTGCTCTGAACAGATCCATGCCTTATCAGCATCGTGAATGCCATGTTGACTGCAACTCTAAACATTGTAAAACGCTTAGGGTTGACTCACTACGGATTAAATACCAATACTCCGACCGTTATCAAAGGAGACCAAATTAGTATGAATTTCGATGTAATTGTAATCGGTGCCGGTCCGGGCGGCTATCCGGCAGCCATTAAAGCAGCCCAGCTGGGCGCAAAAACGGCGATCATCGAGCGCGAATGGCTCGGCGGAACCTGCCTGAACTGCGGCTGCATTCCCACCAAAACACTGATTGCCGGGGCCGAGGTGTATCAGAAAATCCTGCACGCTGAAACCTTCGGCATTTCGGTCGGCCAACCGGAAATCAACTATGCCGCAATGAAAAAGCGCAAAGACGACGTGATTCAAACCCAGCAGAACGGCATTGCCTACCTGCTGAAATCGCACGGCGTCACCCTTTTTGAAGGCACCGGCTCGTTCAAGGATGCCCACACGATCGCCGTCAAGAAAGCCGACAGCTCCACGGAAACAATTACCGGCAAAAACATCATCATTGCCACCGGATCCACCTCCACGGTGCCGGGCTTTATTCCGAAACATGAGCGCATTGTGGAAAGCCGCGCCTTCCTGGAGCTCGAAGAACTTCCGGAAACCCTGATGGTTCTCGGCGGCGGCTACATCGGCTCCGAACTCGCCTGCATGGCGGCGGGGCTCGGCGTGAAAGTCACCATTGTGGAACTGCTGCCCGACATTCTGATGCTGCTCGACAAAGATATCCGCAACGTAGTCAAAAAACACATGAAGAGCGAGCTGGGCATGACCCTGCTGACCGGCGACGCCATGCAGGATATTGTACCGTCCGAAGACAAAGTAACCGCGAAAGCCGGCGACCAGACCATCGAAGCCGACATGCTGCTCGTGGCCATCGGCCGAAGTCCGGTGCTCGACGGCCTGAATATCGAGGCCGCGGGCGTGAAGGTGAGCGAACGCGGTTATGTTGAAGTCGACGAGCTGAGCCGCACCAATGTGCCGAACATTTTCTGCATCGGCGATGTTTCCGGCCGCATGCAGCTGGCCCATGCCGCGACCTCGCAGGCGATGTATGCCTGCGAATACATCATGAAGGGCGAAGAGAAGATCGAAGAAGTGGTGATTCCGGGCGTCATCTTCACCTCGCCGGAAGTGGCCCTGGTCGGCCTGACCGAAGAGGAGTGTAAAAAGCTCGGCCGCTCGGTAAACATCGGCAAATTCCAGTTCAAACCGCTGGGCAAAGCCCAGGCGGCCGCCGAAACGGAAGGGTTTGTGAAAATCATCGCCGATGCGGAGAGCGACATCATTATCGGCGCCCAGTGCGCCGGGCCGCATGCAACGGACCTGATCAGCGAAATGGTGGTGGCCGTGCGCGAGGAAATTACGGCCGAAGAACTCGGCAACACCGTCCACGCCCACCCGACTTTTGCAGAGATCTGGATGGAATGTGCGCACGCCCTGCACAAAGGCTGTGTGCATGCGCCGCCGGCGCGTTAAAATAAACGTCCAATTACCGGAAATGAAAACGTCTTGTTCGCAAGGCGTTTTTGTTTTTGTCGGCATTGACCCCGGCGGGCCGAGAAGATACTTTGCCCGGCTTGAATTTTAAAACACGCCTGATTGCTCATGAACTTTAAGAACATCATTCTGACCGCCCTGTTGTCCGCCGCCCTTTCGGGCGCTGCGCAGGATAGGGTTGTGCTCAAAAACGGTGATGTGCTTTCCGGCAAAATCCTTGAGCAGACCGCGGACCACGTCTATTTCAAGAGCACCGCATTCGGTGCTGTTGCACTTGACCCGCGCGACATCCTGGAAATCCGGATCACCAACGAGGAACTCGGCGAAATCAGCGTGCCGGCCGATGCGATTTCCACGCCGGACACTCCCGCCGACAGCGCGCGCGAATCCCAGCCGCTGCAGACGGCGCAGAATGACCCGCCGGCGGACCCGGCCCCGGGCGGCCAGCCGACGCTAGAGCAGCGTCCTTCCAAAGAAAAGCCGCAGCAGGCGAACAAATCCAAAAAGAAAAAGAGCCCGTGGTCCGGCCAGAGCGGACTCGCCATTGCCATGCGGGACAAAACCAGCACGACCTCCAGCGGTTCGTCCAGCCAGGATCAGTACGAAACCTACCGCTTCTACGGCAACCTGAACTGGAAGGGCGAACGCAATAAACTGAGCTGGAACTGGACCTACCGCTACAGCGAAGACGAAGACGGCATCCGCGATGACTACTTCAACGTAACCCAGAAATACAACCACACATTCATCAACGACAACTATTTTGCCGCCGCCAAAACGCTTTACCAGCGCGACTACAACCGCGAAATTGAAAACGAATACCTGCAGACGGCAGAACTGGGCGTAAAATGGTTCGGCAAAGAGTCCAAGGTGCAGCTTTCGACCTCCGCCGGGGGCGCATACCACATCTATGACCGGGAGGAATCGGACGGCACCTTTATCGCCTCAGTATCCGAACCGAAGTTTATTTTTGACGGCGACTTCCGCTGGAACATCATCAACACGCTTTCGCTCACGCAGACCTACACGCATTTGGGCAACCTGGAAAACTACCACTTTGAATATACCGCCGGCATTGAAAACAAGCTGGTGAAGGATATTTTCCTGCGGCTGGAATATAAGCTGGACCGGGATACCGAAGTGGCCTACGACGACAAGGGCTACTACGACAAAGCCCTGCTCACCAGCCTGCTGTATAAATTCTAGTCTGCAGCCGGGCCTTCCCCATCGCGGCGGATTCCAAACCTGCCGGGCCTGATCGGCCGTACCGCCGCGGCGGCCAGCTGGATTTCATCGCCGGCGCATTGCCAGGGCTTGCCGTAAACCACAATCATGCAGCCGGGTTTCGCCAGTGATTTTAAATAGCTGATGCGGGACGGTTTATCCACGGTCCAGCCGGCTTTGATCGTCCCCGCACTTACAGCAGAAAGCTGATACGGCTCCCCGGCGGAATATTTTTTCCAGTCAAAGCCGCGCTGCTCAATCTCAAACGCCGCCTGGATGGTCCGCTCGGTCTCATGAAACCGGACCCGGCGGATGATGCCGGCCCAGGCAACCTCGGTTTCCGCATAGCGCTGGAAATTGGTTTGCACGTCAGCAAATGCGACAGAAAAATCCGCACGTTCAAACGCACGCTTCTCTCGGTCTTTATACGGCTTGTACGCCGTGAAACCGGTTTTGGATGCGCAGCCCGCCAACACGAGCAGCCCCAGCAGAGCCCAGCCCTTCGACATAATTCTTCTCCCAGTCAATGCCGCACGATAGGCCGCCGCCCCGCCCGGCACAACCGCAAACCGCACCGCCGCGGAACCGCCCGGCTCAGACGGCCGGAATCCGGCTTTCAGGCAAAGTCATTTAACACCGCCTCCAATTGACACCCCCTGCGCAACGCCCTATATTCAGCGTCTTTTTACGGAAGTCTCTTCCCAACTTTTGAGGATGAAAAACAACATGAGTGATTTGGATCGTCTGCGCCACTCGACGGCGCATGTAATGGCGGCGGCGGTGTGCCGCCTGTATGATAATGTACAGCTGGACATCGGCCCGTCGACCGAAGACGGTTTCTACTACGACTTTGAGCTGCCGGAACGCATCACGCCGGACGACTTCGAACGCATCGAAGCCGAGATGAAAAAAATCATCGACGAAGACCTCGAATTCACCTGCAGAACGGTCTCGCGCGACGAAGCCAAGGAACTGCTGAAGGACCAGAAATATAAACTGGAGCGCCTGGCCGACATTCCGGAAGGCAAAGAGATCACGTTCTACACCTGCGGCGAATTCATGGACCTGTGCGCCGGCCCGCACGTTGAAAGCACCGGCAAGCTGCGCGCATTCAAAATCATGAATATTGCCGGCTCGTACTACCGCGGCAAAGAGACCAACCCGATGCTGCAGCGCCTCTACGGCACGGCCTTCACCAATCCGAAACAGCTGCGCCTCTACCTCAAGCAGATTGAAGAAGCCCAGAAGCGCGACCACCGCAAACTGGCCAAAGAACTGGACCTCTTTTCCATCTCCGAAAACGTCGGACCCGGCCTCGTCAACTGGCACCCCAAGGGCGGACGCATCCGCACCCTCATCGAAGACTTCTGGCGCAAAGAGCACTATAAAAACGGCTACGACATCATCTTCACCCCGCACATCGGCAAAGCCAACCTGTGGGAAACCTCCGGCCATCTCGACTTCTACCGCGAAGGCATGTTTGCCGCCATGGACGTCGACGGCCAGGAATATTTTGCCAAGCCGATGAACTGCCCGTTCCATGTGGAGATCTACAAGTCGGGGCTGCGCTCCTACCGCGAGCTGCCGCTCCGCTGGGCCGAACTCGGCACGGTTTACCGCTATGAAAAAGCCGGCACGCTGCACGGGCTCTTCCGCGTCCGCGGCTTTACACAGGACGACGCGCACATTTTCTGCACCGTGGAGCAGATTGAAGACGAAGTGAAGGAAGTCATCCGCTTCTGCAACTTTATCTGGAAAACCTTCGGCTTCACCGAAGTCAAAGCCTACCTCTCCACCCGCCCGGAAAAAGCGGTCGGCGAGGAAGCGCGCTGGGACCAGGCAACCAAATCGCTTGAATCGGCGATTAAAGCCGAAGGCCTTCCCTACGAAGTGGACGAAGGCGGCGGCGCATTCTACGGCCCGAAAATCGACCTGAAAGTGAAGGACGCGATCGGCCGCGAGTGGCAGACCTCGACCATCCAGTTCGACTTCAACCTGCCGGAGCGCTTTGACCTTAAATACATCGGCGACGACGGCGAAGCGCACCGCCCCTACATGGTGCACCGCGCGCTGTTCGGTTCCATGGAACGCTTCTTCGGCATCCTGACCGAACACTATGCCGGCGGTTTCCCGGTCTGGCTGGCGCCCGAGCAGGTGCGCGTGCTCCCGCTCTCCGATGAGCAGCTCGACTATGCCGACGAAATCCTTTCCAAACTCCGGAACGCGGAAATCCGCGCAACGGTGGATAAAAAGCAGGGCAAGCTGAACGGAAAAGTGAAGAACGCCCAGCTGGACAAAGTGCCGTATATGCTTATTATCGGTAAGCAGGAAATGGAAAACGGTCAGGTTGCCGTCCGCCACCGCCTCAAAGGCATGCAGGGCGAATGCTCCCTGGACGATTTCATCGCCCAGCTCAAACAAGAAGAGTTGGAAAAATCAACAGTAGACATGGAGGTCTCAGATTAGCAGGCAAAACTTCAGAGGACGGCAGCAGCGCGAACCGTCGGTCCGGATCAATCATCGTATCCGTGTGCCGGAAATCCGCGTAATCGATCCCAACGGCGAACCGGTGGGTATCATGAAAACCGGCGAGGCACTCAACCGTGCCAAGCAGTATGGCGTTGACCTGGTGGAAATCACCCCCAACGCAAAGCCGCCCGTGTGCAAAATCATGGATTACGGCAAATTCAAATATGACCAGGAAAAGAAGAAAAAAGAGCAGAAGAAGCACCAGGTGCAGACCAAGCTCAAAGAGGTGAAATTCCGGGTTAACGTGGGCGACCACGACTATGAGACCAAAATGCGCAACCTCCGCAAATTCATCGAGCACGGTGACCGGGTGAAACTCTCCCTGATGTTCCGCGGCCGTGAAAATGCCCATAAGGACCTGGGCATGGAAGTCATGCGGCGCGTGATCCAGGATACCGCGGACATCACAAGCGTCGATCAGATGCCGCGCATGCAGGGCCGTTTCATCAACGCAGTGCTGGTGCCGAAGAAGAAACAGAAGTAAGAATCCATACAATAGATCATGCGTCCAGGAGTTGTTCCTTAATGAAATCTCATTCACCCCGGAACCTTCCGGTCCACTCTATTTCGTTGAAGGTGATACCGCTTGCGGCAATCGCCTTTTTTTTATCGGCAGACCGCGCCGCCGCCGCAAACAATGTTTCCTCCGGCGATGTCTACGGACAAAACTACAACAGCGCATCGATCGTCTCCGTCGAAGACGGAACCAACAACCTGACCATCCTGAACAACAACACGACATCGCTGACCATCTCGCATGATGTGGTCGGCTTTGTGACGGTCAGCAATGATTTCGACGCGTTCAGCATCGATGCGTCAGGCGGCTCGGTTACCACCAGCCTATCAAACAACACCTCCGCGCTGTCAGTCTACAGCGGCGGCACGCTAACCGTTTCCGAGGGCACATTTTCCGGCGGCTCCCTGGAGATCGGAACCAACGCATGGGCGGAGGCCGCCGGCGGGTTCTTTTCGAACCTCCAGACCGCGATGGTATCGGATGTCACCTTTGAAGGCCGCAGCCTGGTCGATGAATCCAGCAGCACCGACGGACCGCCCATCCCCGGCGAATCCACCTATGTAACCAATGCATCGGGATCCGCCGGACTGATCATCTCCGACAGCACCTATGTGCAGCTCAACGACTCGACTGTCACCGGCGGCGATGCCGGCGAGGCCACAGGATATTATGCCGACATGACGGCCGACGGCGGCATCGGCCTGGAAGTCTTCAGCTCCACCCTGGTGCTCAGCAATGTCACCGTTACCGGCGGGGACGGCGGGGATGCCGATGCTTACGGCGACTATTCCGACCACGCCGACGGCGGGGATGCACTCTATGCCTCGGGCGCCTCCGTTGAAATCTACGAAGGCACACTGACCGGCGGCGCGGGCGGCACAACCAACAGCGGTGTAACGCTGGGCGGCAGCGCGGTGCGGGCGGTGAACGGCTCATCCGTCGTCATTCACAGCGGCACCTATAAGGGCGGCTCTGACAGCCCGGCCGTTTACCTGCAGAACAGCGACCTGACCACCTACGGCGGATCCTTTACAACGGGCGGCCTCTCCAGCCGCACCGACGGCAGCTCCACAAACCGGCTCAACCTAATGGGCGGCACCTTCAGCTCGCTCAAATTCGTCAATGCGGCCAACGGGGTCCAGCTGGTTACCGCCAGCAACATCACCGTCTCGGTGGAAGTCTTTCAGCAGGGCGGTATCGTTGACGTCACCAACCTGGAAGATGACGGATTCCAGTTCGTTACCGTATCCAACGGAACGATGATTTTCCGGGAGGACCTGACCCTCGCCTCATCATCCGAATTCAATCTCATGACGGGCAGCAGCCGGATGGAATTCAAGGGCGCGCTGGAAATCGGCGAAGGTGCAGAATTCAACATTAACCTGGGCCAGGTCGAAGCCGGCGACATCACCGTGCTTGAAGACGCGGTCATCAGCTTTAACATGGTCTCCACCAACGCCGGCCTCATCACCTCCTCCGGCACCGTGAACTTTGAAAGCAACTCGACGGTTTCGCTGAATGCCATCATGGCCGACTATTCAACCGGAACAACCACCACGACCGTGATCACCGCCACCAATATTATTTACAACGGCTTTAAGACCGACGTCGCGTTCTCCACCAATTCCGCTGTAACCGGGCGCACCAGCCTTGCAGAGACGATTACCGGCACGGACAACCTCAGCTTTGTCTTCACCACCCTCTCGTTCAGCAACTACTGGAATGCCTCCGGCCAGATGGCAAAACTGGCGAACGAATTTGAAGACCTGGCTTCGGACGACCTGAACCTCATCATCAACAGCCTGGGCGCGTCGGCATCCGCCGCACTGGTGGAGCAAACCTACTTCTCCACGCTCAACACCTTCCAGGCCGCCAAGCAGGGGCTCGGCGCATCGCTCGGCCTCGGCCTGTCGCGCGGCACCGACTTCCGCGAACAGCTGCGGCTGCCCGCCGGACCGCAGGGCCCCGAATCCCAGAACGACTGGCGGTTCTGGCTGAAGTATTACGGCAGCTTTTATTCCAGCGACGGCGAAGGCCTGAACACAGCGTACGACACGACCCTGCACGGCGGTGCGCTGGGCATGGATAAAAGCTTCGGCCGCCTGCTCATCGGCCTGAGCGCCGGCGCGGGAAATTATACAATCGATGCCGACAGCACCGCCGAACAGAGCATGGATGCCTTTCAGGCTGCACTCTACTCCACCTGCGGCTTCGGCGATGCCTACCTTGACCTGGGCCTGGCCTACGGGTTCAACCAGGTCGAATCCACCACCGCAGATCCCTTTGCCCTTGAGGGCGAATTTGATGCGCACCTGTTCAGCGCGCATATCGGCGGCGGGCGGAGTTTTGACTTCCCGAAGATTGGCACGGTGCTCACCCCCGAGGCCTCCCTGCAGTACACCTTGTACGAGCAGGAGGCCTATACCGAAACCGGAAGCATCGCCGTACCGCGCGAGTTCGACGCGTTCGACAGCGAATCGCTCGTCGCCAGCATCGGCCTGAACGCCGCCATGCTCGACAACGCTTCGCTGGATTATTTTGCCTTCAAAATGGAAGGCCGCCTCCACTGGATGCGGGAGTTTAATCCGGAGCCCGGCGAACTGAACTACAGCCTGGTCGGCGGCGCAAACGACTACTCAATCATCTATCCCTACCTGGACGAAGATACCATTCGGCTCGGGGTGGGTTTCACCTTCTTCAATGCGCAGGAGCGCGCGCTGAAAAATGTGCTGCTGCGATTGGACTTTGATGAACTGTTCGGCGACGGCTTTAACTCCCACAACCTGTCAGCCAAAGTCATCTACGCATTTTAATGCAAAAAAACCGCCGGCAGCCGGCGGTTTTTTTTAATAGCAGGACGGCCGGCGGCCGCTCGGCACATCAGCCTTCGAGCTTCGCCACGGCAGCCGCAACAAAATCCTTGAAGAGCGGATGCGGATTGACCGGCTGGGATTTGAGCTCCGGGTGCGCCTGGGTGGCGACATACCAGGGATGATCCTCCAGCTCGACCATTTCAACCACGCCGATATCCGGGTTAATGCCGGAAAGAATCAGGCCGTTTCCTTCGAGCTGCTCGCGGTAGCGGTTATTCACCTCATAGCGGTGGCGGTGGCGTTCGGAAACATTTTTGGAGCCGTATGCTTTAAAGGATTTGGTGCCCGGCTTAATCACGCAGGGGCAGGCGCCGAGGCGCATGGTGCCGCCCTTATCCTTCACATCGGCCTGCTCTTCCATCAGGCAGACCACCGGATGCTCGGTTTTTACGCCGCGCTCGTCATCAAACTCGGTGGTGTGCGCTCCGGTCAGGCCGCAGACATTCCGGGCAAATTCAATCACCGCGCACTGCAGGCCGAGGCAGATGCCGAGGAACGGAATTTTATGTTCGCGCGCATACTGCGCCGCGCGGATTTTACCCTCCATGCCGCGGGAGCCGAAGCCGCCCGGAATCAGCACGCCGTCCACCGTATCCAGAATGGACGGATCATCTTCGATGTCCTCGGCGGCAACCTTTACGGTAACGACTTTGTAACCGGCGGCATATCCGCCGTGGTAGAGCGCTTCATAAACGGATTTATAGGCGTCTTGCAGCTCGGAATATTTGCCGACCACCCCGATGCGCACAGTTCCTTTCGGATGGCGGATGGTTTCGATCAGTTTTTCCCAGTCCCGCAGCGGCTTGGACGGTTTCGCAATCCGGAAGCGGTTGAGGATGATTTCATCCAGGCCGGCGCGCGAAAGCACCAGCGGAATTTCATAGATCGAGGTTTCCACGTCTTTTTCAACAATCACGCAGTCGCGCGGCACGTTGCAGAAGAGCGAGAGTTTTTCGAGGTGCTCGCGTTCCATATCCACTTCGGTCCGGCAGACGAGCACGTCGGGCATAATGCCGATTTCGCGCAGCTTGGCCACACTCTGCTGGGTCGGTTTGGTTTTCACCTCTTTGGCGGCCGCGATGTACGGAACATAGGTGAGATGAATGAACATCGAATTGTCCCGGCCGACCTCGAGCGCCAGCTGGCGCAGTGCCTCGAGGAAAATCAGGCCTTCGATATCGCCCACGGTGCCGCCGAGCTCGCAGAGAATGATATCCGGATCATCCGCTTCAAGAGCACGGATGCGGTCTTTAATCTCGTTGGAAATGTGCGGAATCATCTGGATGGTGCCGCCGAGATAGTCGCCGCGGCGCTCTTTGTGGAGCACGTCCCAGTAAACGCTGCCGGCGGTGATATTGCTTTTCTGCGACGTCGGCGCTCCGGTATAGCGCTCATAGTGGCCCAGATCGAGGTCGGTTTCGGCGCCGTCGTCGGTCACATAGACTTCACCGTGCTGGTACGGGCTCATCGTTCCGGGATCGACGTTGAGGTACGGATCCATTTTGAGCATGCGGATTTTCAGGCCGCGGTTGATGAGGAGCCGACCCACGGAAGCCGCGGTGATTCCTTTGCCTAGCGAAGAAACCACGCCGCCGGTGATAAAGAGGTATTTAGCCATTAATTTTTCCCATATCTGTAGTGCTGGAATGTTTAAAAATACGGGAGAGGAATCTATCGCCTTTCAGCAACCCCCTTAAAGCCTAAAATCCAACTATTGGAAAAAACCGCAGCGGCGGAGCTGCGGCCCCGAAAACTCGGCGAACTTGATTGTTTTTTTTCAGGCAAATCGATAAATTTCGCGATCATTTCAGGCTTGCTGTACCGGCCGAACGAGAATAGTGGAGAAATCAAATGAATCGTACCTTTAAATCTGTCATCGGAGCATCCGGCCTGCGGCTGTTCACCGGCCTTCTGACCGCAGCCTGCAGCACAGCAGCAGCCCAGAAATTCCCGATCTATGAAGACGGCGGCAGCTATACCAACAGCGCTTCGCTGACAACCGAAAACGAACTGCTGATCAACAACGGCAGCTCCCTGCTGATTAACAGCAACGCGGTGGTCCAGGTCGGCTCCATCAACATGGACGAACCGTCCGACAATATGCTGGAGATCACCGACGACGCCGTTGTCTACGCCGGCACCACCGATTTCACAACCACCAACGGCTCCAGCCTGGTCATCGGCGACGGCGACGACGCCCTGCTGATGGATAACGGCTCCCTGCTGACAGCCGAAAACTTTTACATGGGCGTTTCCTCCAACGACACCGCCAACATCGAACTCGCCGGCGACGGCACCGAGCTGACTGTGGAAAACGCCACGTTCGGCACCAGCGGCACGGATAACGAAATTTCCATTTCAGACGGCGCCACCTTTACCGTGGCCGACACGCTGATCATCGGCTCAGAAACGAGCTCCAACAACTATATCTACGTGGATGATGAGGGCACACTCTGGGTCTCCTCGCTCACCAATATCGTAAACAATTCGGACGACGAAGAAGACAACACCATCAATATTGAAGACGGCGGCACCCTGGAAGTCGGCGGCGATATGAAGATATCCCAGCTGGACGACAAAGGCATTGTCCTCGATGACGATGCCTTTGTGGCAGTCAACGGCAGCCTGCTCAGCCAGACGATCGGCAACTACGACGATACCGGACTCAATATCGTCCTGAACACCAGCAACTCCACCTGGAACGCCTCCAGCGGCAACTCCTACCTGGGCAAGACCGACTCCGACAACTCGCTCAC
This sequence comes from Pontiella sp., assembly GCA_041582935.1. GTDB lineage: Bacteria > Verrucomicrobiota > Kiritimatiellia > Kiritimatiellales > Pontiellaceae > Pontiella. The sequence continues at coordinate 23,518 of JBFHGU010000007.1, forward strand.
GCTGACCAACGGCGGGTCCGTTGCGGTGTCCACGCTTCAGATCGGCTACGGCTCCTCTGCGGACAACAACGAGCTCATCATCACCACCGACGGCAGCCTCGCCGCCACCAACCTTGTCATCGGCCGTAAAGGCGACTACAACAGCGTCAGCGTCACCAACGGAACAATCTATTCCGAAGGCGTAATCATCGGCAAAGACGACGGCGCCGACAACAACTCCCTGATTGTCCAGGAAGACGCGCTTGTGACCATCGACGGCGACCTGACCATCGGCGATTCTGGGTCCGACAACTTCTACGAACAGACCGGCGGCACCAACCTGATTTCCGGCAGCGTTGTTCTCGGCGTGACCGAGGATGCCGAAGGCAATAACGCCACCATCGGCACCAACTCCTATTTTGAAGCCCAGAGCCTGACGGTCGGTGACGAAGGGGCTGAAAACTGGTTCAAAGTTGCCGACGGCGGCTATGCCCATATCCTTTCCGACGTCATCATCGGCGCCAGCACCAACGGAAACTATATTGAGCTGAGCGGCAGCACCAACTCCTCCCTCCTGCAGGTGGACGGCAGCATGACCATCGGCCTCGACGGCGAAGAAAACTATCTGGAAATCACCAGCGGCACGGCCTCCATCGCCGGCGACATCCTGGTTGGTGTAACGAACGGCAGCAACTACATCTCGCTGAGCAGCACCAATGCCCTGCTCGATGTAGGCGGCAGCCTGTTTATCGGCTACGCCAGCTCCAACAACTATATGACGATCGAGAACGGTGCAACCGCCGTGGTCTACAATGCCTATGTGGGCAGCACGAACAGCCTGGAAGCCTCCAGCAACAACACCATCACCATCACCGGCAGCGAATCGCTTCTCGCTGTCAGCAACGAGCTCTACGTCGGCAGCGCCGGCAGCACCAACAACTCAGTAACCATCGAGGACGGCGGCATCCTGAAAGTGGCCTCGCAGTCGAGTGTGTATATTGCCGAAGATAACTTCGTCTATGTGAATGACGGCGGCACCTTCAGCGCAGGCGACTGGGACTACTACATCGAAACCAATGCGCTGACCAACATCGTGTTCGACACCGGCTCAACGCTGGAAGTGGCCGGAACCTATACCGGAACCGCCCAGGTCCAGGACAGCCGCACCATTGCGCTGAACGGCCTGCACACAGGCGGAACGGCCACCTGGGACACGGGCAGCCGGTCGCTGTATATCGGCAGCAACTCAGTGAACAATGCCCTGGTGGTCCGCAGCGATGCGCTGGCCACAACAGACGCCGACCTGATCCTCGGCTACACCAGCGCCGCCGACGGCAACAGCCTCATCGTCACCGGCGAATCCGCCCGGGTTGAAATCGCAGGCACCCTGCGCCTGGGCCGTAAAGGCTCCGACAACCGCGTCGAAATCCTCGACGGCGGCAGCCTGTCGGCTAAGAGCGTCAAAATGGGCACCCAGTCCGCCGGCTCGGACAACAGCTTCTTCATGGCAGGCGGCTCAAACCAGACCGCGGCGCTGCATGTCACGCAGGATATGTATATCGGCCAGTTCAGCAGCGGCAACAGCTTTGAAGCCTACAGCAACACCACCGTGAATGTGGGCCGCGACCTCATCATCGGCTACAGCACCAACGCATCCGGCAACTCGTTCTACATGGCGGGCTCCAATGCCGTCCTTACGGTCGACGAAGATCTCATCGTCGGCCTGGAAGGTTCCGAAAACACCTTCACCCTTTCGAGCAACGTGACCGCCTCGATCGCCGGCGACCTGATTGTGGGCACCTCCAATGCGGCCGACAACGCCGTCATCATCGACGGAGACTTCACCACGGTTTCGGTCGGCGGCCAGCTCGTCATTTCCGCCTATACCAACACCAGCGCCAACAGTGTTTTCGTGGGCGGCAGCAACACGGTCCTGACCGTAAGCGACGACATCCTGCTCGGCCTGTTCGGCAATGGAAACAGCTTCACCATCACCAACGGCGCAGCCGTGACGGCACTGTCCGACCTCTACCTCGGCGGCACGAACAAAAACAACACCCTGAGCATCGGCGGCACCAACTCCTCGCTCACCGTTGAGGGCAGCGTGGTAATGGGAAGCACTGCCGTCGACAAAGACAACCTCTTCGGCGTCTACGACGAGGCCTTCGTCAGCATCCTGAACAACTTCACCATGAACAGCGGCGAACTCGAAATCCATAACGCCCGCGTGGATGTAAACGGAAATTACACGCAGAAAGAGAATGCCACGCTGTCGATCATCATCAGCGAAGACTACACCGGCACCAACCTCGTCGTCGGCGGCACGGCATCGTTTGCTGAAGATACGTCCCTCTCAATCAACCGCGACTCCACCGTCCCGAATTATATTGAAGGCGACGAAACCAACGAAATCGTCCGGACCATTGTGGCCGCCGGCGATCTCAAGATTGACGGGAAGACCGCCACCACCGACCTGCTCTATTCGGAGCTCAATATCATTGAAAATGCGCTGGTCTCCTACGAACTGACCGTTTCGAACAACACCATCGTTCTCGACAACTTCAGCACCCGCTCCCTGAGCTCCAGTGCCGGCGTGAGCGGATCGCTGGCTGAAATTGCCGATGCAATCGAAGCGCTCGAAGCTGCCGGCAGCGATACGGCCGAAGCTATGATGGATATTTTCCAGGACGGAATGAGCAGTTCGGAAATGGCCGATGCCCTGGACAATTACTACGGCGAAAAGCAGAGTTCCATCCCCGCGCACAACGTCATCAACCTCGGCCTCAGCTCTGTGGCCGAACAGCTGACCCGCCGCGCCGACACCACCCGTGCACGCATGGGCGGAGCCTCGGCCTCGATCGACTGGGACAAACCGGAAGGAACCGAGGGACCGCACCAGTCCAACCAGCTGCTGCAGGGCTGGATCAACGGCTACAGCAGCTGGGGCAGCCAGGATGCCGCCGACGGCTTCGGCGGCTACGATGCCGACCTCTACGGCTTCATGGTCGGTGCCGATTTCGCCGCGGCCGACAACGTGCTCTTCGGCCTCGCCGGCGGCAAAGGCAGCGGCAGCATCGATAAAGACAACGGCGGCAGTGCCGACACCGACTCCATCTACGGCTCGGTCTACGGCTCCATCGGCACCAAAGACTGGTTTGCCGATGCCGCCTTCATCTACGGCGCCAGCTCCGTCGAAGCTGAGCTGGGCAGCACCTTCAATACCGAAGCGGAATACGATGCGCAGAACTTCGCCTTCTATGTGGGCGGCGGCAAAGAGATCATCGGCGATTACTTCATCTTCACGCCGCAGGTCTCCCTGCTGGCCAACTTCTATGAGCAGGACGGCTACACCGAAGAGGCTTCCAACGCCGTCGGCCGCGAAGTGGATGATTTCAGCACGGTTTACCTGCAGAGCTCACTCGGCGGCAGCCTGGGCATGTACATGGGCATGGGCGACCTTGTCCTCAAACCCGAAATCAGTGCTTACTGGCTGCATCAGTGGAATGCGGACGATGAAGACATCGACTTCAAGCTGATCGGCACGAGCACAACCTACTCGATGCTCCTTCAGGCTCCGGAAAAGGATATCTTCAAAATCGGTATGGGCGCTTCCACGAAGCTCGGCGAATTCCTCGAGCTGCGCGCGGATCTTGACACCCGCTTCTCCGGAAACTATTCCGACCTCAGCCTGCTCGGCTCGCTGCGCTACCAGTTCTGATGCTTCGGAACGGCCAACAAAAAAGGGATCGCATGGGCGATCCCTTTTTTTTATACCGCTCAAACAGCCCGCTTTGTTCCGCGGTCCGCAGGCCCTAGATGCAGACCACTTCCGAGTGCTGCACGCCGACCCGCTCAACTGCAACCTCCACGACATCGCCCGGATGCATCAGCACCTGCGGCTGCCTCGCCGAACCAATGCCGGCCGGCGTGCCGGTGGAAATGATGTCGCCCGGATAGAGCGTCATGACTTTCGAAATATATTCGATCAGATACGGAACGGAGAACATCATATCACTCGTGCAGCCGTCCTGCAGCGCCTTCCCGTTACAGGTCTGCCCCACCCTCAGGCCGTCAAGATCCGGAATCTCATCCGGCGTCACCAGAAACGGACCCAGCGGCGCGAAGGAATCAAACCCCTTGCCGCGCATCCACTGTCCGTTTTCCTTCTGCACCACGCGCTCCGTCACATCATTCATCACCGTATAGCCGGCAATATAATCCTGCGCTTCTTCGGCCGGAACCCGGAATGCGGTTTTACCAATCACCACCGCCAGCTCAGCCTCGCTGTCGACCACCTCCGCACCGGGCGGCAGCCGAATCGGATCGTACGGGCCCGTCAGCGCCGAAGTCACTTTTGAAAAGAGAATCGGTTCACTGGGAATCTCATGCCCGAACTCCTTCGCATGGTTCGCGTAGTTTGCACCGACGCAGATGATTTTAGAAGGGCGGGCCACCGGCGGGCCGAGACGCTGGCTCTCGGCCTCGACATATTTTGCCCCGGGGTCATTCAGCAGCATCCTGAGCTGTTCAATCCCGTAGTGCGTGAAGAAGTGCTCATTATAATCCTCAATATGAAAAGCCACGGCCCTCACATCCAGAATCCGTCCGTCATCGAGCCACACGCCCGGACGCTCACTGCCGCACTCACCAAACCTAACCAGCCTCATGCTACACCCTCCGTATTTTTAAACTCCATTTTATCGGGGTTGCAAACTTACGCAATACTCTTTAAGCATAACCTGTATGTGCGGAAGATTTACACAAACGAAGACCCGCGAGGAGGTCCTCAAACAGCTTGGGGACATCGAACTCCCGCCCCTGTTTCACCGCCGCTACAACGTGGCGCCGACCCAGCAGGTTGCCGTCATCAAACAGCAGTCGCCGAACCGCGCCGAAGCATGCATCTGGGGCTTTGAAAACCCGAAGACCGGCGCACCCATCATCAATGCCCGCTCCGAATCGCTGACGGACCGGCCGCTGTTCCGGCCGCTGCTGTTCACCCACCGCTGCCTGATACCGGCCGACGGCTTTTACGAGTGGAAAGACCGCACGCCCTATTATTTCCAGACGCCGCAGCAAACACTCTTCGCCTTTGCCGGCCTCTGGAACCGCGGCCGCTGCGTCATCATCACCCGTCCCGCCGACCAGCAGATGCAGGGCCTCCACGACCGCATGCCCGTCATCATTCCCCCCGAGCAATGGAACACCTGGCTGCTGGTGCCCGAACACGGAAAAGTGCACAGCTCCATCGTGCGCCTCGAACTGCCCGAAAAGCCCCAGCCCCTCACCGCCCGGCCCGTTTCCAAACGCGTCAACAAAGTCAGTTTCGACGATCCCGCCTGCCTCGACCCCGGCGAAATCCAGAGCGAGCTGTTCTAAGGCTGTTTTTCCGCCCGCGGCTGCGCTTCCCGGGTCATGCCGCGCTGATCAATGCGCTTTGCCGACAACCGGCACTTCGCGGGCCTTCCCTCAATATCCGCGACAGCAAATTCAATTGAATCCGTGCCTTCCTCAAAAACGGCAGAAAACGGAATAACGACCTTGGAGCAGGCATAGCTGGCAACAGGAACCGTTTCATCCAAAAAAACGGGCTGCCGATTGTTAAGCCGCGTAACAACGGCCGCGCCTTCGACCTTCAGATACTGCCCGATCAGCTGCGGCGTCGCGGAAAAGCGAATGCCTAAATGCGCGAGATCTTCCTGATAGAATTTATTGTCCGCCAGCTGATGGAACGTATAACCAGACGCATTTTCAACCACCTTAACCATGGCTTCATACCCGGCCTGCGTCGTTAACCTGGGTGCGTACAAAACATCCTCGCTGCCGTCATCCAGAATCCGGATAATCTGAGCCTCCACTTCAACGCTCCCCGAAGTAATAAAGCGTAAACCCGCAATCTCAGCGTCATCACCCACGGCTGCCAAAACCCGCTGAAGCTCCCGATAATCCACAGGCGCCGCTTGCTGGCGGGAACTTAAAAAATACGGCGCGCCCGATGCGTTCACCCCTTTGATTTCCTCCGGCGCAACCGCTCGCCCGTCGAGAAAAACAGCGCCGTTCGCACCCAGCTCAAGATGATGATAGGCGTTCCGCCTGATTGTCGGTTTGACGTTGATGCTGACCCTCACCCGTTCCGCCGGAATGCCGGCCGACTGCAGCAGCCCCAAAAGCCTGTGCAGTGCAGCGGGACTAAACCGAATCGGAGCTTTGGGCGCCTTCTCTTTCTCCGGATCACCAAACAAATCATCCGTCCCGCGCTCATGCCCCGAATCATAAATTACATGCAGGTCAACGGAGTAGGATTCTTTAAGCCGCTCCGGCAGCTCAGAAAAAGCGGCCTCATGATCGTTAAACCATATCGCCTCGGAATTCAAATCGAACGCCAAACGATCCTGCGTGATATGCGCCGCCTGCTCCACACTCAAACCTGCACATACCGACCCTGCCAGCAGACATAATCCTACCGCCCATTGTATCATCATTCCCCGCCCTCCTTTTCTTCCGATTCGAAGACTTTCACATAATGCGTGATTACAGAACAAGGCCCTGGCCGATCTTTCTTGTGTCGCCGCACCAAGTTATTTAATTTCTCACCCTCTGGAGGATGACATGAAAATTTTAGTACTCAACGGCCCCAACCTAAACCTGCTCGGCACCCGCGAACCGGAAATTTACGGCTACGAAACGCTGGCCGATATTGAAACCGAGATGCTGGGCGTATTCCCCGATGTGGAGATCGATTTCAGGCAGTCCAACGCCGAGGCCGACCTCATCACCTGGATCGGGGAAGCGCGCGGTGCCTTTGACGGGATCATCATCAACCCCGCCGCGCTGACGCACACCAGCCTGGCCCTCTACGATGCGCTCAAAGCGGTATCCGATGCCGTGCCGGCTGTTGAAGTCCACCTCAGCAACACCCACACCCGCGAGGAAATCCGCCATAAAAGCCTGACCGCCGGCGCATGCATCGGCCAGCTGATGGGTTTCCGGGGCTTCGGCTATACGCTCGCACTGCGCGCGCTGATGGACCGGCTGAAAGCCTGATTTCAGCGGCGGATCATCTTCCGGAACGCCTCGTCGAAAATCTGCAGGTCCGGGATATTCCGGTCCAAACGCCGCGCCATGGCCTCAACATCCTGAACGGCTCGAAGCGCGGACCCCTGCGTATGCAGCCGGGCCTGGTTCGCCAGCACCTCCTGGTCATCCGGAAAAACCAGCTCGGCGGCATCCACCCCCGATGCCAGCATCAGGACATCACGCTGCCAGCTGAGCATCACGCGGAACACATCGGCCTGCACTTCCTTGAGTTTGGCATTGGTGCGCGCCTCGAGAATCACCTTCAGTTTCGATTCGTCCAGCGCCTCATCGTCATGGCCCAGCTCCTCCGCCACGGCATCGGCAATCCCCTCTTTCACGCGGTCGAGAATCCCTTTCAGCCGGCTCGCCAGCCGCGAGGCATCCAGCCCACCCGTCGGCGGCATTTCATACAGCACATTCATCAGGGGCGCATACCAGACTTCCTGCAGTGCTCCGGTTTTTGAATCGGAGAGCACAATCTTCTGGCAGCGGGAGATAATCGTCGGCAGCAGCGACTGCGGGGAATCGGTAACCAGCAGCAGCAGGCTCTTCGGCGGCGGTTCCTCCAGCGTTTTCAGCAGCGCATTTTCAGAACTCTCGTTCATGCAGTCGGCCGCCAGGATAATCCCGGCTTTCCAGCCCCCCTCGAACGAGGTCTGGTTCATACGCTGAATCAGGCCGCGGACATCTTCCGCCGTAACCTGCCGTGATTTACTCTGCGGTTCAATCCAGAGTGTATCGACGTGTTTATGCGCTTCAACCTGCCGGCATCCGGCACATTCATTACAGGGTTTTTCGGCCCGCTCGCAGAACAACAGTTTTAGAAACGACTCTGCAAACTGCAGGGCATTGCCGCGCGGCGAACCGACAATCACATAGGCGTGCGCAAGCCGACCGGACTGATATCCGTTCTGAATGCCCGCCCAGGCTTCTGCATGCAGGTCCGCGGCATCCATCTCAGAGAAGCACTCCTTCAACCGCTTTCCAGACATCAGCCGCAACCTGATCGATCGGCTGGTCGGAAGAAACGACCGCAAAACGCTTCGGCTCTGCAGCCGCCAGCTCAAGGTACCCATTGCGCACCCGGTGGTGGAAATCGCGCGCTTCGCGCTCAAAGCGGTCGTGGGATTCCCCGGAGCCCGCATAGCGGCTCTCCAGGCGCTGGAAACCAGCCTCCACCTCCAGGTCGAGCAGAATGGTCAGGTCCGGCTTCCGCTCATAAACGGCAAACGTATTAATCGCGTTCAAGGTCTCAAGGTCCAAACCGCGGGCATAACCCTGGTAGGCCATCGTGGAATCAATAAACCGGTCGGACAGCACCCACTCATTCCGCTTAATCGCCGGCAGGATGATGCGGTCCATCAGCTGCGCACGGCTCGCGGTAAAAAGCAGGAGTTCAGCACGCTCACTCAGCGGTTCGCCGGCGGCATCGTGCTGGAGCAGGTTACGAATCTGTTCGCCGGTGGCGGTGCCGCCCGGCTCGCGCGTGCTGATCACCCCTAGGCCCCGCGCCTCCAGCTTTTCCTGCAGGAGCCGGATCTGGGTGGTCTTACCGCTGCCCTCCGGGCCTTCAAACGTGATGAATTTCCCAGGCATACTAGAGCTTTCTGAGCTTCGGACCTTCCGGAGTGTCCTTAACGGTCCACCCAAGTTCGGCCAGCCGGTCGCGAATGCGGTCCGATTCCGCCCAGTCTTTCTCCGCACGCGCTTTAGCACGCGCTTCGAGCAGTTCATCGACCTCTGCCGGTGCGTCCTCTTCCTGCGGAATGAGAAGGCCCAGCACGGCATCCAGTTCAGCCCAAAGGCCGGCAACCGCCAGCGCTTCACCGCTGGAGACAGCCTTTTCGGCCAAGGCCTTGTTTCCGGCGTGCACGGTATCAAAGACCGCAGCCATTGCGCCGGAAATATTCATATCGTCATCCATCGCCGCCGTAAAATTCGCGCGCGTCTCTTTTGCCCAGTCAGGCAGCGCCCCCGGCTGCGTTTCATTGCCGGCAGCCTCCTTGATATTGGTGTAGAATTCGTCGAGGCGCTTCAGCGCCGCGCGGTTGGCATCGAGCGATTTGAAGGCAAAGTTCAGCGACTGGCGATAATGGGAAGAGAGCAGCTCATAGCGGACTTCGCGGCCCGTGTAACCCATGTCCAGGATTTCGCGCAGCGTGTAGAAATTGCCGAGCGACTTCGACATTTTGCGCCCGTCAACCACCAGGTAGCCGCAGTGCATCCAGTATTTAGAATAGGGCTTGCCCGTGGCGGCCTCGGACTGTGCAATCTCATCTTCGTGATGCGGGAAAATGTTGTCTACACCGCCGGTATGAATGTCAAAACTCTCCCCGAGCAGCTTCATGCTCATGGCGGAACATTCGATATGCCAGCCCGGCCGGCCTTTGCCCCACGGCGAATCCCACACTACATCGCCGTCTTCAGGCACATAGGCTTTCCAGAGCGCAAAATCCGCGGCGTTATCCTTGTCGTATTCATCCTGGTCGACCCGCGCACCGGCCTGCATGCCCTCCCGATCGAGGTGAGCCAGGTTACCGTACTCTTTAAACTTATCGATGCTGTAATATACAGAGCCGTCTTCCGACTGGTAGGCATAGCCCTTTTCAAACAGCGTTTCGATGATCCCGATCATCTCCTGAATGTAGTCCGTGGCCGCCGGGTAGTGCTCCGCCGGCTCGATGTTCAGCTTGGCGAGATCGTCGAAAAAAGCGTCGATATAGGTCTTCGTATATTCCTTAAGCGCTTTTCCCTGCTCGATCGATGACCGGATTGTTTTATCGTCAACGTCGGTGAGGTTCTGCACCTGGGTTACTTCAAAGCCGCAGAACTTAATGTAGCGCCGCAGCAGGTCCTCGAACATATAGGCGCGGAAGTTTCCGATATGGGCATAGTTGTAGACCGTTGGCCCGCAGGTGTACATGCGAACGTGTTTTCCATCCAGCGGCACGAGCTCTTCCTTCGACCGGCTCATGGTGTTGTAAATCTTAAATGCCATTATTCATCGCCTCCGAAATCGACCCTGGGCGCGTCCTTCCACAGCTTTTCCAAGTCGTAAAATTCGCGCAGTTCGCGCTCAAAGATATGAACCATGATCCCTCGGAAATCCATGATCATCCAGCCGCTGTCCGGAACACCCTCTTTGTGATACCCCTTGAAGCCGGCCCCCTTGAACATGCGCTGCAGCCCGTCATACAGGGCTTTCAAATGCGGTTTATTAGCCCCCGTTGCAATGATGAAATAGTCTGCAATATTTGCATGCTCGCGCAGGTCTAGCGTGACAATCTCTTCGGCTTTTCTCTCATCGAGGAACTGAATGATTTCTTGTATGACTTCCTGATCTGTTTTTTCCATGGTACCTCTCAGCCTCTATATAGGCCGTGTTCTAAAATAAAGTTCTCTACCGCCGCAGGAACCAGGTAGCGGATCCCCTGCCCGGCGGCAATGCGGCTGCGGATCTCTGATGAGGAGATCCCAATCATGCGCGATTCAAACATGTTGGACATAACACGCTCTTTCAACTTCGGTGAAAGCCCGATTTTCTGCCGGATTTGGTCTGGATCACTCTCCCCGGGACGCATAAACGAGCAAAACTCGCATAGCGTTGCCAATTCGTCAATCTTGTACCAGTTATGCAGATCGACGAGCGTGTCGCTGCCGATAATCAGGAACAGTCCGCAGCCGCGGTGCTCACGGGCTAAATCCGCTACCGTTTCACAGGTATAAGAGATGCCGCCGCGCTCAAGCTCCACCTCGGAAACCGAAAAGAGAGGATTGGACTCAACGGCCAGCTTCACCATTGCCAGGCGCGCTTCATCGGTTGCCCTCTCCCGGTGCCGTTTATGGGGCGGTACGGCAGCAGGAATGAACAGGACTTCATCGAGTCCCAGCTGATCAACCGCATCCTGCGCGATGATTAAATGACCGATGTGGATTGGATCAAAAGACCCACCGAAAAGTCCAATACGTCTCGTTGCGGGCATATCCGCCATGACGCTTCCTGCTTTCCGCCGCGGCAGGCGCTAGTACCACTTCTGCCAGACTTTAATCACGTCGCCGGCTTCAATTTTAACATCCATCGACGGATCTTTTTCCAGCTTCCGGAGGTCAAATGTATACACCTTGCCCTGACGCGCAATAGTCACTTTTTTCAGGTTGGCGAATGCGGTCGGCCCACGTGCGCCGGCAACGGCCTGCAGCAGCGTAGTCCCGGTCATCAGCTGGAACTGACCCGGCTGATTGACTTCTCCCTGAATGTAGAACACCTTAGCGGTCATCGTCACATTCACGGAAACATTCTTATAGATGCCACCGTCCATGTAGAGACGTTCGATGGCGGATTCCAGCTCAGACGTGGTTTTGCCGGCAGCCTGTATGGGCTCGCTGATGTGCAGCAGGTTCACCTGGCCGTTTTCATCGACAACCACCTCCAGCGACTGCTGTTCGGCAATACCGCTGAACCGAATAAAGAGCGGATCGAGCGCCTTAATCGTATACCCCCCCACCGTATCGGACTCTGATACAGAAGGCGGCTGCGCGGTTTTTCCCGTCGTTTCAATGGAATTAACCGGCTGGATTACACATCCTCCCAAAAGGAAGGATACAAACAGACAAACTGAAAAGATATACTTACGCATTACATTAGTCCTTCAATCAAACCGAATCATCGCCCGACACGTCACTCTGCGAAGAGTGATAATAGTCTGAGTAATAAGAGTGGTAATAGTAATAGTAGTCGTCGCGCATCACATTGATGTTGTTCAAGACCGCTCCGATGACATTGACACCTAGTGCCTCAATCATCGTTTTCGCCTTTGCCAGCATTTCGCGCGGATACTTACGGTACTGCACAACAATAATTGCGCCGTCTGTTTCCTTGGCAATAATCGAGGAGTCGCTGATACCCACCAGCGGCGGCGTATCGATCAGAACAACGTCGTACTTTGTTTTCAAACTGGCAATGAGTTCGCCGATCCGCTTCGGATCGAGCACACCTAACGACGTACGCGGCAGACGGCCGCTCGGCAGGAAATGCAGGTTCGGAACGCTCGTAGCCTTAATCGCTTCCTCTACCGGGACGTCACGCAGCAGCACGTTGGTGAGGCCAAAACGGTTGGAAACTCCCAGGATGGTGTGCTGTACCGGCCGGCGCAAGTCAGCGTCGATCAACAGTACTTTTTCACCCTGCTGCGCACTGACGTACGCCAAGTTGAAACAGGTGGTAGATTTACCCTCACCGGCACCGCCCGAAAGCACCGAGAACGCGCCGCGATGCGAGCCGCCCTCGGTAAACGCCAGATTGGTACGAAGCACGCGATACGATTCCGCATGCTCGCTGTCCGGCCCCTCTTCAATCAAAGGCCGAACCTTCTGGGGAATCAGTCCGAGAACCGGCAGGCCGAGGATGCGCTCAACATCATCAGCTGTTTTAACAGAGGTATCGAGATATTCGATGAAGTAAGCCAGGCCCACACCGGCACCGAGTCCCACAAAAATACTCATCAGCACATTCATGAAGAGATTCGGGCTCACCGGACGACGGTTTGCCTCGGCCACATCGATAATATCAACCGGATTTCGCGGCACTTCCAATGTGATGATTTCCTGGCGGTGCTTGGCTTTCAGCTGGTTATAAATGAACCGCTCCGTTTCGAGGTCCGCCATCGCGTTGCGGTAGGGCCGGTATTTAGCACCCTGAGCCTCAATGGTATCGGTTTTCACGGAAGCCAGCGCAGCATCCAGGCTTTCAAATTTATTTTTTGCAATGCGGTATTCCGTCAGCAGGCCGTTACGCAGCGACTGTAAGTGGCGTTTCAACGACTCCTCTAACTTTTCCTTCTGAAGTTTGTATCTGCGCACTTCCGGATGATTCGCACCATAGTCCGCATCCAGCGAGCTGAGCTGCACATCAATATCCTGAAGCTGCTGAATAGTGCTCATGACAAACTGATCAAACGTGATGTACGAGGCTTGCTCTACCAGGTCCTTGTCATTCAGACCTTCGAGAATATCGAGCAGGCCTTTTTTCTCAATCATCTGCTCCTGAGCCATTAGGCGATCGCCCTCAAGCTGCTGCATGCGCATTTCCTCTACGTCAACGCTGCCCTCACCACCAATGGTCGCAATACCGAGCGTTTCGCGGATCCCCTGAACGCGCTCTTCAGCGTCTTCTACACGACGGATCTGCTCCTTAAGCGCTTCGTCGATTTTATCGATTGCGCCGCGCGCGCTTTTCATGGCCAGGTCCAGACGTGAATCCCGGTACACTTCTGCCAGTTCATTCGCAACAGCCGCCGCTTCGTCAGGATTGTCGCGTTTCACGCTGATGACGATCAGTGAGGTATCCCGCTGCTGGTATACATTCACACTGTTCATCAGGATTTTATGGGCAGTTTCGCGAGGCAGCTTTTCACCTTCACGGCCCCACTCCTCCTGAAGGTTAAGACGGTTGATCACCTCGTACAAGATCGGTTTGGATGTCAGGATCTCGAACTGTGTCCGCAGAAAATACGGGTTGTATGTGGAATAATAGGATTGCTGCCCTGCAAAAGGATTAATTTCCGGAACATCTTCAGAAACGGAGATTCGTACACTCGACGCATAAATGTTGGGCAGCATCAGCGTGTAAACGGTTCCGGTTAAAACAACGAGGATGGCTACTGCGAGGACAATCTCTTTGCGAGACCTGATAACGCGCCAATAGTCGAGAAAGTGAAGAGTGCCCGACTGCTGCGCTGGTTCATTGCTCATAGGTGTAACTCCGTTCAAAAAACAAGATGATGAAGGTAAACCTTCACCATCTTTTCATTCAAATCAAATCTGTAAAAATAAGAATGGTATTAGAGACGCAGTCGCCAGGAGATATCGAATCGATTACCATCCCAGTCATTCAGCGAAATGCTGTCTGCAGTTACATCACGGTTGCGCAGGAGGTACCCCAGCTCAACAAAGTTATTCCGGTTAACCTGATACGAACCGCGCAGTGACAAGGTGAAATAATTATCATCAATATCAATAGTCGTCGCAGCACTCTCACTGCCGTTTGCATAATTTGCATCGTAGAAACTGTACGTGTAAGCAAACGAGCCGGACAGGCTGATTTTAGCTGTCAGATCGTGGCGAGCGCCTAACCCTACATTGAAACGGTTCTGAGCGTTGTAGATAGAGTTTTCAGACTGATACAGCGAATAACCCAAAGATGAAGTAATGGTCGTCCTCTCAGAAGGCTGCGCTTCCAGACCTGCACTCAGGTAGGGAGTGCTCTGGTCCTCTGTGCCGGTTGACCAGCCTTCTACCGATGCAAACGTGTAACCCAAACGGCCGTACCCACTGAGGGTCGGGCTGAAGTTCTGGTCTACACCAACCATCAGGGTGGTAGAATCATAACCGCCGCGGTCACCGTCGTAGCTCAGCGAACCAACATTAACACCGCCCATAACCTTCGTTTTATTAGGCTTTACATCCCTGTAATAGGAGAGATCGCCTGTAACTTTGTTATAGTCATTACCGCCGGTATTATCATCCTGCCACTCACCGTAATCGCTGTCATCCCACATGCGGAATTTGTACCCCAGACCGAGCGTCAAAAAGCTGACATCGTTCAGCGTGTAGTCGAGCGAACCCATCAGGTCATTTTCGGTATAGTTCTGGTTGTACTCGTCGAGCGAAGTCCCCGTCTGCCCCTCTTTTTCCTGATACCGGAAGCGGTCGGACAACGTCAGGAACAGCCGCTGCGAAATCGCGTGATTGAGACGGGCATACAGCGTTTGGTATGTAATCAGCTCTGGATCCCCGTCCACGCGGTACTGAAACTCCGGCTCCCAGTAGAGCAGCGCATCCGTACGCGATGAAAAATTCAATTTTGCAGAAAGGTTGACAATCTCAGTCACAAACATCGAATCCGTTTTATCTTCAGTGGAATAGATATTGTCATCATATCCCACCCTGACCGTATTCTGAAACTTCACAACCCGCTCTACCGCCGCGAAGGACGGCCCTGAAATCACCGCAAGAGCAACGAGCACTTGAAGACTTCTATTCATCATGGTTAATACTCCCTTAAACAACGTAATTCTGATTCAGCCCCAACAACCAACTATTCCGGCGTGGTTTCACTATCCTGGGGACGAATGCCCGAATCCCAGAAGTTGGCAAAATGATTCTGGTAGAAATCTCTCATCCGGTCAGAATTCCACGGAACATCATATACGTTCGGCACATCGTAGGAGCGACCTTTAACCCCTGTATTCTTCGGTGCTTTTTTCTGACGCGCAACAGCCTGGGCGATTTCGTCGGGAATCACACCGTTCAGTGCATTCACTGCTTTTGCCAGGCTCGATTTAAGATCCTCTGAAGCAGAAGCAACTGCATCCTGATCACCGTTTTGGTCGGCGCGCTCCATTGAGAGGTAGGCATCCTGTCCCTGGGCCATAGCGGCATCGACAGCATCAGAACGCTTACCCGCTTCTGTAATTTCATCAACGTTACCGCCCAGAGCGGCATTGGAAAGATTCGCCTTTGCCTGCACTGAAATTGTAGCGATCGCAGCGAGGTCACCCGCAGCATCGGCCGGAACAGCAGCAAGGGACTCGGCCGCGCAAAAAGCGCAAACCATGGAAGCTGCAAATATTTTAACAGTCTGTTTTGTCATTTATCCGCTCCTTTATTTAGAATATTTCGCAGCAATCAGCGACTTAACCCGTTCATAGTTAAACTGAACCTGAGAGCTGGAAGCGAGGGCATCCTGCAGTGCAGTCCGAATGATATCCACAGACTCAGTCTGTTCTGTGGCAATCGCCTCAATATAAGTCAACGCAATCTGGACGACCTGCGCACCGGAAAGCGCAACACCGGCATTTACCTTCGCCAACAGCGCGTAATCGCCGGCAACGGAGTCATTAGAAGCTGTGGCCACTTTAGAGGCGCTTTCCTTAGCACCTTTCAGCGAGTCGATTGCGATCTGCCAGTTTTCAGACGCCGCCTCGACGACCTGAGCAACATCCGGCATCAGCGGTGAATCTTCAGGAATCAAAGCCAGCAGCTCTTTACCCTTCGCGATCGCAACACGTGCTTTCTCCACTTCAGCCTCAGCGTCATGGATTGCAGCCTGAGAGGCTTCAAAAACCGCTTTTACGGCCGGAGCTCCAGCCTCCTGGGCCTCTACAGCCACAAGACTAGTTCCGAAACAAACCGCAACAGCAAAACCAATGATAATTCTGTCCCTAATCATGCCCCTATCCTTACGTTAATTTAGTGACAATTATAAAAATACGTTCTCATTAGCAAGCAAAACTAATCATTTAACCCGCTTTGAATAATCAGCGCCTGATAAACAGCTGAATACCCCTTTTTATAATCGACTCCATGCAATATACAGAAATCTTCCCAAGAATCAATGCCCTTTGGTAATATAACTTTACCGTAGACATATTCAGCCTCTCCAGTCAGAACCAGCTCGATCTGCCCCATCACCCGAGCGCAATCACCAATAGTAAACTCCGAGCCGTTAACCACTTCCATCAGTCCGAAATAAATTCCGTGCTGATTCAAAAATCTAACACAGTCATTCAAAGAGGCTTCACGCGGGACGTATCGATCAAAGAGACCGGAATATTTTGCAAATACAACCGCAGCATCGGCATGAGTTGGTGTGCGGACCTCTTCCGCCGCCTGAACCGGCAGGAAAACGGCCGCCATGACTACCAGAATCAGCAATTTATAAATTGGTTTCATTTCGCACACGCGCACTCGCTTTATTTGAATTAAAAATGCGGCTTTCTGCACAGAACAGCTTCTGTTATTACTTTTTTCAATTTATACGGGACCGCGCATGAAAACCAATTCTTTTACCTTCAAACTCACTGAATCCGAGCAGGACGCCGTACACCACCTGCTGAAAAACCCGAAGTACTGCCCTGAAAAAGTTCCGCACACGCGCATCGCAGTCTCTATTCCGGACTGCCGCATCAATCTATACAACTCGGGAAAACTACTGGTTCAGGGCAAGGCCGCGCAGGAGTGGATCACCTTTACGCTCGAAACGGAAATTCTCAAAGAAGCACGGCTGGGCTACGAAGATCTGCACGACCCCGAAGCTGTACAGCCTCATATGGGTATTGACGAATCCGGAAAGGGCGACTTCTTCGGCCCGCTCGTCATTGCTTCGGCCTATGTCAATGAAGAGCTGGTCGAAAAACTGCGCGAAATGGGCGTGCGTGATTCAAAAAAAATCAGCTCCGACAACGTTGCCCTGAACATGGCGCGCGACATTCGAAAACTGCTGGGCGACCGGTGCGCCATGATCACCATCGGCCCCCGCTCCTACAACCGGATGTACTCCAAAATCCGGAATGTAAACAAAATGCTGGCCTGGGGCCATGCACGCGCCATCGAAAACCTGCTCGAAAAGGTGCCGGACTGTCCGCGCGCCCTGTCGGATAAATTCGGACCTACCCACCAGATTGAGCGGGCGCTGATGGAAAAAGGCCGCAAAATCAAACTCGACCAGCGGACCAAAGCCGAATCCGATCCGGCCGTGGCCGCGGCATCCATCCTGGCGCGCGCCGGTTTTGTTTACGCCCTGCAGCAGATGGGAAAAGCGCAGGGATTTGAGGTGCCGAAAGGCGCGTCCGACAAAGTCCGCCGCGCCGCCGAAAAGCTTGTCGCCGACAACGGACCGGGCATTCTGCTGGATGTGGCAAAATGCCACTTCCAGACCACCGACAAGGTACTCGCCGAAGTCGGCTACTCCCGGAAAGACCTGCCCCGCCCCGATTAGTGTCCGGCCGCTATTCCGCCGTGCCGAAAGTTACATTCTGAATACCCGCCCCGGCGCACGCATTCAGCACATCAATCACCCGCTCATGTACCGCATCGTCATCCGCCGCAATGGTGATGACCGCTTTTGATTTCGAAACCCGCGCCGCCTGGGCATAGCGCAGCAGCGTATGCTCAAGCCCCGCAAGGTCGCTTTTATCCGCCGAGGCGTAAATCTTATTATTCAGCACGATCTCCCCGGAGGCCCGCACCTCAATAATCTGCTCGTCCGGTATCTCCAGCTGCGCCGACACCGCAACCGATCCCGGCAGCGCCAGATCAAGGTCCGCCTCGGTACGCTTCAGCTGGGCGCTGACCATAAAATAGATCAGCAGCAGGAAAACCACGTCGATCAGCGGGGCAATCTGCAGCTCCGCCTTTTCATTAATGAGCTCATCCATCCAGGCCTTCATGCTCAGTTCCCCGACTCAAACGTTGCGAAAATCACATTCACCACACCGCCCTCAGCACAGGCCGCCATCACTTCCTTCACATGCTTGTGCTTCGCATAGCGGTCGGCGCGCAGATAGATTTCGGCCTTCGGGTTTTCCGCCAGGATTTTCTGCACCGCAGGGGCAATGTCCTCCACCCGGACCGTCTTCAGGTTCATGATAATGTCCACATCCTCGCCGCTGCTGTCCCGCGAACGCAGCGTAATCAGCTGCCGGCCTCGGGCGCTTTCAGGCACCTTCGACCTATCCGCAACCGGCAGCTCCACCGGCGTGCGGTCCATCTTCGACATATGCGACGCCACCATGAAAAAAATAAGCAGCAGGAAGACCATATCAATCATGGGCGCCATGTTGATTTCGTCTTCGCCGCCTTCGACTGGAATTTTAAACTTCACCGAAGCTCATCCGATCCCGGCTAGTCCGCCTTGGCGTAACGGTAGACACTCATATAGTGACCAACCATTCGGCCCATGGTCGACATAGTCTTAATGAAGGAATTCTTGAAAAGGAAATAGGCAATCATCGCCGGAATTGCAATCACCAGCCCGGTCGCCGTAGTAATCAGCGCCTCGCCGATCGAACCCGCCAGCTTACCCGGATCGCCCATGCCGCCCTGCGCAATAATCGAGAACGCCTTAATCATACCCGAAACCGTACCGAGCAGCCCCAGCATCGGCGCCGTACCGCCGATAATCGACAGAAAATTAATCGGCTTCATGAAAACCACCATCTGCTCATTACCGGCCTCCTCAATCGCCTCCATCACATACTGCTGGTCATACTCATGCGCATCGGAAATCCGCTCCATGCCGGCATCGAGCACCGCCGTAATCAGGCTGTCGTTCGCCGCGCAAAGCTCGCGCACACCGGCCACATCCCGCCGCGCCATCAGCTCCTCAATCTGCGGTTTCAGGTCGGCGCGCAGCATGCTTTTTTCGCGCAAGAGCAGCAGGTTGCGGATAATAAAATAAAACATCGCCACCGAAAACAGGCCCAGCGGATACATCGCCCAGCCGCCCTGTTTAAGCAGCGCACCGAATGTAACCGTCTCCGCCGCCTCGGCCTGAACCGCCGCGGCATCCACCCCCGCTTCCTGCGCGAGCGTTGAGGCCAGCGGCACCAGCATGCCGACCAGCAGCACAACCATAACCGCAATTCCAAGATATCCTTTTTTCATACGTCTAACCCCCACCGGTTCCGGTTGATTCCATCTTAATTTTACGCCCCTGCTCACTCCACTGCGAATCGGGATAGGCAAGGATCAATTCCTCTGCGGCGGCCGCCGCCTTCAGCGGCTGCCCCATCTTCTGATAAATCTGCGCCTCCAGCAGCGTCGCCGGCGGCATCCACTCTTCATCGCGGCGGTAAAACGCCGCCAGCTCCGCGGCATAACGCATCGCCCGCTGCGGATCCCCCGCCTCCAGCGCCAGGCGGCCCTGGATATAGGCCGTCATCGGCTTAGAGACCGCCGCCGGATCCGCCACACTCTCCCAGACAGTCCGCGCATTTTCCGGCTTATCCTGATCCAGCAGCATCAGCACAAAATACATGCCCGCCGCATCAATCAGCTCCGGCCGGCCCGTCTGGCGGATATAGCCGATCGTCCGCCCCGCCCCGGCCTGGCTGCCGTTCCAGAACTGGCACCGCAGCCACCAGAGCAGATAAGGCCCGAGATTCGTCGGCAGACTGCAAAACTGCGCCGCCGGCCCGATCGACTGCTCCAGCACACCCTCCAGCGCCTTGCGGTCGCCGTGCGAAAACATCGACTCGCACATACTCAGGCTGACCCCGGTAAAGCGGAACTCAATCGACTCCACCATCGAAAGCGCCACCGACGACGTACCGCCCGTCCGCATCAGCCGCTCCCCCTGAACATCGAGATGCGGCACAACAAACGACTGTCCGGTATTCAGCGTCACCTTCGCCGCATACTCCGACTGCGCAAACGCCGCCCAAACCGGCGCCAGCACTATAAACATTAAAAGCCTTATCCTCACAACGCCGCCTCCGCCGTGACCAGCTCCTTCAGCCGCCGCGCCGCGGCAGCGCCCTCCGGCGTGGCCGCCACGTTTTCATTAGCCAGCATTTCCCGATAGGTATTGACGATCTCCCGGTCGTAGCCGCCCAGTTTTTCCATGCAATCCACGCTTCGGGCATACGCCGGCGCGACCCACTCGGTATACTCCTCATAGAGCACATAGATCCGCTGGAAATAGGCAAACGCCTCATCCACCGCACCCAGCTCCATTTTACAGACACCCGAATAGTAGAGCGCCTCCGGCGTCAGCGGCCCGCGCCACTCCCGAATACCCAGCACCTCGGCATAGGCCTCCAGCGCCTTTTCAAACTCACCGTTCAGCCGCAGCGCATCAGCCCGGCGCTTGCGGGCATAGCCGACCGACCGGCTGTAGCCGAACTGCTGCAGGATCTCCTCGCCCAGCCCATCCGCTTCGGCATAGCGCCCTTCGCCGATCAGCGCATCGAGGTCCGCAATCAGGATATAAAGCATATTATTCGAAACCGGGAAATGTGTACGGAACCGCTCGGCCGCATCATGCACCATGGACCAGTGCCCGCGCTTAACGCCCTCGCGCGCAATGAGCACCAGCGTTCCCGGACCGGAGGCCGGCACGTTTTCAGGCTGCACAACGGCATTCACAAACCGCTCGTGCTCTTCGCCCTCGGTGATGCCGGCAAAGACCGTCTGATAGCGCAGCACCAGCGTACGCCCGCCTTTTTCCGCCGCGCCGTTCAAATGCTGATCCAGCTGATCCATAATGATCGGCTGATACCCCGAAAGCGCCTCGCTGCGGTAGTCGCTCACAATTTCGTTCAGGATCACATCCACCCCGCCGCGCGCCGGATCGCCGCCGAATTCATCGATGATATCCAAATAAGCCTGCAGCGCGCGCGGATACTCATCCAGCGCCTTATACGCCCGCCCCTGCCAGTGGGCCGCATTGGCAAAATCGCCAGCATCGCCGTAATCCCGGAGATAATCCGACATCAGCTCCACAATATCCCCGTAGCGCTTATCCAGCTCCAGCACCTTGGCCTCCTGGAAAAGCGGATAACTCACCTGGGCCGTATGCAGCGCCGTACGCCGCGCCTGCCGGTAATAATCGATCGCCGCATCCAGATCGCCTTCAGCGCCGCGCAGGTCGCCGAGCATCGCATAAGCCTCGGAGAGCAGCGTACTTTCCGGATAGGCCGCCGTAAATGCCTTGAATGTCTTTTCCGATTCGGCGTATTTTTCCAGCCCGTACTGCGCAATCCCCAAGCGATAGGAAGCATCCTCTTCAAACTGCTTCTGCGGATATTTCGGATTGCTCAGATACGCCGCAAACGCGGGTTCCGCCTGTCCGAATTCGCCCAGGAACAGCAGCGTCATTGCCCGCCAGTACTCCGCACTCTCATAATAACGGCTCGCCGGCCACGCCGACAGAATCTTCGAAAAACGGCCGAGCGCCTCCTGGTAATCGAGGCTCTGAAAACGGATGTAGCCGAGCAGGTAGTTGATCTGGTCGATGTATTTGTGCTCCGGCGAAAGCTCCAGCGCTTTTATACCCATTTCATAAGCCAGCTCAAACTGCTGCTGCTGCATCCGCACCTGCATCAGGTTCAGCGTAACGTCGTCGCGGAATTCGCCGTTCGGCATCTGCTCGACATACGCATAGCCCTCTGCCGTCGCCAGCGCCCACTCCTGCTCATCAAGCAGCACCGAAAATGCCGAATAGCGCGCCTGGTCGGCCAGCGCGCTTGACGGATTCTCCTCAAAAATACGGTGATAAATCGCATGCGCCGGCCAGTTGCGCCCTAAATCGTTATAGCACTGCGCCGTCCGCAGCAGCACATCCGTATCGTAATCCTGGAAATTCTTGATGACATCGTACTGCTTACTCAGCCGATCAAACAGCGCCTGCTGCTTTTCCTGCAGCTTCTTATAATCGGTCAGCGTCTGCTTTCCGCCGGCGACAAACGGCTTCATGGCCGTCTTCACCTCCCGCAGCCGGGCCTCATAATGGGCCAGCAGCTCCGATTTGGCCAGCACCTGGCGGTACAGCAGCAGCGCCTTCAGGAATTCACCCCGGTTATAGTGCGCATCGCCCGCCTCGAGCAGCGCCGCATTCAGCCCGACATCGTGCCGGGAACCCCGGTCGCAGTTCGGCAGGAAACGGAACAGGCTTGCGAAATCGTCCAGCCGGACATAGCACGTCACCAGCATCACGGCCGCGCCGGACTTCACCGTATCCGTCTTCGCCATGCGGAACAGCGCATGCAGCGGCCGCAGCGCCTCGCTCCACATCTCCTGCTGATACAGCGCCTCCGACAGCAGCTGCGTCGCGGTAACTTTCAGCTCCTCCGGCAGGCGCAGGTCTTCGAGCACCGCTGCCGCCTGCTCCTGCACGGCCGGCCACTGCTGCACCAGCGTCAGGCACTGCGCCGCCATCAGCCGCGCCGTCTCCTGCTGCTCATCGTCCGGAAACTCATCAGCAAACCGCACAAAATTACGGGCGCCGGAAACATACTCGCCCAGCTTCATTTGGCAGTAGGCCAGCTGGTAAAGGGAATAGGCATACGTTCGGCGCGCCTCCTTGGTGCCGTCCCCCTCGAGGCGGAACAGGATCTCCTCCAGAAACGGCTGGGCTTCCGCCAGCTGCTCATCCTTGAGCAGCGCTTTCACACTTTCGAGCAGTACACTGGTGGATTCCGCCTGCGGGTCGAGCCGCGACAGCTCGCTCTGGGTCAGGCCTTTACCTTTCACGCGGAGCTCCTGCTTGGCAGGCGCGTTCAGGGCGCAAAGCCATACCGCCGACACCAGCACTGCA
Organism: Pontiella sp.; assembly: GCA_041582935.1. Taxonomy (GTDB): domain Bacteria; phylum Verrucomicrobiota; class Kiritimatiellia; order Kiritimatiellales; family Pontiellaceae; genus Pontiella. The sequence continues at coordinate 46,670 of JBFHGU010000007.1, forward strand.
CCCCTATATAAATTCCGCGCATCCCACATAGGCTGCAAACCCTACTCAAGTCCGTGAAACGCAGGAAGTTCAAAGTAGAAAAAAAGGAAAATCAGCCTTGCACCCTCCCCCGGGTTCCGATAAAAACCTCGCTCCCTTAACGAACTAGAGGATTTTTACCATGAAAGCAGATATTCATCCGAAATATGAAGAAGCGACGATCCGCTGCTCCTGCGGTAACGAGATTGCTACTCGTTCCACCGTTAAGGAAATGCATGTCAATACATGCTCCAGCTGCCACCCGTTCTTCACCGGCAGTGCAAAGCTGATCGATACCGAAGGCCGCGTCGACCGCTTCAAGAAGCGTTTCGCCGAAGGCATGTATTAATCAATACACTGTCACAGAGGCCGAACCTGCGAAAGCACGTTCGGCCTTTTTTGCGTTTATATATTAACCACGGAATAGTCCGAAAACCCGGAAAGTCCGTGGTAGCAATTTCAGTGCATTCCGTGTATTCAGTGATTTCAAATTAATTCAGAGGTTTCCCCATGGTCGACCAAGCCTATCTCGAACAGCTCAAAGCCAAACTCAGCGAACTCGAAACCAAGATGTCGCTTCCAGAAGTTTCGTCCGACCCCAGGAAAATGCAGGAAACCATGCGCAAATACGCGCATCAGAAAAAACTGGCGGAATGCGCTGCCAAAGTCGTATCGCTGGCCGACTCCAAGGCCGAATCCGAGGCCATCCTCGCCGACGCCGCATCCGATGACGAACTCAAGGAAATGGCCGAAATGGAACTGGCCGAGATTTCCGAAGCCCTGCCGGAAGCCGAGCGCGAAATGATGGTGGCCCTCATTCCGCCGGACCCGACCGACTCGCGCAACGTCATCATGGAAATCCGTGCCGGCACCGGCGGCGACGAAGCCGGCATTTTTGCCGGCGACCTCTACCGCATGTACACCCGCTACTTCGACGTCAAAGGCTGGCGCCATAAAGTGCTCGACCTCTCCCCGTCCGAATCCGGCGGCTACAAGGAAATCTCCTTCTCCGTCGAAGGCGAAGAGGTCTACAAAACCCTCAAACACGAAGGCGGCACCCACCGCGTCCAGCGCGTTCCGCAGACCGAAACGCAGGGCCGCGTCCACACCTCCGCCGCCACCGTCGCCGTACTCGCCGAAGTGGAAGAGGTCGACATCGAAATCAAAACCGAAGACCTGCGCATCGACACCTACCGCGCGCAGGGCGCCGGCGGCCAGCACGTCAACACCACCGACTCCGCTATCCGCATCACCCATATCCCCACCGGCACCGTCGTGCAGTGCCAGGACGAACGCTCCCAGCACAAAAACAAAGCCGCCGCCATGAAAATGCTCCGTGCCCGCATCTACGACGACCAGCAGCGCAAAGCCGCCGAAGAACAGGCTTCCGAGCGCAAATCCATGGTCGGCTCCGGCGACCGCTCCGAAAAGATCCGCACCTACAACTATCCCCAGAACCGCCTGACCGATCACCGGATCAACCTGACGCTCTACAAACTCGACCGCGTCATGGAAGGCTCGCTCGACGAAATCTTCACCGCGCTCCACGAGCACGATGTCGAAGAGCGCATCAAGCAGCAGATGGAAAAATAGCCTATCGCTCCCCCGCGGATTTCATTTAGTCTTTCCGCAATTGAACGGGGGGATCCATGAGGGTAAAGGCATCGGTCGGCGGCGGCATTTTCGGCAAACTGATTTTCAGCGCCTTCGGGCTGGTGTTTGCCCTGATCGGCACACAGTTCGTCAAACAGGAGTGGAAAACCCTGCAGGACGTAAAGGCCATGCAGCAGTGGGCGCAGATCCCCTGCACCATCAAAACCAGCCGAACCGAGGACGACGGCCAAAACTTCCGCCTGGCCTTCGTCTACCGCTACTCCGTCGGCAGCACCGACTACACCGGCACCCGCTACAGCACCCGCCCCTATTTAACCGCGGAAACCATCGGCGAAATCAAACGCGCCGAAAAACGGTTCCCGCCGGGCAAAACCGTCCCGGGTTTTTATAATCCCGCCGATCCGGCCGAAGCCGTGCTGCACCGCCCCGCGGTCAGCGCCGCAAAACGCGCAGCGGGCCTGACCCTCATTTTCCCCGCCTTCGGACTGCTGTTTGCCGGGCTCCCCTGGCTGCGGGGCCGCCGCAAAAAGAAGGCGGAAAAGAAAAACGAGGAGGTTTCGGCAAAACAATTCCTCGTCCCCTTCGGTTCCGTCTTTGTCCTGGTCGGCCTGCTGACGCTCAAACCGCTCCTGGCAGATCCCCTGGTGAAGACGCAGGACGCCCAAACCTGGAACGCAATCCGCGCCGTGGTGGTCTCCAGCAAGGTCAAATCGCACCGCAGCGACGACAGCACCACCTACAGCCCCTACATTGCCTACCGGTATGTCGTGGACGGCACCGAATACTTCGGCGACCAGTATACCTTCACCGGCGGATCCAGCAGCGGCTATGCCGCCAAGGCCGAAATCGTGCGGCGCTATCCGCGCAGCACCGAATTCACGGTGTTCGTTAACCCCGATAACCCGGCCGAATCCGTCATCCTTCGGGAACCGTCGTGGAACCTGCTGTTCGGCCTCATTCCGCTGGTCTTCGCCGCCGCCGGCATCGCGGTCATCATCGCCGGATTCCGCACCCAAGGCCGCCGGGCGCAGCTCAGCCAGGAGCAGGCCGGCCAATCCGCTGCCGCCCTCAAAGGAAAATCACCCGTTGTCAAAGCCGTCGGCCTGACGCTTTTCACCGCCGTTTGGGGCGGCGTCATTTTCCTGATCCTCAAATCAGATGCCCCGCTCCTGTTTCCAGTCCTCTTCGGCCTGTTCGGCATCGGCCTCGCCGCCGGCGCGGTCTACGCCATCCTGGCGGTTTTCAACCCGCGGCCCGCCGCAGAGATTCGGCCCGGCCGGATCCATCCCGGCACGCAGGCCGCGCTGCGCTGGCGCATCGGCGGCAGCACCGAACGGATTCGCGAACTGCGGGTGGTCCTGCAGTGCCTCAAGGTCACCACCGAAACCCGCCGCAGCGGTGGCAAATCCAGCACTTCCGTCGTCAAAACCCCGCTCTTTGAGCAGGAACTGCTGCACAGCACGCTGCAGCACGAAATCGCGCAGCACGCCATGCCGTTCACCATTCCCGCCGACCAGCCCGCCTCGCGCCACGGCTCCCGCGACGGCATTGAATGGCAGCTGGCATTCCACGGCGTCATCGACCGCTGGCCGGACCTGAATGAAGAACTCCCCTTCCTCGTCTATCCGCACGACGCGCCGCTGCGCTCCGCATAAACAACCATTGCACAACCGCCCGCGGCTACGTATAGTCCATCTTCCGAAAGGAAGAAGAAAAATGAGCGGAATGAAGAGCGCATACGAAGTGGCCATGGAACGCCTCGGCGGCGAATCCCGAACCCTGTCCGAAGAACAGAAAGCGGCCATCGCGGAAATCGACTCCAAACTTAAAGCCAAGGTCGCTGAAACCGAATTTATGTTCGATCAGCAGCTGGCAGCTGAAACCGATCCGGCCAAAGCCGGACTGATCCAGCAGACCCGCCAGCAGGCCATTGCCGACATCAAACAAAACGCTGAGGCCGAAAAGGAGGCCCTTCGTACTGCCTAGCCCGTAAGCCGCCGCACCGGCGCAATACGCAATATGCAATACGCATCACGATCCATGAAAAACACACCCAATACTGTAGATTTTCTCGTCATCGGCTCCGGCCTGGCGGGACTGACCGCCGCGCTGGAACTCGCCAAACACGGCAAAGTGCTTGTCGCCACCAAATTCGAAGCCTCGGAATGCAACAGTTTCTACGCGCAGGGCGGCATCGCCTGTGTGGTCGATCCGGACGACACGGTGCAGGCCCATGTCGAAGACACCATCAGCACCGGATGCGGCCTCAGCAGCCCCTCCGTGGTCGAAGAGATTGTCCGCGGCGGCTATGAACGCATTCACGAACTCGAAGAGCTCGGCATTGAATTCGACCTGCGCAAACTCAAAGGCAAGGAAACCGAATACGACCTCGGGCAGGAGGGCGGCCACTCGCACCGCCGCGTACTCCACGCCGGCGACATTACCGGCAAATCGATGATGCAGACACTGATCCTGCGTGCCCAGGAGAATAAAAACATCACCCTGCGCGAAAACCTGATGGCGATCGACCTCGTCACGACCGAATGGATCGAGCACCCCGGCGACAACCGCTGCATCGGCGCTTATTTCATCGACACCAATACCGAAGAGATTTTCGCCGTACACGCCAAATGCACCGTGCTGGCCACCGGCGGCATCGGCAAGGTCTATCCCTACACCTCCAACCCGGACGTCGCCACCGGCGACGGCGTGGCGATGGCGTGGCGCGCGGGCCTGCCGATCCGCAACATGGAATTTGTGCAGTTCCATCCCACCTGCCTCTACCATCCCGACGCCAAGTCCTTCCTGATTTCCGAGGCGGTCCGCGGCGAAGGCGCGGAGCTCAAGGACATCCGCGGCCGCAGCTTCATGAAAGATTTCGACGAGCGCGGCTCGCTCGCCACGCGCGATGTCACCGCCCGCGCCATTGACGCCGTCATGAAAAAACACGGCGATGAATTTGTCTACCTCGACATTTCCCACCGCTCCGAATCGTTCCTGCGCGAGCGCTTTCCGAATCTATACAACGCCTGCCTGCGCTACGGGGTGAACATGGCCAAAGAGCCGATCCCGGTCGTACCGGCGTGCCACTACTCCTGCGGCGGCGTGGTAGCCGATGTAAACGGCAAAACCGCCCTGCCCGGCCTTTACGCCTGCGGCGAAGCCGCCAGCACCGGACTGCACGGCGCCAACCGCCTCGCCAGCAACTCCCTGCTCGAAGCCCTCGTCTGCGGCCACGCCACCGCCGTCGAAATCTCCAAGGTCTGGACCGCCTTCGGCGACGATGCCGAAATTCCCGCCTGGCGCTGCGGCCAAGCCGTTTCGTCCGACGAAGCCGTTGTGGTGGAACACAACTGGAACGAAGTGCGCACCGCCATGTGGGACTATGTCGGCATCGTCCGCACCGAGCGCCGCCTCGCCCGCGCCCGGTCGCGCATCCGCAACCTGCGCCAGGAGATCAAGCAGTATTACGGCGACTACCTCGTCACGACCGACCTGCTCGAACTGCGCAATATCGCCGACGTCGCGGAACTGATTATCCGCTCGGCCGAGCAGCGCAAAGAGAGCCGCGGACTGCACTATATGGCGGACCATCCGCAGGCCGGGGCCGAACTCGCCGACACCGTCATCCACGACAAACCCGGCGGACCGCTCACCTAGCATACCGCCCGCCTGGGCGCGGCGGCCGAATCAGGACCTGACCGCCTCGTTCAGGCTGCCGCAGCGCGGGCAGCGGTCCATCGGGCGGTTGCGGGCAAAAGCGTAGACGTGCCCGCATTGTGCACAGGAATAAATGCTCTCGCGCGTGCGCATCGGCCGGTGTTTGGACCGCAGGTTATATGCCGCCGCCAGCAGCCCGATCAGCAGCAGCGGACCGGAAACAAACAGGGTGATGATGGCTCCAAGGTCGAGGGCAATCACAGCGCCGCCTCCCCAGCCGGCTTTGAATGCTCCGGCGAATAGATTTCCACAATGCCGTCCAGCGGCGACCCCGGGTTGAACTGCAGCCCGTAGAGCAGCTTAAGGATTTCCATATTCAGCGGCTGCGATTCCAGCGGCCGGTCAATAAAGACGTGCTCCACAAATCCGTCCGCCGCAACGTGCAGCTGCGCACTGACCTCCCAGGCCTTTTCCGTTTCCTGGTTCAGCTCAGGCGGCAGGATCACCCCGCCGACAATCCGCTCCCGCAGCTCCGGCGCCAGCAGGACGCGCCGTGCGGACGGGCGGTCGTGCTCGGCCCCGTACACATCCTGCGGCACCGCCGGCCCCTGCGCCGCCAGCAGGGCGGTCAGCATGAGCGCCTGCGGGTCCAGCGCCGCCTTATTCGGCACAGCATCGACCGCAAGATAACGCTCCGGCTCGGCCGGTTTCGGAATAAAGCGCAGGGTCTCAATGCGCTGCTTATTGAGCTCGCGGCTGAAGCCCACATCCGACGGCAGCGCAAAAAGCACCGGCGATGCGATCGTGCGGACCTGCCGGGCCGACATCGAAGAATCGGCGCCCCCGGAAGTCATGTAAAAGGTCTTGGGCACCGCCGGCGCACCGCCGGCAGTCACGGGACCCGGCAGCGGCTCCAGCAGCAGAAAAAAGACCGCATGAAAAACCGCTGCCGCGGCAACGGCGGCCGGAACGGCCATGGAGGCGGACCGAATCACGGCACCTCCTGGTCGAGTGCGGAGATCTGCGTGGCAATCGACACCTCGGCAATGCCCGCCTCCAGCGCGGCATTCCAGGCGCGCACCACGGCGCCGTGGGCCACGCGTTCATCGGCTTCAATAATCAGGACCGCCTCGGGATTGTGCCGGGCTTCGGCCTGCAGCGCCTTACGCAGGCCGGCTTCATCGAGCCGCTCGTTGTTGAAATAGAACCACTCGCCGCGGGTAATCGAAAGCACCATCGCCCCAAACCGCGCACCGCCGGTAAACGGCGAGGCCGGCAGGGTGATGTTTATGCCCGGCTGCAGCACAAACGGAGAAACCGCTAGGAAAAACGCCAGCGCCAGCAGTGCGGCATCGCAGAAGCCGATGGCAATGGTAAAAACGCCGGCCGGTTTGCGGGTCGGTTTAAAGTGCCGAATGGCGCGGCTTTTTTTATGCGGATCAAAGGGTTTCATTCCCCGCCTCGTCTTCATCGGTGCGTTCATAAACCAGGAAGTGGTACACCTCTTCGGCCGCGTATTCCATGTTCAGCGTAATCCGCTCCACGCGGCTCAGCAGGAAATTATAGCCGGCGAACGACGGAATCGATACGCAGAGCCCCACCGCCGTGGTCACCAGCGCCTGCCAGATGCCGGCCGAAAGCATGCCGATCTCGGCCAGCGGTGCATTGGCTTCCATCTCCATAAAGATCCGGACCAGCCCGACCACCGTGCCCAGCAGGCCCAGCAGCGGCGTAATCTGGGCAATCGTCAGCAGCCCGCCGAGGTTTTTTTCCAAACGCGGAATTTCGCCGAGGCCGGCTTTCGTGATGGTCTGCTTAAGCTCCATCGGTTCTTCATCGGAATGCAGCAGGCCCGTGCGGACAATATGCGCCACCGGACCCGGCGTCTGGTCGCAGATCGAAACCGCTTCCGCCGTATTGCCGCGGTTCACAATCGTGTAAATCCCGTTGAGGAAATCGTCCTGTTTAATCTGCGCGCGGTGCAGGTGGAACAGGCGCTCCAGGAAAAGCACCGCAGCCGTCAGGCTGCACACCAGGATGGGCCACATCATCCATCCGCCTTTAATCATCAGTTCCAGCATAAGATCCTCCATGGCCGCGTGCTGATGGCCGCCTTCCGGTTTTCGGAATGCAGCCGGCACCGGCCTCTTCTAAATAAAACGGCATCAGCCCGAAATCTACTCCGCTGCGGCATGGCCCGTCTCCTCCGGAGACTGGAACAGCAGCCAGTTTTCCGCTTTGATCTTTTCAATCCGCTTAAGCGCTTCGTCCTGCGCCGGCACATTGGCCTCAACCACCCGCTCGTAGACCTGCACCGCCTCTTTCCAGGCGCGCTGCTTTTCCTTGATCGCCGCGGCCCCGAACGCCGAACGCGTGAACCACGTGACGGTATAGGGCGAGCGCTCCACGTTCTCGTTGATAAAGGTGTAGACCACGTTCATATAGCGGCTGAAGGCCTTGTCCGACACATTGGTTTTTTCCAGGCAGACCGCAATCTTGTTCTCCACATGCATCTTCAGCCCGACCGGCGCCGACGGCCGGTCCAGAATCGCCTGGTAGGAATTCATCGCCTCCGCATAGCGGGCCGGATTCTCCACCGCCAGCGAAAACTGGCAGTCGCCCTTACGGCCCCAGGCGGCATTCACCAGATAACTTTCCGGATAGTTTTTGATCACCTCTTCAAACGCGAGGATCGCCTTGGCGAACTGGCCGAGCTCGGTCAGCACATCGCCCTGGGCAAACCGCACCTCCGGCATAATGGCGCTCTCCGGATACGTTTTCGCCACTTCGGAATAGCGCTCAAACGCCTCCACATAATTCGACTGCTGCGATGCGGCGCGGCCGGCCCAGTAGAGGGCCCGCGGCGCCAGTGCATTGGCAGCATACTCCGCCGCAATGCGCAGGAACAGCGGCTCGGCATCGGTATACCTGCCCTGGTTATAAAACTGCTCCCCCAGCCAGAAGAGCACCTTGGGCGCCCACTCCGAACCGGGATATTTCTCCACAAAATCCTGACACGTCGTAATGGCCTCCGCATACTGCCCCTGCCACGCCAGGCTGAACCCGCGCATGAACAGCGCCTGCTGGACATATTCACTCTCAGGATACTGCTCGATAACCGTTTCAAACGCCTGCTGTGCTTCCGCATAGCGCTTCAGGTATTCATTCAGCACCAGCCCCTGCATAAACTTGCTGGCCGCCTGCGCCTCCGCATTGGTGTAGGTCTCGATAATCAGTTCATACTTATGCAGCGCCTGCTCCCACTGCCGGTTGGCCAGCAGCACATCGGCCGACCGCAGCGCCGCCTTTTCTGCAAACGGGCTGCCGGCATGGCCGCTCTCCAGCAGCCCGAACGTGCTCAGCGCCTCCTCGCGCCGGCCGATCTTCATCAGCGCCAGCCCCAGCTGGTAGAGCGCATTCGGCATATTCGGATGGGCCGAAAAGTCGGTCACAAAAGAGCGGTAGCGCTTTTCCGCCTCCTCCAGTTTTTCCGCCCGGAAATAAGCATCGCCCGCCTTAAACAGGGCATCGGCCCGGCGCGCGTCATCCTGCAGCGCTTTATACGCCTTGTCAAAAATCCCGGCCGCCTCGGCAAAACGGCCCAGCTCCCAAAGCGCCAGCCCCTTGCCGAAATAGGCCTCCGCCAGCCCCCCTTCATCGGCCGCCACATCCAAATAAACCTGATAGGCCCCGTCCGCCTCGGCAAAGCGGCCCGCCTGGAACAGCGCCTTGGCCTTTTCCAGCTGTAGCTCCGCCGCAATATCCTGGTTCGGCGCCTCCGTCCGGCACTCCTCCAGCAGCTTCAGCGCGGCCTCCGTGTCGCCCCGGCCCAGCATCATACGGGCCAGCGCCAGCTTCAGCGGCACCCGCTGCCGCGCATCCGGCGAAAGCCGAATCCCGCTGCGCATCGCCGTCTCCGCCGCCTCCGGATTTCCCGCCTGCTGTTCCAGCGAGGCCAGCGCCACAGAGGCATCGATGCGGTAGAGCCGGCGGGCCGACTCGTCGGCCGCCAGGCTGCGCAGCAGGGCGCGTGCGGTTTCTGCCTGCTCCGGCGTGCCCTGCTCAAAAAGCAGGCGGCCGAGCTGCAGCTGCGCGCGCTGCGCCGCATTAGCCCGGTCCCCCTGCATCAGCGCCTCATACAGCGCCGCGGCATCGGAAACCCGCTGCTGCAGCGCATAAACCGCAGCCAGGTCAAACTGGTTCTCAACGGCATCCCGGTGGTTCGGGTACGCCTCGGCAAACTGTTCAAACGCCGCGGCCGCCGGCTCCAGCCGGTCCAGGGCCGTGAGCATTGCCCCCTGGAGCCGCAGCCCCGCAGGAGCATACCGGCTGGTTTCAAACGCCTCGCCGCCCTTCTCCAGCACCAGCAGCGCCTGCTCATACTGCCGCAGCTCAAAATGCGCCCGCGCCCGCCAATACACGAAGCCCGGATTGCCCGATTGGTCCGCCAGCGATTTGAGCATTTCGGAATAGCGCTTCTGCCCCCAGAGCGCATGCGCGAGCAGCAGATTGGCCTCGGCCTCCTCTTCGGGTTTCAGCTGCCGCAGCAGTTCCCCATAGGCCTGCTGTTCCGCCAGCACATAAAACCCGTCGTCCAGCGAAGCGCGGATATTCGGAAACCGCGAACTAAGCGGTTTCGGAACCGCATCCTGCCCAGACGATTGCGCCGCAGAAAACAGGCCGGAAAAAATTAAAATAGATAAAAGGAGCCGGTGCATAGAAATTCCAAAAATTCAGCGGACAGTATTTCCAATGAAGCCGCATTATTAAAGCCTTTTTTCCGGAGCATACACCGCCTGCACACCCGAAACCCGCCTCCGGCTGGACAGACCCCGCCATTCCGAATATCCTGCACCCCGTAACAGCATACCCCGCCACCGCCCCGTGCAATAACACGGCAAAACAGACCGGACCGGGAAGCACACACCAAGGATCCACCATGAAACGACGCCAATTCATCCACACCGCCGCCTGGAGCTGCGCCGCCGGCGCCCCCCGCCTCTTTGCCGACTCCGCCCCCGAGGAACCGATCACCGTCATCCTCCGGCTCGCTGGAGGATGCGACGGACTCAACACCGTCGTCCCCATCGACAACGACCACTACTATGCCGCCCGGCCTAACCTTGCCGTCCCCCCCGCCGCCGCGCTGAAAATCAGCAGCACCACCGGCCTGCACCCCGGCCTCGGCGGCCTGAGGGAACTCTACACCAAAGGACAGCTCGCCATCGTCGAAGGCGTCGGCTATCCGGACCCCTGCCGCTCCCACTTCCGCGCCGCCGGAATCTGGCAGGCCGGCCTCGATTCCTGCCGCCTCGGCACCTGCCCCACCGCCCAATCCGACATCGACACCGTTCGGAAACAGATTAAACCCGTCCGCAGCTTTCCCGACACCCCGCTGGCGCAGGAACTCCAAACCATCGCCCAGCTCATCCGCAGCGGCCGGCCGGCACGCATTTACCACCGCGTCCACAGCGGCTTCGACACCCACATCAACCAGGCCGAAACCCACGCCGCCCGGCTGCAGGAACTCGGCGATGCCCTGCTCGCCTTTTACCAGGAGCTCGAAAGCACCGGCCAAAACCGCAGCGTCGCCGTTATGGTCTATTCCGAATTCGGCCGCACCCTCCATGAAAACACATCCGGCGGCACCGACCACGGCGATGCAGCCCCCGTCTTTATAATCGGCGGCAACGTGAAAGGCGGCCTCTACGGCCGGCGGCCGTCATTAGCTCCCGGCCAGCTCAACCGCGGCGCCCCAGCCCACACCACCGACTACCGCGCCGTATACGCCGCCCTGCTCCAAAACCACATGGGTATCGATGCCAGGCCGAACCGCCCGAAAAGCCCCAGGTCCCTGAACTTCATATAGCCCGCAGCCGTCCGAACGTCCCAGAACCGCCGAAGCATTGCCCTATAACTCCGGCGCTTCCCTTCCGGCACAAACCGAATCAATAAAATTAATTCTTCATCTATTCAATTTATTATGTAAATTGCGTTTAATGTGTGCTGTTTGCTGTTGGAAACAAGCTGCAAATCACAGACTTTGAATCGTACGGCCGAGCCATTGCGGACTAAACGTTTGAATGTAAACCTGAACAGAAGAAACTTATCATGAAAAAGAAATTATCATTCATCTTATGCCTAACAATCCCTCTCAGTTCTTTGGCCTTTTCCCAGTACAGAACATTCACGGATTCATCCGGAAGGTCTATACAGGCTAAACTCATTAAATATGATGAAAAAACCGATCTTGTCGTGCTTGAACGAAGGGATCACAAAACAGCCGAACTCCCCCTCTCTAAATTCAGCAGCAAAGACAAGGAATACATTTTAAGTCTTCAGCAAACAATTGATCCGCAAAAGGAAGACGACGCGGTGGCAACTGAAAAAGCGCTATCCAAAAAAGCGCTAAAGGAAATTGGTGAGAAATTCGAGAATGCCATTGAAGAACAAGATAAAACCGCGCTTGATAGCCTGTACCTGAATCCAGGCCGCTACCGCTATTCTCTGGATGAAATCCAACAGGTGGAAATTGATGATATAGAGGAGAATACCATTTTCGTTACCATGGTAGGGAAGAAAGAAGGTTTCGGCTGCCGCGGCTGGATGCACATTACTTCCAGCGGAAAAATTAAATACAGCCCTTTTACCCAAAAACACCCGATCGAAAGAGCGGCCAGCGCAATCTTCTGGTTATCTTATGTGGATAAAGAGAGGAAAAAAAGTGATGTATCAAAAATGAACGGAGCTATAAATGATCTCGAAGCATCCGGTATCCCCACGTTTGAGTTAAAGCAGGATATGTCCTTCCGTGATCTCGGAGATAATCTCGACAAAGTCAGAGAATGGATCATTGAAAATGGCGCGACATATGATACCGGTGAACCGAAATTATATATCCCAAGAAAACAGATGAAAAAAATCATCTCGGAGATAAAGAAATAGCTCAAACCCGGCATCCGGGGTTTTCCCGGGGTTTGAAATCGGCGGGCGCCGGGTTTAGTCTTTCAGCGATGAAACCGAAGAGTTTAAGCAAACTGAAGCGCCGGCCTTTCCTCGCCGGGCTGCTGGCGCTTCCGTTTCTGAGCCGGGGCGGAAAAGCACCGGCGGAAAAACGCCCGGCCTTTGAGGTCGGTGAAAAGCTGATGTACAGCCTCGGCTGGCAGTTCATTACGGCGGGCTATGCGACGCTGGAGGTGCTGCCGGACGAGGAAGTCGACGGTGTGAAACTGCGCAGCTTCCAGATGACGGCGCGGACGCGCAAAGCGGTGGATCCGCTTTTTAAGGTGCGGGATAACCTGACGGCGCTGACGGATTATGCGGTGACCCGCTCGATGGGTTACGCAAAGATCCAGCGCGAGGGAAAAACGAAGCGCGATGTGACGGTGGACTTTGACTGGGTCAACCTGAAGGCGCGCTATTTTGAAGCGCGCAAAGGCACCGCCAAAACCATCGATATCGAGGAAAACACGCTCGATCCCCTGTCGGCCTTTTACTTTGTTCGCAACCAGCACCTGGAGGTCGGCGCGGTGATTAAAGGGCCGATGACCGACGGCAAGCGCTGCAAAACGGCGCGCATTAAGGTTCGGGAGCGTGAGACGATTAAAGTGAACGGCCGGAAGTTTGACTGCTTCCGCCTAAAGCCGGACCTGGCGGATGTGGGCGGTGTTTTTGAAAAAGACAAGAAGGCCGAAACGGAGATCTGGTGTACGGCGGACCACCGCCATATTCCGGTGCTGATGAAAAGCAGGGTGGCGGTGGGCAGCTTCAGGGCAGAGCTCTTAACCGATATCTGACCGGCTTTCCCCGGGCCGCCGGGGAGCCGGCGCGGGGTTTTATTTCGGTTGCAGGATGACGAGCGTCGGGAGCCCCTGGGCGCCGAAGTGCCGCATCACGGCTTTTGTGTTGGGATTATCCGGATCCTCGGCCACATATTTCACGAAGCGGTAGTTCAAGAGCGCCTTTTTCACCATCTCATCCTTGAAGGTGGTTTTTTCCATGACCGCGCAGTTTTTGCACCAGCTGGCGGTGAAGTCCAGGACCACAGGCGTACCGTCGGCGCGGGCCTCGGCCAGCATGGCCGCAAAGCCTTCGTTGGTGCGTCCGTCGATGCCGTCGGTGATCTCCTGCGGATTGAAGGCGCGGTAGCTGAGGTGGGCGTAGTACAGCGCGAAAAAGATGATGCCGATGCCGAAGCCGTATTTGACATATTCCATCCATTTTCCGGGTTTCGGCAGGAAGGAGAGGCCGCTGCCGGCAAAGGGCCACGGCAGGGCCATACCGATGCCGAGCACAAACGGCAGCGCCAGGCCGCCGGCCGGATTGGCCTCGTAGATATTGGTGGCCAGCAGCAGCACGGCAATAACCACCGGCGCCACGCAGGCCCCGGCCAGCAGCGCCGCCACGGACCCCATGGAAACCGCCGCCAGGAAACTGCCCGTCCGCTGCTCCCCGCCGCCGAAGCGGGACTGGAACCGCGAGAAGTCGATGTGGAACACATCAAACATGGCCAGCGCCAGCACCACAAAGATCAGCGCAATCACGAGGTTGAACCAGGGGTTGGCCTGGATGGTGCCGAACTGCGATCCGGTCAGCACCACAATCACGCCCAGCAGGCCGTAGACCAGCGCAATGCCCAGGCCGTAGACCGCGCCGAGTGCAAAACCGCGGCCTTTTGAGCCGGCCTGTGCACCGGCGCCGATAATGGCCAGGTTGATGGGGATCATCGGCAGCACGCACGGCGTCAGGTTCAGGGCCAGACCGCCGATGAGGATGAAGAGGACCGCCACCAGAATGCCGGATTCGCGGACGAAAGCCACCGGATCGGCCAGGAAGAGCTGAAAGCCTCTCACCCCGGAAACGGCCTCGGCAGCGGCCGCCTCGTCATAGCTGAGGAAATCCAGGAATTCCTGGGCATTCAAACCGCCGGAATGCATTTTCTGCACCTCGAAGTTAGCGAGTTCGGCTTTCCAGCCGCCGGCCGGTTCGGCCGCGGGGCTGAGCGGATCGGCCGAGGCCGGTGCCGCCGCCATGAGCTCGACGACTTTGGTCTGGGGAATAAAGCAGACCTCGTCGTTGCAGCCCCAGTATTTGACATGCACGGCCGCTTCGCCGCCGGGCTGCGGCGCCCAGGCATAGGCCGCGGAAAAGGAGGCGGCATAGACCGGTTTGGGTTTGCCGGAATTCGGATCGGTAATCTCCTCCGCGTCCGGCAGCGTGCGGGCCGGCTGTTCATTGCCCAGGGCATCGGTCACCGAAAAGCTGTCGGCATAAAGATAGTGCGCGTCCGGAACCACGACCTCCACCTGGATGGTATCGCCGTCCGGTATGACCGTGACCTGAAAGGGATCGCCGAACTGGCCGAATACCGAGGCGAGCAGACCAAAGAGGGAAAACAGGGCAAAACAGCTGATTTTCATGAAGGATTCCTATGATTTATTGTTCCCTTCGACACTTGGGTATAACTATAGTTCATTCGTTCATCGGTGAAAGATTTTATGGGAAAAATAGTCACACCCAAGCAGGCCGCAACCGGCATTGTCCAAACCCTCCAGCAGCACGGCCGCCTTGCATTCTTTGCCGGCGGCTGCGTTCGCGACGAGCTGCTCGGCCGGGTGCCGAAGGACTATGATGTGGCCACCGAAGCCCTTCCCGACGAGGTCGAAGCGCTCTTTCCGAAAACCGTGCCGATCGGCAAAGCCTTCGGCGTGATTGCCGTGATCCAGGACGGCCAGACCGTTGAAGTGGCCACCTTCCGCGAAGAGACCGGCACGCTCGACGGCCGGCACCCGGAAACCGTCGTCTTTTCAGCGGCCGAAGAGGATGCGCGGCGGCGCGATTTTACGATTAACGGGATGTTCTACGATCCGGTCAAGCAGCGCCTGCACGACTATGTGCACGGCCGGCGCGACCTGAAAAAGCGAATCATCGCCGCCATCGGAAATCCGGAAGAGCGTTTCCGCGAGGACCACCTGCGCATGCTGCGGGCGGTGCGGTTTGCCCACACCCTGGAGTTCAGGCTGGACCCGGACACCGCGGCCGCCGTCCGGAAAATGGCGCCGCGGATCCGCAGCATCAGCGCCGAACGCATTGAGCAGGAGCTGACCCGCACCCTGACCGAAAGCGCCAGGCCCGGCGAAGCGCTCAAACACCTGCACCGGCTCGGGCTGCTCGAGCATATCCTGCCCGAGCTCCTGCCGATGGTCGGGCAGGCGCAGCCGCCGCAGTTCCATCCCGAGGGCGATGTTTTTGAACACACCTGCCTCATGCTCGACGAAATGAACCGCGCCCCAACAGAAACGGGGGCATACACCCCGCGCGAGCTGGCGTATACCATCCTGCTGCACGACGTCGGCAAGCCCGCAACCGCCCGCCTCGGACCGGGCACCGACGGCGCAGAACGCATTCGGTTCGACGGCCATGCATCGGTCAGCGCAGAAATGGCGGAAAAGATCCTGGTCCGCCTCAAATTTCCGAATACGGAGAAAAAAAGGATTATCCAGGCGATTGCCGGACACATGCGCTTTATGGATGTGCAGCGGATGAAAACCTCCACCCTGCGCAAGCTGATCGGCGCCGGCACCTTTGAGCTGGAAATGGCGCTCCACCGCCTCGACTGCCTCGGCTCCCACAGCATGCTCGATAACTATGATTTTGTCCGCGCGGCCCAGGAAAAGATGGCCGACGAACCGGTCCTGCCGGATCCCTGGATCAACGGACACGACCTGATGGCGCTGGGCATCGGCGAAGGCCGGCTCATCGGCCGGATCCTGAAAGAGGCCTACGACGGCCAGATGGACGGGCGCTTTGCCGACCAGGCCGAACTGCTGGCATGGGTGCGCCGCACTTACGGCGGGCCGTCGAGCACCTGAACCGCACCGGAGAGCCGCAGTTCAACCCGCCCGCGGTAGACCTGCACGCGGCCCGCGGCCTCCACCGCATCGCCGACCTGCAGCGTGGGCGGCGGGTCCTGCCAGTGGATCACATCCAGCCGGCCGCTCGAATCCTGCAGCACGATTTTATACGGCGCGCGCGACCCCGCTTTCGGGCTCCAGAGGCGCTGCACGGTGCCGCGCACGGTCACAAGCTCCCCTTCGTGCTGCGGGCCGACGGAAGCCAGCCGGCCGCCGGGATGGTCCAGCGCGGGTTCCGCCAGGAGTTCCACCGCGACCGCCTGCAGGCTTTTATCGCTGCCGATTCCGGCCCGCAGGCTCCCCAGCGCCCGAATACGGCTGCCTGCGCGGTAGAGCCGGCCGTCTTTCGGCAGCGGAGCAAAAACCGCGAGCCGGCCGGTGCCGTCGTCGATGCGGTAAAAAACCGCGCCGCTGCTGAGCCGGCGGCCCGGCTGCACGAGCTCGCCTTCAATGCGCACCGTGCGGAAGTTCATGTAGGGTTTAATCGAGCCGATGGCGGCCGAATGCGGCGGGCGGAAAATAATATAAACGAGGAGCAGCGCCGTGAGGCCGGCCGCCGCAAGGAAACGAATGATTTTCCAACGCCGCCTGCCCGCATGAACAGTCATCGCTCACATCCTAGAACGCGCCGAACAGAACGCTGCCGAACGAGGTGACCGGCGAAGCCTCGCGCAGGTCGTCAACCGCCGCGCGGACATCTTCCACCAGCAGCGCGGCTTCGTCATAAAGCCGGGCATCGCGCACCAGGCGGCCGAGGGTGCCTTCGCCGGCATTGATGGTTTCGCTGATTTCGCGAACGGCCAGCATGGCGGCATCGAGGTTTTCGTAGAGCTGTTCGTCTTCCGAGACCAGCTTGCCGAGCATGCCTTCGCCGGAGGCCACGCGGTCCGAAACATCGCGAAGGTTGGCCATGAGCGCCGAAGCGTCTTCATAGACCGCGTCGTCGGTCAGGAGCTTGCCGACGGTTCCCTCGCCGGCGGCGACTTTGGCCACAATGGTTTTGAGGCCGGCGGTCAGGTCGGAAATATCCTCATACATGGAGTCGTCTTTGACGAGCTTGCCGAGGGTGCCTTCGCCGCGCTCGACCGACTGGATCAGCCGCTGCAGCCCCTCCACCGCGGCGCCGAGCTCGGCAATCATTTCAACGGGTTTGGTGCCCAGCACGGTCACGTGCTCGCCCAGCACCGGCGCGTTTTCCGGCCCCTCGTAGACTTTCAGGACCTTGCCGCCGAGCATGGAGGCATCGACCACATCAATGCGGTAGCCGTGGCGCAGGGTGATCGGCACATCGAGTGTCACAAAGACATGCACGCGGCTTTTTTCGAGCTGGGTCTGTTTGACGCGCCCCACGCTCATGCCGCGCAGGTAGACGGCGTCGCCCTCGCGCAGGCCGCCGATTTCGGTGAAGACAAATTCATAGGAGTAGCTGTCCTGCCACAGCTTTTCGCGGCTCAGCACAATGGTGAACACGCTCAGCGCAATAAGCACCACGAACATGAAGAGGCCCACCAGAATCTCAATGCTGACTTCACGGTTGATCTTAGTCATGACTGAACGTTTCCCATTTTCCTTTTTTCGTAATGTACTGCGATTCCAGAAAGCGCTGCACGGTCTCGTCCTTGGACCGGATAAAGTCAGCGGGCGCGGCGTTTTCGACAATCTTGCCGTGATGCAGCATCATGATGCGCGTACCGATGGCCAGTGCGCTGTGAAGGTCATGCGTCACGACGACACTCGTTATACCGAGCTTAGCGCGCATATCCACGATTAAATCGTCAATTCGCCGCGAGGTGACGGGGTCGAGGCCGGAGGTCGGCTCATCGTACAGGACGATTTTCGGATTCATGATAATGGCGCGGGCGAGGCCGGCGCGCTTCTGCATGCCGCCGGAGATATCGGCCGGGAATTTATCGCCGGCATCGCCGAGGCTGAGCAGTTCGAGCTTTTCATCGACGCGGCGCAGGATCTCCTCGTCGTCGAGGTCGGTATGTTCGCGCAGCGGCAGGGCCACGTTTTCGCGCACGTTCATCCACTGCAGCAGCGCGGCGCTCTGGAAGAGCACGCCGAACTTGGAGCGGACGGCCTGCAGTTCGCGGCGCGGCAGTTCGTTGATCGGATCGCCGTCGATGAAAACCGTGCCGGCATCCGGCTGCATGAGGCGGATCATATGCTTGAGCGTGACGCTTTTGCCGGCGCCGGACAGGCCGACAATCACAAAGGTTTCGCCGGGACCGACCTCAAAGCTGACGTCGTCGAGGACCACCTTGCGGCCGAGCTGTTTGGTGACGTGGTCGAAGCGGATCATACGTAGAACATCCTCGTAATCATGTAGCCGATCACCAGGATCACCAGGAAGGAGATGATCACGGAGCGCCGGGTGGCTTTGCCGACCCCGACCGCGCCCTCGGTGGTCATAAAGCCCTGGTGGCAGGAGACGGTGGTGATGACGATGCCGAAAATGAAGGCTTTAAAGAGCCCGACATACAGGTCCTTGTTGGTGGCAAACTGCGTGGCGTTGTCCATATAGGAAACCACGGACACCCCGAGCTGCGTGGCGCCGACGACTGCGCCGCCGGTGATGCCGAGAATGTTGGTGTAGACCGTCAGGACCGGCATCATGACACTGAGCGCCACTAGGCGCGGCATCACCAAAAAGCGGTTGGGATTGATGCTCATCACTTCGAGCGCGGCGATTTCCTCGGAAACGGTCATGGTGCCGAGCTGGGCGGCAATGGCGGAGCCGACGCTGGCGGCAATGATCAGGCCGGTCATGAACGGGCCCATTTCACGGACCATGGAAACGGCCACCGCAGAGCCGATGTATACCTCCTGCCCGTAGCGGCGCAGCTCGAGTCCGGTCTGCAGGGCGAGGATCATACCGGTAAAAAGGGCGACGACCGAGATGACGGCGAGGCTCTTGATGCCGGTGACAAAGAGCTGCGTAACGGTTTCGCCCCGGCTGCGTTTACCGAAGGCAAACTGGATAAACCAGACCGCCTCGAACAGCATGAACATGGCGTGTCCGGTATCGTGAAAAAGCTGCAGCACCTGCGCACCGAGCCGCTGGGCTGAGCGCACCGGGTAGTGCATATCGTCTGGATTAATCGCGGCTATGGTTCCTGCTCCTCATCTGCGCCGAACCACATAAACAAAAAGCGGTAACGGCGATCATTGTGCTCCTTTTTATATCCGGCCAATCCCTTGAGCAAGCTCCATTCAAAACCGGTCTCGCGGCGGACCTGCCGATAGAGGCCCCACAGGAGGTGGTGCCCGATTTCGCCGTGGTCGTCGACGCGCCGGTAGAGCGTCCACCACGGCGCCCAGTTGCGCTCGATCCCCGGCGTGCTGCGCAGCGGCCAAAGCTCCAGGGTACGGAAGCGCGACTGATCGCCGATGCGGTCGTAGCTCATCAGCGGCCAGATTTTCCAATAGACGGAAATCGCATCGCCGGCGGCATGGCCGGCGGTATCTTTGACCATGACATCGCTCTGGTGATACACAAACGGCAGGAACCGGCGGCGGTGCTGCTCGTGGGAGGCATAGTCGGTCGAGCTGGCCCAGATGAGCGGCCAAAGCCAGTACTGCCGGGTCAGGGTGCCGAGCGATTTTTTTCCGTAGAACGGCCAGAAGATCCGCTTTTCCATCTCCCCGTCGGCCAGCTGCACAAACGGCCACGGCGCGTGGATGATCCACTGGTTTTTGCTGCCCATGTAGCGGAAGAACGGCGGCAGGACCCAATAGTTGTCCGACCGTTCGGTATCGATCCGCCCGTAGAACGGAAAGAGGATGAAGCCGCTGCCGGGGTTGCGGTCGTTGGTGTACTCCACCGAACTGTAAAACGGATACAGGATGTAGGTTTTGCGGAACTCGCCCTGCAGCTCGTTGTGTGCATAAAACGGCAGCACGCGGAAGCGGTCGACCTTATCGCCCTCAGCCTTGGAAATCAGCGGCCAGAGCACGGTCCACTGGCGGACCTCGTTGATTTCGCTGGTATACCAGAGCGGGAAAAGCGTGAAGTGGATTTTGTCGCGGCTGAGGAACTCATAGATGTTTCCGTAGAGCGGAAAGAGCGCCCAGTAGTCCTCGCCCTCGGCGCTCGTCCCGCTGAACCAGAACGGAATGATCCAGTTGCGGTGACGGTCGTCCTCTTCATTAAAATCGCTGTGATAACCGAAGAAGAGGAAGCGGCTGTATTGCTCGTCTTTGAATCCCTTGCGCGTGTAGAGCGGCCAGAGATAGTCCTTGCGCCAGCGCTCCGGCTCCGTGGAGGAGGAATAAAACGGCCGCCACGCATAGAACGTTTCATCGCCCTGCGCGATATCGGCATAGAGCGGGTCGCCGTCGATCGCGGCAAAGGTGCTGATCGATAAAAACAGAACCAGGCTGGCCAGCAGCCGCCTCATTCATACCTCAACGCGTCAACCGGCTGCATGGCCGCGGCGCGGATGGCCGGCAGCACGCCGGCCAGTACGCTGAACACCATCACGATAATGCAGACGGAGATAACATCGTGGGGCGTGGTCCGCGAAGGCATGTTGGCAAACTGATAAAACTCGGCCGCCATCAGGTTCGGGTTGAACCGCCGCAGGAACAGCAGGACTGCATCCAGGTTGGCCGAAAACCAGATGCCCAGCGCCGAGCCGAGCAGGCAGCCGAACACGCCCTGCACCGTGCCGAGAAAAAGAAAGATGCCCACAATACTGCCGGACGAAAAACCGAGCGCCTTGAGCAGCCCGATCTCGTGCGTTTTCTGAATCCCCATATTGATCAGGTTAATCGACACGCAGAAGGCCGCCACCACCGAGATGGCGCACAGCAGCAGGAACATCATATTTTTCTCCACCGCCAGCGTGCTCAGCATGCTCTGGTGAATATCCATCCACGAGCGCGTGATCAGGTAACGGAACCAGCTCAGGCTCCCGTCCCCCGCCGCGGCCTCGCTCAGCTTATCGCGGATTTTGGCGCCGGTCTCGGCAACCGTTAACGGATCGTCTGTGACCAGGCGCAGGGTTTCCACCCCGTCCTCCAGCGCAAAGACATCGCGCGCGGTGGGCAGCGAAGAAATCATGTACTGCGAATCGATGTCGTACATATCGACCGAAAAAATTCCCGCCACCGTCAGCTCGGCCGGCATACGCAGCTCGTCTTCGCTGACAAAACACTGCGGCGAATAAACCGTCAGGGTATCGCCGACGGCGGTGCCGAGCTGCATCGCCAGCCGGTCGCCCACCACCACCGACTCGTCCTCGACCGGCAGGCCGCCTTCGATCAGGTAGGATTCGATATCGGAAATTCCGCGCTCGAGTTCCGGATCAATCCCGCGCAGCACGGCCGTAATGGCCTGGCCGTAGCGGGTCATCATCACAAAGCCCTCCACCGCCGGCGCCGCGGCCTTCACCTCCGGCACCTCTTTAAGCACCTCCAGCACGCGGTCGGGCACAAAGGCCGACTGGCCGCGCGCGGAAATCTGAATGTGCGAATCCAGCTTGATCATGTGCTCTTTGTGCACATCATCAAAACCGGTCATCACGGAAAGCACCACAATCAGGATGGCGACGCCGAGCATGATGCCGCACATGGTCAGGATCGTGATGAACGACACCATCGACCGCTTCGGCTTGAGATACTTAACGGCGAGGAAGAGTGAAATCGGCAGCTTCATCTAAGAGGTGTAGCACACGTTAAATGTGTTCGACCAGATACTGTTTTACCAGATCGACGTCGTTGGCAATGGTTTCACAGCGGGTTGCTGCGTTTTCAAGCGCGTCGAGCGTCGGGTGGTGAACCGCCTCGCCGGTCGCATCGATAATCGCCTGGGTAAATTTGGCGGGGTGCGCGGTGGCCAGGCAGATGGTCGGGACGTCCGCTTTAAACTGCTCGGCGACAAATACACCGACCGCAGTATGCGGATCGAGCACGTAGCCGTAAGCCTCTTTGTAGCGCTTAATGGTTGCGAGCGTGGAAGCCGTGTCGCCGCGGCCCGCCGCGAAGAGGTCATCGACCGCGCCGTTTTCATTCAGCTCAATGCGCAGCGCGCCCTTGCTTGAAAAATCGTTCATCAGGCCGACGAGTTTCGCGGCGTCTTTACCGACCTTGAAATAGAGGTAGCGCTCAAAGTTGGAGGCCACCTGGATGTCCATGGACGGGCTGATGGTCGGAACCGCCTGCGCTTTACTGTATTCCCCGGTCGTAAAGAAACGGGTCAGGATGTCGTTCTCGTTCGTCGCCAGGATCAGCTTATGGACCGGCAGGCCCATCTGCTGCGCCAGGTAACCGGCGAGGATGTCGCCGAAGTTGCCGGTCGGCACCGAAAACTGAACCGCTGCCGCGCCGGTTTTCTCCATGGTCCGGAAAGCGGCATAAAAATAGTAGACGGTCTGCGCCAGCACGCGCGCCCAGTTGACCGAGTTGACCGAGCCGAGCGAGTGTTCAGTTTTGAACGGCACATCGCCGAACGTGGTTTTCATGATGTTCTGGCAGTCATCGAACGAGCCGTCGACGGCCAGGTTAAACACGTTGGAATCCAGCACGCTGGTCATCTGCTTTTCCTGCAGCGGGCTGGTGCGCCCCTCCGGATGCATGATGAAGATATTGATGTTCGGCTTGCCGCGCACGCCGTGGATTGCCGCGCTGCCGGTATCGCCCGAGGTGGCGCCGAGAATATTCAGTTTGCCGCCGCGCTTCCCGAGAATATAAGCAAAGAGGTTGCCGAGGAACTGCAGCGCCACATCTTTAAATGCCAGCGTCGGTCCGTGGAACAGTTCGAGGATCTGGAAATCGCCGACTTCAACTGAAGGGCAGACTTCCGGGTGCTCAAAAGCGGCGTAGGAATCGTCGATCAGCTTTTTCAGGTCCGCTTCCGGAATATCGTCGGCGAACAGGCGGATCACCTCGAACGCCAGCTCGGTGTAGGAGAGTTTCGACCACGCCTCCAGTTTGTCTTCAACGTTCGGCAGGGCCTCCGGCAGCAGCAGCCCGCCGTCGGGCGCCAGCCCGGTCATTACCGCATCCTGAAACTCGATGGGCGCCAGCTGCCCGCGTGTACTGATATATTTCATGTGAAAATCCTCAAAAAAATGAAGCCGGATCATGGTTCACAATCCGGCTTCTTGAAAAGCATAAAAGTCCGGCGATCATGCCGGACCAGCTGTCGGGGACATCATTTTATAACCACGAAATTATCATTAAAACGGGTACCCTTATTAAAATCTTTAATCCGAGCGATATTCTTCTCAAATTTCCCACTGCTGCCGCGGACCTCCAGCATTTCGCCGTCTTTGTTTTCAACGTAGACCACATACCCGGCGTACTCTTCGCCGCCTTCACCGCCGCTATAGTAGCCGGAATATTCGTATTCCTGGATTTTTACCAGATCACTGTTAAACGTCACCGAGTCGGAATACTTGAAATCAAACTCTTTGTCGTTTTTAGCAATAACCTTCAGCTCCTTGTTTTTGGTCCCCTCGCTGAATACCAGGACGCCCGCCTTCAGCGGCATCGAGTTTTTATCCCGGCCCTTTTTAGCCACCGTGACCTCGCAGGTGATGGCGTACTCATTTTTTTCATAAGAGTAACTATAAAACGATTCCTCTGAGAGTTTGTTCTTATCCTTATCCACCTTAACATCGATATCGATGTCCGGCGGAATTTTGGTTTCGAGATACTTCAGGTCAGCAGAACACAGCCCCTTCATTGGAACCTTAAGCTGTTTGCCGTCCGATTTTTTCAGGATCACCCGGCCGGAAGTAATTCCTTTGAATTCCGCCTCAACCGTATCCCCCTTCACCGAAGTCCAGATCCGCATCTCTGCCGCTGCGCTCATCAGCCCGAGCCCGACCGATACCAACAAACACTTCCACACCAACATAAGCTCCCCCATATGTTTAATAATTATTTAAAAACACGATACTCATTTCATCAGATCAGTGCCAGAAAAAGTTCGGCGGAACTTTTGATGATAGGCCGACTTTGGTCTTGCCGTTTAGCAGGCGCCCGCTAGCCTATCGGTATTCAACAAGGACCGCGCATGAACACCTTTCAGCAAATTGAAGAAACTGCACAGCAGCTGGTGCCGCTGTACGCCCACGACGAGGCCGACCTCCCCGACCGACCGCTCTGGGCCCACCCGGAAATCGACCAGATTATCGAGGCGCTGCGCCTGCTCTCCGATGTACTTTTTCCCGGCCGCCACATCCCCGAACCGGCCGATTTCAAAAGTTTTTTCATTCGGCAGCTCAAGAACACCGCGGAGATCCTTCAGGGCGAAGTCGAGAAAGCCCTGCCTTTCCGCTGGATGGGCGCGGCCTACCTGCACGACCACAAAGAGCCCGAAGAGAATCTTTACGTGGCCTCCAACGGCATTGTGAATGATTTCCTGGCCCGCATTCCCTATATCCGCTCCATGCTGATCGAAGACGTGAAAGCGGCCTACAACGGCGATCCGGCTGCACTGAGCTACGCCGAAGTCAAACTCGCCTATCCCGGATTGGTGGCCATTGCCTCGCACCGTATTGCGCACGAACTCTACGAGCTGGAAGTTCCGCTCATTCCGCGGATCATGAGCGAATACACCCATTCGCTCACCGGCATCGACATTCACCCCGGCGCCTCCATCGGCGAAGGGTTCTTTATCGACCACGGCACCGGCGTGGTCATCGGCGAAACCTGCCACATCGGCAACAACGTCAAGCTGTACCAGGGCGTTACCCTCGGTGCGAAAAGCTTTCCGCTCGACGAACACGGCCGGCCGATCAAACACATCCAGCGCCACCCGACCGTGGAAGACAATGTGATCGTCTATGCCAACAGCACCATCCTCGGCGGCGACACGGTCATCGGGGCCGGCACCACCGTGGCCGGCAACGTGTTCCTGATGGAGAGCACACCGCCGGGCAGCCTCGTCACCCGCTCCGACGGCGGCGTAATGATCCGCACGCGCGAGGTCCACGGCCACGGACTGGGCATTTAGCCCAAGCCGGCTCAGCAGGGCGGCTTCTGTTCCGAAAGCCCGGCGGGCAGCTCGATCCAGAAACAGCATCCCCCGCCCGGCGCATCATCCACACCGAACCGGCCGGCGTGGGCATCACAGATATCCGCCGCAATGGCCAGGCCGAGTCCCACACTCTCCTTGCCGGAGCCGGAACTCCGCTCAAACGGCCGGAATACGGAAGTCCTGCGCTCCGGAGGCAGCCCCGGCCCGGAATCCGATACGGTAATCCGCACAAACCCGGCGGCCGTCCTGGATAAACCCACCTCGATTCTTCCGCCGTCGGGCGAAAACTTCAGGGCATTATCCACCAGGTTGGCCAGCGCTTCCCGCAGCAGGTCCGGAACCCCGGTCAGCCGCAGCGGCTCCGAAGGAGCCACCAGCTCAACCGATAGGCCGCGCGTCTCGCCGATCGCCTGCCCCTCGCGCACCACCTCGGCGGCCAGCTGGTGCAGATCCACTTCCGTTCGGCCCTCCCGCAGCGCACCGCCGGCCGCCCGCGCCAGCAGCAGCAGCTGGTCCACCGTACGGCCCAGCCGTGCAGTATCCTCGAGGATCGAGCCGATGACCGCCCGGTATTCCTCCTCCGTGCGCGGGTATTTGAGGCACACCTCGCTGCTGGCCTGAATCGCCGCCAGGGGGGTGCGCAGCTGGTGCGAGGCGTCGTAGCTGAACCGGTGCAGGCGGTCCAGCAGCCCCTGGTAACTATCAAACGTTTTGTTCAGCGTGGCGGCCAGCCGCCCGACCTCGTCGCGGGAATTCTCCACATCAATCCGGTTCGCCAGACACCCGGCACTGATTCTTTCCGCCTGAACAACCAGGTCATTCCAGGGCCGCAGCAGCAGCTTGGCCACCAGCCAGGCCCCGATCAGGCCGGCCGGAAAAAGGACCGCCATCACCCCGCCCAGCACCGCCAGTTCCTCGAGCTCCTCCTCCAGCAGCCCCGGATGCTTCAGGTATTCCACCAGGTCGAATGCGGCCAGGGCCGATACGATCAGCGTGAAGATGATCAGCGTATGCAGCGCCAGCCAGATGAAGAAACGGAAGCGGATGGTGCGGCTTTTCATGCGTCCTCTTTCAGCACATAGCCGATCCCGCGCAGCGTACGGAGCAGCGGCGCTTCGCCAGGCACCTCGAGCTTCTGCCGCAGCCGGGAGATATGCACATCAATCACGTTCGCCATCGAGGCCATCGCCGAACGCACATGCCAGACATTTTCCTGGAGCATCTGGCGGGTTGCCGCCTCGCCGCGCAGCGAGGCCAGGTAGGCGAGCAGGTCAAACTCCCGGGGCGTCAGGTCCAGCGGCCGTCCCGCCCGCGATGCGCTGCGGCTCGGCAGGTCGATCATCAGGTCCCCCACCGCACGCTGCAGGCCGATGCGGTCGAGATGGCGCAGCTGAATCCGGATGCGGGCCAGCAGCTCTTCAAACGCATAGGGCTTAACCAGGTAATCGTCCGCGCCGTTTTCCAGCCCCTCCACCCGGTCCGAAATGCCCGCCCTGGCCGTGGTGATAATCACCGGCAGTTCGGCATCGATCGTCCGGATCGTGCGCAGCAGGTCGGCACCGTCGCCGTCCGGCAGTCCCATATCGAGCAGCACCAAGGCGGGGCGTTCCTCGCCCAGGCGCTCTTCCGCCTCGCCGACAGACGCGGCGGCCGTGCAGGCAAACCCCGCCTCCTTCAGTCCTTTGGCCAGGCTCGCCGCGAGGTTTTCATCGTCTTCAACCAGCAGGATCGAGCTGTTTGGGTTCATAGCCATGCCTTTGAGTATTCCATGCCTGCCAATCTATCACCGCGGCCGCAGGCGGTTCAATCTTACAAACCTTACAGGATCTTCAGGTTTGTTTATTTGTAAAAAAACGCGGGCAGACGGATGTTTCCCATACACACAAGGAGAACTGATTCATGAACCGAATACTGAGCCTGCTTTGCCTCTTCCTCCTGCTGCCGCCGCGCTCGCCGGCCGGCACCGCCGAAACCACGGCCTTCATCGCCTTTCAAGGAACCTCAACCCTTCACAGCTTCGAAGGCACCGCCGTTTCCCGCCCCTTCCTCCTCACCTTTGAGGAAATCCCCGAAACCGGGCAGGTCCGCCTTTCCGCAGCCGCCGCCCTGAACGTCAGCGCAATGAGCACCGCCCACAAAAAGCGCGATAAAAACATGCTCGAAATGCTCGGCCAGAAAGAGTTCGAGCTCATTTACGGCACCCTGCCGGAAACCGCCTTCCCCATCTCCGGCCGCGGCGGCGCACGGCTGCGGCTCAGAATCCGGGATACGGAGCTGCCGGTGGATGCCGTGCTTTCCAACTGGAAACGGGACGGGAATCAAATCCGTTTTGACCTGGCTTTTCCCGTCTCACTGGCGGCCTTCGGCCTCGAGCCGCCCTCCGTCCTGGGAGTCATCCGCGTGGGCGATACCGTAACCGTAACGTGCGAAATGGAAGGAACCTGCCAATGAAAACCTATATTCACCACATCGAGCCCGTACTCCCCCAATATTCATACCGCCAGGACTACGCCCGCGACCGTATGATCGGCTGGATGCCCGGCAAGCGCAGCCGCCGTCTGATCAAAGGCATCTACGACCACTCCGGCATCGACACCCGCTACAGCGTGCTGCCCGACTTCTGCCCCGGCGCGGACCCCGTACTCTTCCGCGAAGATGAAAACGGGCGGATCATCGAGCCCTCAACCCAGGCCCGCAACCGCTACTTTGCCGAGTGCGCACGCAAGCTCGTCGTTGAAGCCGGACGCAAAGCCATCGATCATTCCAGCGGATTTTCCGCCGGCGACATCACCCATGTCATCACCGTTTCCTGCACCGGCTTCTATAATCCCGGCCCCGACCTCGACCTGGTGCTCGGCCTGGACCTGCCCGCCTCGACCGAACGGTATAACCTCGGCTTCATGGGCTGCTACGCCGCCTTTCCGGCCATGCGCATGGCCGATCTGTTCTGCCGCGCCCGGCCCGATGCCGTGGTCCTCGTGGTCTGCATCGAACTCTGCTCGCTTCACCTGCAGCTGAATGAAGATGCCGACAGCCTGCTGGCCAACTCGCTGTTTGCCGACGGCGCCGCCGGCATGCTGATCAGCGCCCGCACCCCGGCGCCGGACCGGCCCGCACTGGCGATCGACTCCTTCGCCTCGGCCCTCGCGCCCGAAGGCGCCGTCGATATGGCGTGGGAAATCGGCGACCGCGGGTTCGACATCCGCCTCTCCACCTATGTGCCGAACATCATCGCCCAGAATATCCAGGCGATCGCGGAATCGGTTCTGGAAAAATCACCCTGGACCAAGGAGCAGATCGGAACCTGGGCCGTGCATCCCGGCGGCCGTTCCATTGTGGATAAGATCGAAGAGGGGCTTGGGCTGCCGGCGGAAATGCTCGCCGATTCCCGGCAGGTGCTGCAGGACTGCGGTAATATGAGCAGCGTCACAGTGCTGTTTGTGCTCCGGCGCCTGCTGCAGCGGGCCGGCCTCAACGAGCCCGAGCCGGTCTGCGCCATGGCCTTCGGCCCCGGCCTGACCATCGAAACCGGACTGTTTGAACTTCAACCCGCCGCCGTCAGCAATGCACGGCGCCCGGCCGACGCCCTTGCATAGGATCCTTAAAATCTTAACCGTACTGCTCACCGCATTCACTGCGGGGGTGTCGGCCTGGTTTGCTTCGGGCCTGACCATCGAGCAGGACAATGAATCAATGCAGTCCGCCGCCCGGCAGGACCCGGCCTTTGTGACCTTCCGCCGGGCCTTCGATTCGGAATATGAACTGATGCTTTCCGTCACGCGGGAGAATGTGCTCGAAGAACTGCCGCAGGCCATCGAATGGCTCAGCAGCCTGGACGGGGTTCGATCGGTCTATTTCCCGCCCGCGGCCGATCCGGCTTCAGGATTCCTCTCCGCGGACGGCCGGACCGCCGGCCTGCTGATCACACTCCGCTCCGACCAGGGTAGAGCGGACCGGCTGGCCCTGCTGACCACGCTGCGCACCGAGGCATCCAGCCGGATTGATGGAACGGTCCGGATCGTCGGACTTCCCCTGCTGAAAGAACGGGTGGCCCGCTATATTGCAAAGGATCAGTCCACCATCATTCCCCTGTCGGTCATCGTCATGATGCTCATGCTGGCCCTGCTCTTCCGCCGGCCGGCCGGCATCGTGCTGCCGATGCTGGTGGTCGGAATGAGCCTGGTCACCACCCTCGGCCTGTATGCCGCCTGCGGGCTGGAGCTCAACAGCATCACCTCCCTGCTGCCGCCGGTGGTGATTGTGCTCTCGGTTTCCGTGGCCGTCCACCTGCTGGATGCCTGGAACCATGCCGTCAACACAGGACTCCGCGGCGACGCCGCCGTGCGGTGTGCTGTGAAAAATGTATGGAAGCCCTGTGTCTTCACCGCCGCCATGACCGCCGTCGGCCTGCTCTCCCTCTGCTTCAGCCCCGTTCCGGCAGTACAGCTCTTCGGCCTGTTTGCCGCGGTCGGAGTCCTGCTCTCGGTCTGCTTCGGCTTTACCATACTGCCGACCGCACTGAGCTGGACGCCGGCACGCACCACGGCGGATCACCAAACCCGAATGCACCGCTTCCTGCTGCTCCTGGCCGCCTGGCCGGCTCGGTACCCCCGAACCATCCTGCTGCTCGCAGCCCTGATTACGGCGCTCAGCACCTGGGCCGGCACAACCATTGAAAACAACACCGACCTCATCCGCTTTTTCAAACCATCCGATCCCGTATACATCGCGCATGCCGACGTCAACCGCACCCTGGGCAGCGTACGCTCGCTCAACCTCCTGATGCAGCACGCAGACGGAAGCCCGTTCAGCCCGCAGTCCGACCTGGAACCGCTCAAAGCATTCACCGCCCGGATCGGGCAGATCCCGAATGTGGTCCGCATCGACTCGATTGCCGATTTCCCGCCGGATGCCGCCGCCGTGCCGCCGGAGCTCCGGCAGCGCTTCATTACGGACGACGGAAAAACCGTCCAGGCCGAGGTGCACCTCGGCGACATCGGATCGGCCCGCGCATCGGCCATCGCGGAGCAGATCCTAACCCTGTCCGAAACCACGCTGGGAGCGGGCTGGATCGTCCAGCCTACCGGGGACTACTACCAAGTGGTCCGCGATTCCAACCAGCTGGTCGCCACGCTGCTGAAAAGCTTTGCAATCTCGCTGGCCGTGGTCATGGGATCGACCTGCCTGCTCTTCCGCTCGCCGCACGTACTCATTCCGGCCTTCATCCCCAACATACTGCCGGTCATTTGGGGAGCAGGCCTGATGGGCCTGCTCCGCATCGACCTCAGCACCGGCACCGCCATGGTCGC
>JBFHGU010000008.1:0-76179 GCA_041582935.1 Pontiella sp.
GCATCAACCGCAAGATCCGCGTGGATCTCATCGACAGCGCCAATGAACTCTCCGAAGTCTGCCGGAAACGCGCCCGCACCATCCGCATGATCCTCTCCAAACAGCGGGACATGAGCGGCTATCTCAAGGAGCAGTACAACGGGTTTGCCGAACGCCTGAGCACCCTTTCCACCGGCATCAACGCCATTGCCCTGGAGCTGGAAGGCTTCAGCTATTTCCACTTCAAAGAGGAGTAGCGGCCTTACCGCTTCTTCTCGCTGAGCAGGGCGCGGAACCGGTTCATACCTTCCATATCGCGGTCATCCAGCTTGTAGTGAATGGAGTTATCGAGGTAATCGAGCCAGAATTCCTGCGCGCCGCCGAGCTGGTTTGCATAGCGCTCGGCAATGGATTCCATGGCCATGAATCCCGCAGCAAAGGCCTGATGCGCAATGGCTGAAACCTCGTTGTAAAATTCAAAATCCTTGCGCACGGCCCAGACGGCAAAGACGAACGGAAGCTTTGTCCATTTCAGCCAGGCTTCAGCCAGGTCGATATCCCCGGCCGGCGCCGGTTCGGCACAAAGCGCACGGTCGCCGATGACCACGGAAGCATCCGGCGATTCAATCGCCTGGAAATCATACATCTCGATCTTCTGCTTGAAATAGCGGGTCAGCAGCAGCTCCGCCAGCGCATTGGAGGTGGCCGAGGCGGGATCGCGCGCAACGGTTTTAAGCCGCCCGAGCTTTTTATTGCATTTGAGCAGCACACTCTGGACCGGCCCGTCCGCCGCAACCCCGAGGCCTTCAATCATTCGGAGCTCCGGATGGGCGAAAAAATGAGCCACCGGAATCAGGGCCACATCACATTTGCCGGCATTCAGGTCGCGCACCAGGCAGGCCGGATGGTCGTTCACCACCCGTACGCGCTCATCGACTTCGGTCAGTTTATCAACCAGCGGCGCGGAATTGCTGTACGGCGCGCCGGCAAAAATAAATTCGTCTTTCATCACTGCTTCTTACCCGAAAAAATACACACTGTGCCCATCGTCAACGGCCGGCACTCCACCTTCGAAAAACCGGCCGCGCTGAACATGTCGGTTACCGTATCGGGCCGCGGAAAATCTTCAATCGAATCCACCAGATATTTGTAGTCGGGTCCGCTGCCCATCATTTTTCCGATCAGCGGCACGAGCGGCGTATACATTTTATACCCCATGCGCACCCACAGCTTATCGGGATAGGTTGCCTCAAGAATCAGCAGCCGCCCGCCGGGTTTGAGCACGCGCAGCATCTCCTCCAGCGCTCTCTGGCGCCGTTCGATATTCCGGAAACAAAAGCCCGAAACAATGCCGTCATACGTATCGCCCTCCATCGGCAGGTCCAGCGCATCGGCCGGAAAAAAGGATACCGCATCTCCAAGCCCGCGGCGCTGCGCCTTGTCCTTGGCAATCTCAAGCATCTGTACCGACGGATCAATGCCGTCGACCAGCACATTGGCCGACTGCTCCACAATTTCAAAAACCAGGTCGCCGGTACCGGTGCCGACATCGAGGTAGCGGCCGCCGCGGAACGGCTTGAGCTGTTTAATGGTTTTGCGGCGCCAGGCGCGGTCCAGTCCCATCGAAATCGCCCGGTTCGCCACATCATAGTTTTTCGCAATGCGGTCAAACATGGCCCGGTTTTCCTCTGCAGAAATCAGCGTATCGCGCTCGGGGGCCTTCATCGGATATCCTCCCAGGTTTTCGGCGCGGCCTGGCCGAACAGGGAAAGCACGTGGTCGCAGTAATAGCCCAGCATCTCAGCCATCGAAACGGTATTCGGATCGCGGTCTTTCGCCATATAATACGGCGGCGACATCGGCATAATCGTACCGCCGGCCTCCGCCACCCGCGCGGCATTCTGCGTGTTAATCAGCGTCCACGGCGCTTCACGAACACAAAGCACAACCTTGCGGCCTTCTTTCAGCTGGCAGTGCGCCGCGCGCGTCACCAGCGAATCGGCGATGCCGGCCGCCGCTTTGCCCAGCGTATTGGCCGAACACGGCAGGATCACCATGCCGACCGTCGGAACGGAGCCGGAAGCAATGGACGCACTCAGGTCGCCGTCCTTCCACACCTCGGCCGCCATGGCCTCGAGTTCCTCAAACGGACCCGCCTCCTGCTCATAAACATATCGGCCCATACGGCTCGCCACCAGCGTCACCGGCCACTGCGATTTTTCAATCAGCAGCCTGGCCGCCAGCGCCCCCGAGGCGCCCGTTATGGCAACAACCAATTTCATACGAATACCCTTTAAGTCTGCCTAGTTCCCCAGCAGCACAACCAGCGCGCCGGCGATTCCGGCAATGGCTGAGATCGGGAAAAATCTAACGGGAATCGGAATGCTTGGCAAGTACGCCGCGCCGAAGGCGCCGAAAGCCGCCAGCAGCGCGATGAACGAAGCCGCCCCGCCGACCTGCATCCAGAGCAGCACCAGCAGTGCAAAAGACACCAGGTGCGTACCCGCCGCCGTCAGCAGCGCACCGCGGGCGCCGAGCGCCGCCGGAACCGAGCGCACGCCGTGGGCGCGGTCAAAATCGATATCCATCAGGGCATAGATAATGTCGAACCCGCTGATCCAGAAAAAGGCAAACAGCGCCAGCAGGATCAGCGACGGCGGAAACGCGAGCGAATTGGTTACAGCAATAAACGCCGCCATCGGCGCCACGGCCAGGCATACGCCGATGCCGTAGTGGCACAGCGGCGTAAACCGTTTGAGCAGCGAATAGACCGCCAGCGGAATCAGCGGGAAAAGCGACAGCTTAAGCACCAGCGGCCCCAGCAGGAAACAGGCGAGAAAATAGAGCACTAGCCCGGCCGCCGCCACGCCCCACCCCTGCGCGAGACTCAGCGTCCCGCTGGCCAGTTCCCGGTTTTTCGTGCGCGGGTTTTCCGCATCGATGTTCTTATCAAAGATCCGGTTCACAGCCATACCGAACGTGCGCGCCCCGACTCCGGCCAGGGTAATCAGCAGCAGGGCTTTGATCGACGGCATGCCGCCCGCGCCGATCCACGCGCCGGCAAACAGGAGCGGCAGGCTGAACACCGTATGCTCCACCTTGGTGAAGGAATGGATCTTCTGCCAGAACGTCGACGGGGCAGCCTGCTCCGTTGTTTTGTCTGCGCCCAGCAGTCCTTCCAGACATTGGAAAACCGCATCCGCCACCGTCTCCGAAACCGGACCGATATGCTTCTGGATATCCGCTTTGCCGCTGCCGTCGCCGAAGTCGGTCACCCCTTTCAACAGGATACAGGGAATGGAATGCTCTTCGCAGACGCGCGCCACGGCATACCCCTCCATATCAACGAGCTCACCGGTTTTGGCCAGCTGCACTTTGCGCTCCGGCTGAAAAACCGGCTCCTGCACGCTGACCAGGCGTTTGAGGCCGATACCTACGCCGACGTTTACCGCCGCGTTCAACTCTTCCATGCAGACCATCGATACGCGGTACACCGCGCCGTGTTCCAGCCGATTATTCAGCGCCCCGCAGACCCCGGCATTAATGATGGTAGAGCACCCTTTTTCGACCAGTTTTTCGGTTGCGATCCGCGCGGCCTCGAGCCCCATTTCAGTCGAGATTTCCACCACGCATCCCTTCGGGACACCGCGGTCCAGGAACGGCTGCGCCTCCATTGGTGTTGCAAAATGAATTCCGATCATCGGATCACCCCGGCTTCCTTTGCAAGCCGCTGCAGGGCATCAATGGCCGCGAGGCCTTCGTCGCCCAGATCCAAAGTAAAGTCGTTCACATAGGTTTTAATGTGCTCGGTCGTCACCGCATCGGCCAGCTCCTGTGCGTGCTCTTTAACGTAGGCCTTGGTCGATTCCGGATCATCAAATGCGTGCTGAATGGAGGCCTTCAGCCGTTGTTCAATCGCCGCGGTCTGTGCTTCACCCAGCCGCTTGTGCGCCGCAATACAGCCGAGCGGAATCGGCTGGCCGGTTTTCGCCTCCCACCAGTCGCCCAGATCTACGAGACACTCAAACCCCTGCTGCTCATAAACAAAGCGGCCTTCATGAATAATCACCCCGGCATCCGCAGCCCCGCAGTCAACCGCATTCATGATGTGATCGAAACTCATGAAGATCCGGCTCCTGAGCTGCGGATTCCAGAGGCGCAGCAGCAGGTGCGCGGTTGTATACTGACCCGGCACGGCAATGACGGAATCATTCATGAGTTCAGTGCCCGGTTTTGTAATCACCAGCGGGCCGCAGCCCCGCCCCAGCGCTGCCCCGCAGCGCAGCAGGCGGTAGTTATCCTGCACCAGCAGCCAGGCGTGGAACGAGAGTTTCGTAACATCGAGTTTTTCTTCAAAGGCCCATTCATTAAGGGTTTCAACATCGTGCAGATGCGGTATAATATCTGGATCCTGAGCCAGTTTATTAAAGATAAACGTGTCGTTCGGGCAGGTGGAATAGCCAATATTTAAAGGGGTAGTATTCATATTACGGGTAATCCAGCACGCAATTAAATCGCGTATTACATGTACATTTTAATTAAAATATTATTGAACCGATCATCTTTCCCGTTATTATCCGGCTCAACTTTCAGCAATCAGCGGGCAGGCACCGGCGTTCGGATCGTTCCGCCCGCGGTATAGAAACAAGGATTTGAGAAAAAATGTCAATACAACCTACCTTAAACGCTGGGCTTGACGCCAACCTGGTCGGCCAGCTCAATGCACTGGCCTCTTCGCTCACACCTGCCCAGCTCGCCTGGGTGGGCGGCTATTTCACGGGCCTGAGCGCCCAAGGGGCCGGCGCGGCCCTTCCGGCCGCAGCCGCCGGTGCCGCTTCGGAAAACGTCCTGACCATCCTCTACGGCTCACAGACCGGACACGCACGTTCGGTGGCCGAAGAGCTGCGCGATGCCGCCCAGGAAGCCGGCCTGGCCGTTGAATGTGTTTCCATGGGAAAATTCAAAGAGAAAAATCTCAAGAAGCTGAACTATGCCGTCGTTGTAACCTCCACCCAGGGCGAAGGCGATCCGCCGGACGATGCCCTCAATCTGGTGGAATACATGAACTCCACCAAGGCGCCGAAGCTCGAAGACTTCAAATTCGCAGTACTCGGCCTCGGCGACAGCTCCTATCAGTTCTACTGCAAAACCGGCAAGGATTTCGATGCCCGCCTCGAAGAGCTCGGCGGGGAGCGTATATTGGACCGCGTGGATCTTGACGTCGATTTCGACGACGGCGCCGAAGCGTGGATTCCCAAAGCCGTGGAAGCCTTTAAAGCCGTCATTCCGGAGTCAGCCGGCGCTGCGGCTCTCCCGTCCGTTTCCGGCACCCAGGCCCCTGCCATCCACTACAGCCGGAAAAAACCGCTGCAGACCCGCCTGCTTGCCTGCCAGAAAATTACCGGCCGGAATTCCGAAAAAGATATCCGCCATATCGAAATCGACCTGGAAAACTCCGGACTCACCTATCAGCCGGGCGACGCGCTCGGCATCTGGTTCAAAAACGATGAGGAGCTGGTGAACGATCTTCTGGCGCTGCTTGAAATTGATCCCGCCGAAACGGTCCATGTGAATGACGAACCGAAACCGGTGAAGGACGCACTGCTCGAAACCTATGAACTGACCCAGCTCCATCCGGCCTTCGTTACCGAATATGCTGAGCTGACGGAACAGGCGCAGCTGATGAAAATCGCCTCCGAGACGGAGTCGCTGCGCGAATATACCGAGACGCGCCAGATCATCGATGTGGTCCGCGAATATCCGGACGCCCTCGCGGCCGAAGCCTTTATCGGCCTGCTGCGCAAGCTGACGCCGCGCCTCTACTCGATTGCCTCCAGCCAGGCCGAAGTGGAGGAGGAAGTCCACCTGACGCTCGGCGTGGTGAAGTACGAAGCGCACGGCTATCCGCACCTCGGCGGCGCATCGGGCTATCTCGCCCACCGCCTCAACGAAGGCGAAGATGTGCTGATTTATGTGGAGTCGAACGATAACTTCCGCCTGCCGGAAGATCCCGGCACACCGATCATCATGATCGGCCCCGGCACCGGCGTGGCCCCGTTCCGCGCCTTTGTCCAGGAGCGCGCCGCCCAGGATGCCGCCGGCGACAGCTGGCTCTTTTTCGGCAACCCGCACTTTACTGAGGACTTCCTCTACCAGACCGAATGGCAGGATTTCCTGGAGGACGGCGCGCTGACCCGCATCGACCTCGCATTTTCGCGCGACCAGAAAGAGAAGGTCTACGTGCAGCACCGCATCGCCGAACAGGCACAGGAACTCTGGAACTGGATGCAGCGCGGCGCCCACATCTATGTCTGCGGCGATGAGTCGCGCATGGCGCACGATGTCCACCAGGCACTGCTCGATGTGGCGGTCGATAAAGGCGGCTATTCCCCCGAAGAAGCCGAGGATTATCTCGTACAGCTCCGCAAGGACGGACGCTACCAGAAAGACGTATATTAATTTTGGAGAATCTCATGAACGACGAAAAACAGCTTACCGAAGTAGAACACATCAAAGCCCGGAGCCGTCATCTGCGCGGCACCATCGAAGAGGGCCTGCAGGACCGCACCACCGGCGCCCTGCCCGCCGATGACCAGCAGCTGACCAAGTTTCACGGCTTCTATCAGCAGGACGACCGCGACCTGCGCGATGAGCGCCGCCACCAGAAACTTGAACCGCTTTACAGCTTCATGCTCCGCGCCCGCGTCCCGGGCGGCGTGATTACCGCCGAACAGTGGAAAGCCATCGACGAAATTGCCCGGAACCTCACCGGAGGCGGCCTGCGCCTGACCACCCGCCAGACCTTCCAGTACCACGGCATCCTCAAGCACAATGTCAAACCGCTGATCCAGGGCCTTAACCAAGCGCTGATCGACTCGATTGCAGCCTGCGGCGATGTGAACCGCAATGTCCTCTGCAACAGCAACCCGGTCGAGTCCGAGCTGCACCGGCAGGTTTATAAAGATGCCGCGGCCGTCAGCAAGCACCTGATGCCGAAGACCGCGGCCTATCATGAAATCTGGCTCGATCAGGAAAAAATCGTCAATTACGAAGAGGAACAGGAGCCGATCTACGGCGACACCTATCTGCCGCGTAAATTCAAAATCGCCATCGCCGTACCGCCGCATAACGATGTGGATGTCAACGGCAACGACCTCAGCTTTGTCGCCATCGTCAAGGACGGCGAGCTGAAGGGCTACGATGTGCTCGCCGGCGGCGGCATGGGCAGCACCCACGGCGAAACCCACACCTATCCGCAGATCGCCAAAAACCTCGGCTTTATTGCGCAGAAAGACCTCTGCCGCATTGCCGAGGCGGTGGTGACCACCCAGCGC
The DNA here is from genome assembly GCA_041582935.1 of Pontiella sp. Classification (GTDB taxonomy): domain Bacteria; phylum Verrucomicrobiota; class Kiritimatiellia; order Kiritimatiellales; family Pontiellaceae; genus Pontiella. The sequence goes on from JBFHGU010000008.1 coordinate 7,314, forward strand.
GATTTCGGCGACCGTACCGACCGCAAGCAGGCGCGCCTGAAGTACACCATCGACCGCATGGGCGTGGACGAATTCAAGCAGCACGTTGAAGAGCGCGCCGGCCTCAAATTCAAGAAAGCCAAGCCCTATGAGTTCACACAGCACTCCGACCGCTTTGGCTGGGTGGAAAATTCCGACGGCACCTGGAACCTGACGCTGTTCATCGAAAACGGGCGGATCAAGGATTATGAAGACGGCCCGCAGATGCTGCAGGGCCTGCTCAAAATCGCCGACCTGCACAAAGGCGATTTCCGCATGACCGCCACACAGAACCTGATTGTGGCGCAGGTGGCGAAGAGCAAGAAAGCGAAGATTGAAAAGCTGGCGGTCGAGCACGGCCTGCTGCGCAAAGAGGTCAGTGTGCTGCGTCAAAACAGCATGGCCTGCGTGGCCCTGCCGACCTGCACACTGGCGATGGCCGAAGCCGAGCGCTACCTGCCGGACCTCATCGGCAAACTGGAAGTGATCGTCGATAAATACGGCCTGTCCGACCAGCCGATCGTCGTCCGCATGACCGGCTGCCCGAACGGCTGCGCCCGCCCCTTCCTCGCCGAGATTGCGATGGTCGGCAAAGCGCCGGGTAAATATAACCTCTACCTCGGCGGCGACGGCAAAGGCACGCGCCTCGTGAAGCTCTACAAGGAAAATATCGGCGAAGAGGAAATCCTCGAAACCCTCGATCCGCTGCTGGAAACCTATTCCAAGGAGCGGAAAAAGGGCGAAGGCTTCGGCGATTTCTGCGTCCGTAAAGAGGTGGTGCCCGCGGTCTATGACGGCCGCGATTTCCACAAAAACCCCGAGGGTTTCCTCTCCAGCGGCATCTAAGGGACTGCATCCCGTCAAAGGACGCGGGGGTCAAAAGTCAGGGGTCACGGCACCTGACTTTCCGACCCGCGGCCTTCAGACCAGAGACTAACATGAATGATTTAAGTACATTATTTAAAGACGTTAAACCGCAGGACTCGCTTGAAGTCCTCTCCCGCGCAATCGATTACTTCGGCGATGAGATCTGCATGGCCACCAGTTTCCAGCTCGGCGGCCTGGTGCTGCTCGACATGCTGCATCAGGTCGGCAAGCCGGTCCGCGTCTTCTCCATCGATACCGGCCGCCTGCCGGAAGAGACCTATGAATGCGCTGATGCGGTCCGACACAAATACGGCATCAACATCGAGTGGGTCTTCCCGCAGTATGCGGCGGTCGAAAAACTGGAAACCGAAAAGGGCCTGTTTTCTTTCAAGGAGAGTACCGAAAACCGGAAAGAGTGCTGCGCGATCCGCAAAGTCGAACCGCTGGGCCGCGCGCTCGACGGCTACCGCGCCTGGATTACCGGGCGCCGCAAGGAGCAGAGCGAAACACGCGGCGGGCTCGAGTTCATTGAAACGGACCCGGTCCACGAAGGTATGGTGAAAATCAACCCGCTGATCCACTGGTCCAAAGGCGATCTCTGGTTTTATGCCGAGGAGCATAAGGTGCCGCACAACCGCCTCTATGACGAAGGCTACCTTTCCATCGGCTGCGCCCCCTGCACCCGCCCCTGCCGCGAAGGCGAAGACGAGCGCGCCGGACGCTGGTGGTGGGAAAGCCCCGAACACAAAGAGTGCGGTTTGCACCTCAACTTCAAAAACGGCGGCGGCATTTAGCCCGGCGCGGGCTTTGCGTCGGAAAACGGCCGCGGAGAAGCAGTCGGCAGGCAGCGCACCGCTTGCTTCTGCCGGCCGGCTTCCTGTACCGTGTCGGCATGAAACAGCTTGCTGTACAGATTCTTTGCCTATTGCTGGCAGGGTCCGCTTTTGGACTCAACACCAAAGAACTCGTCACCGATCCGGCCGGACTCGCTGTGCTGGAAAAAAAGTGCATCCACCTCACATCGTTCGAGGTGCTGCCCGTCAAATTCGACACCGTCTGCAGCGTCATGAGCAGCCCGGATCTGGTCACGGCGGCCCAAGAGGAGTTTGCCCGGTCGATTTCAGAAAACGGAACCGTCGATTTTCCGGTCATCGAAACCTCACCCGGCCGGTATTACTATATTAACGAGGAAGGTGACCGCACCGATATCGTTGAGCTGTATAAAAAACAGACCGACGCGAATTCCTTCGACTACATCATTCTTGCGAGCGGGCAGCGCGGTATTGGATATTTTGATGTGGTCGTTCACCTGCAGGTGATCAATTTAGGCCAATCCGGCATCGTTTATTCCGCGGCCGTGCACGCCTACCCGCACAGCTGGTTCACCCGCGTTTCGCATACCCTTGGCCTGACCCGCAGCTTTTTCCGGAAAAAAATGAAACTCATCACCTGGGTCGCCCGCGAAGTCGGCACCGGCCTATGTGAACGCGAGGAGCAGAAACAGCAGCTGCAGACCGCCGAGGCGGCCGGGCCGGCAGACGGCTAGCTTTATTTTCCATCCAGCGCATAATGCAGCATCACCTCTTCCGTGCGGTTGAGGCGGCGGGAGGCTTCCCGCGCAATATTCATCATCAGCATGCCGAACAGCCGGGGATTGGTATCGTACAAAGCAAACAGCTTCTCCCGCGGAATGACCATCAGCTCTGTCTCTTCCATTGCGAGGGCATGGGCCGTATGCGGCTGAATCGCCAGCACCGAGGTTTCCCCGAAACAATCGCCCGGATTAAATTCAAAAAGCTCCAGCGGCGTCCCCTCTACATTCGCAATCATATGCACTTTGCCCGTACGGATGATGCGGATATGGCTCGGCGCATCGCCCTGGCGGAAAATGAACTCGCCCTTATGGTAGAGCTCCGTTTCCAGCATACGGAAAACCGCATAAAGCTGGGCATCATCGAGCCCGCCGAAAACGGCAATCCGGTTCAGGATCGGCAGGACCTTCTCCACATCCAGCAGGGGCAGTCTGTATTTCTCTATGGCCATGCCGAAATATATACCGGAAAAACGCGCGCACAAGAAATCGTTACTTCGTCTTCCAGCACAAACGCTTTTTCAAGTTTCCCAGCCCCGGAACAAGAAGAAGTTCCGAGCCCGGGAAGGTGAGAAGATGACGGTTATCGAATTGACCATCTGCGCGGGATCATTGCCGGCAGTTAGCTAATGCCCGCACCGGCTGCACATTTATTCTCGCAGTTCCATAACTCTCCGGCAGCGAGCACTCCCGTTCCAACTCATTAAAATCAATGATTTCCATCATCTCTTTTCTACTTTCCAATGACTGTAAAATCTGGAGAATGCGCGCTTCTCTTGATTGGAAAACAGAATGGCACTACTTAGTTTACAGAATATTCAGAAAGCATTCGGCGGCCCCCTGCTCCTGAATGATGCGACGCTGCAGATTGAACGAGGCGAGCGGATCTGCCTGGTCGGGCGCAACGGCGAAGGCAAATCGACGCTGCTGAAAATCATCGACGGCTCTGTTGAAGCGGACGACGGGGAAATTATCCGGCAGCCCGGCCTTAAAGTAAGGCGCCTGCGCCAGAATGTTCCGAGCGGTATTTCCCAGACGATTGAACAACTGGTTTACGAAGGGCTCGAAGACCCGCACGACGACTATGTTTCGCACCAGGCGGTCGACAAGGCGGTCTCGCTGGTGAATTTGGAAAATCAGCTGAAGTTTGATGAGCTGTCGGGCGGGCAGAAGCGCCGCGCACTGCTCGCACAGGCGCTGGTGTGCGATCCGGATATCCTGGTGCTCGACGAACCGACCAACCACCTGGATATTGAATCGATCAAATGGATGGAAAACTTCCTGCAGCGCTATAAGGGCACGATTGTATTTGTGACCCATGACCGCGCCTTCCTGCGCCGGCTGGCCACGCGCATTGTTGAGCTGGACCGCGGAAACCTGCATTCGTGGGCGTGCGGCTATGACACCTATCTCAAGCGCAAACAGCAGCTGCTCGACGGCGAGCAGGAGCAATGGGCGCAGTTTGATAAAAAACTGGCGCAGGAGGAAATCTGGATCCGCAAAGGCATCAAAGCGCGGCGCACGCGGAATGAAGGCCGCGTACGCGAACTCCAGAAAATGCGCGACGAACGGCGTGCGCGGCGGGTGCAGTCGGGCACTGTGAATATGAAGGCGGTCGAGGCCGGGGTTTCGGGCCGCAAGGTGATTACCGGCAAAAACATCTCGTACGACTACGGCGGCGAGCCGATCATTAAAAACCTCGACGTGGAAATTATGCGCGGCGATAAGATCGGGATCATCGGTCCGAACGGCTGCGGGAAATCGACGCTGATCAAACTGCTCTTAAAGCAGCTCGATCCGATAACCGGGTCGGTGGAGCACGGCACCAAACTCGAAGTCGCCTATTTCGACCAGCACCGCGCAATCCTTGAAGAAGACAAAACTGTGGCTGAAAACATTGCGCCCGACGAAACCATCACGATCGGGAATCAGAAAAAGCATGTGCTCGGCTATCTCCAGGACTTCCTGTTTTCGCCCGACCGCGCGCGGTCACCGGTTTCGGTCCTCTCGGGCGGCGAGCGCAACCGCCTGCTGCTGGCCAAGCTCTTCACCAGGCCGTCAAATGTTTTGGTGCTGGACGAACCGACCAACGATCTGGATGTGGAGACGCTCGAACTGCTCGAAGAACTGCTGGCCGGGTATGAGGGCACCCTGCTGCTGGTGAGCCACGACCGGTCGTTTTTGAATAATGTGGTCACCAGCACCATGGTATTTGAAGGTGCCGGCCGTATCGGCGAATATGCCGGCGGCTACGACGACTGGTTAAGTCAGCGCTCACAGGCCGAAGAGCTGAAGAGCGCCGGCCCCAAGCCGGCCGAAAAAAAGGTCAGCACCCGGAAACTGACGAATAAAGAGCGCGAAGAACTCAAAAACCTGCCAAAGCGTATTGAAGAACTGGAGGCAGAACTCGAAGAACTCCAAACCGCCATGACTGATCCGGCGTTCTACCAGAAACCGCCCGAGGAAATCCAGGCCGCCACCGCCCGCGCCGAGGCGATTCCGCAGGAACTTGAACAAAGTTTTGAACGCTGGGAAGAGCTCGAGAGTCTATGACCGCAAATCACGGAATCACAGGTTCCTGCCATCCCCCCCTTTGGCAGGGCTTGTGAGGAAGTGTGACACTTGGGGCCACGAGGCCAGGTCACGCTTCTCAATCCGTGGTTTTCTTTTTTAATACTGCAATTGCTGCAGTTAATGGGTTTTCGTTATTGAGCTGCCGCGTTCCATGATCGAGGATCACCCAGTCTCAACAAATGGAACCGAAAGTTCTCCATGAAACGGCTGATCAGGAATAAGCACACCAAACGCGTGGTGAAACACGTCGCAGGCTGGTTCTGCATTGTGGTCGGCCTCATTATGTTCATCACACCCGGCCAGGGCATCCTGACCGTTCTGGTCGGCATTTACCTGCTTGCCGACGAAATTCCAATGTTTGGCAGATTCCGCGACTGGCTGGAGCACCGCTTTCCGAAAACCGCGGCTTTTGTCCACAAGCAGCAGGATAAGCTCCACGGCAAATTCCGCAGAAAATAATAGCGGGGCCAAACCTTCCCGCCCCGCGAACTAAAGCTCAATGCCGAAATACTCCACCGCGTTGTTGTAGCAGATGTTTTCAATCATTTCGCCGAGCAGCTCCATATCGGCCGGAATCTCGCCGTTTTCGACATCACGTCCAATAAGACTGCAGAGGATACGGCGGAAATATTCATGACGCGGATAGGACAGGAAACTGCGCGAGTCGGTCAGCATACCGATAAAACGGCTCAGCAGGCCGAGCACCGACAGCGCATTCATCTGCTTCTCCATGCCATCCTTCTGGTCCAGGAACCACCACCCCGAACCCCACTGCATTTTGCCCGGACACGAGCCGTCCTGATAGTTACCGATCATGGTGGCAAACAGTTCATTGTCGGCCGGATTGATGTTGTAGAGAATCGTTTTGGCCAGCTGGTTTGAAGAATCCAGCCGGTCGAGCAGTTTCACAAAGCCGGGCCCCTGCGGATAATCAGCAATCGAGTCAAACCCGGCATCCGGACCCAGCGCATTAAACAGGCGCGTGTTGGTGTTGCGGAACACGCCGACATGGAACTGCTGCACCCAGCCGCGCCGATGGTTCATCTTTCCGATCTCATAGAGGAAATGCGCCGTAAACTGATCCTGCTCCAGCCGGTTCACCGCTTTCCCGGCCAGCGCCTTCTGGAAAACAGACTCCAGCTCAGATGCCGATGCCTCCGCCGCCGGCACGTACGCCGCGCCGTGATCAGAAAGCCGGCAGCCCGCTTCATGAAAATAGCCATGCCGCTCATCCAGCGCCGCAAAAAGCTCATCCAGCGAGACGGCCGTCCTGCCGGATGAGCCGCTCAGCATTTCAATATATTCTTTCCACGCCGGGATATTTGACAGGTTCATCGCCCGGTCCGGACGGAAGGTCGGCAGCACTTTGCACTCAAATCCGTCGGCAGCAATCTGTTTATGAAACGCCAGGTCATCAATCGGGTCATCGGTAGTACAGACCAGCTTGACGTTCATCTTCCGCATTAGATTACGCGCACTGTATTCCGGCGTGCGAAGTTTGGCCGAACACTCCTCATAGATTTCATCGCCCGTCTCTGCGCTCAGCAGCGTGTCGATATCGAAGCAGCGCTGCAGTTCCAGATGCGTCCAGTGGTAGAGCGGATTACGAATCGTCTGCGGAACGGTTGCGGCCCAGTGATCGAACTTTTCCTTCCAGGAGGCAGAACCCGTAATAAAATTCTCATCTACGCCGTTGGTACGCATCGCACGCCATTTATAATGATCGCCGCCAAGCCAGCACTCGCCGATATTGTCATACTGTTTATCCTGCGCCACCTCCTGCGGCGGCAGATGACAGTGGTAATCAAAGATCGGCATGTGCCGGGCATGCTCGTGATACAGTTTGATGGCGGTTTTGGTGTTGAGGAGAAAATCCTCATCCATAAATTTTTTCATGTAAACTCTCCACGGTATGTTTTGACAGGATAACGGGATTTACATGATAGAGCTCTGCATCGTTCCATCCTGTTATCCGGTCTAATTAAATTTCTCTTTGTATGCCCACAGGCCGAGGGCTGGATTGGAAATATAAAAAACTTCTTCGCCGTCCGGCAGCGTATTCCAGCCGTCTTTGAGTTCGCCGGGATTATAACGCGCGGCCATTTCGCCATACGGCACCGCATCGAATCCGACCGATCGGACTTCATCGAGCGTCATATTCCCTCCCGGGCAATAGGTAATGCGGAACCGCCCTTCGGAAGAGCCGTGGATCAGATGCGCCGCCGCCCCGAGATTGGAGCGCAGCGCCGCGTCCTCTTCCACATGCCGCAGCGCGGCCGGCGTACCGCAGTAGCCGAACCTGCGGATCAGTTTATCGATGGTCGGATCCTCGCCGAATTCCTTCAGCGCCGGAGCCAGCACAATCAGCTCACCGCCGTCGGCGATTGCCATACGGGTGCGGTAGACCGCTTTGTTGCCCAGCCAGGTGCTCTGGAATTCATGCGGATCGAGATAGACCACCACCTTTTTCGGTTCGCGGTCGAGCAGCGTAATATTTACCGCCCGCGCCAGACGGCAGGCCTCTTCAAAAACGCGCACCTCATCGCCGGCAAAAAAACCGCGCATATGCATTTCGCCGGAATCATAATCCTGCTCCATCACCGTCAGCAGGTACGTGATCGGCAGCTCAGACAGATAGGTACCCACCGCATGGTTAAACAGGCGGCGCACCGGCGAATCCGTCTGGCCGAGAATATTCTCAATGCCGGCAGCGGCTCCGAGAAAGTGTGACTTATTGATGATGTCCGAACCGCCGGCGCCCACCACAATATTTTTTGTGTAGTTCGCCATACCGACGACTTCGTGCGGCACCACCTGGCCGATCGAAAGAATCAGGTCATAGCCGTCAAACAGCATTTTATTAACTTCCACGCCGACCGGGTAGTTCACCTTGCCGTCCGACAGCTCTGCGAGCATCTCGCCGGGGATTTCACCCCTGCGGACCACTCCGTTCCGCCAATCGTGCACCTTGAAAACATCCAGCGGAATCTTATCGCCGAACATCATACGCAGCTGCGCTTCGGTCATCGGATTATGCGTCCCGAGCGTCGGCAGGATATCCACCGCCGCGCCCTCACCGGTCAGCCGCTCATAGACCATTTCCGTGATCGGCCCGGCCATGGAATTCAGGCGGGTATGGTCGGGCGGAAGGATCAGCACCCTCTCCAGCTTCCCGGCCTTATCCAAGCACTGGAAAACCAGTTCCCGAAGCGCTGCACTGGAAATCGAAACCTGCTCGCCGCATTTGCTGATCATGGCGACTCCTTAATTGTAGACGGAGCATCCTGCTTCGTCATCGTTTCACCGACAACGAAGCCGGAAACCGCTGCCTACACGATGTAAGTGGAAGCCGCTGTATTGCCGCCGCGGCCGGTCCAGTTGGTATGGAAGAATTCACCGCGCGGCTTATCAAGGCGCTCATAGGTGTGCGCCCCGAAATAATCGCGCTGCGCCTGCAGCAGGTTTGCCGGCAGCCGCGCTGTACGGTAGCCGTCGAAATAGGACAGCGCCGCGCTGATCGCCGGCATCGGAATGCCCAGCTCAACCGACTTCATGACGACCCGGCGCCACGATGCCTGCGCATTTTCCACCGCCTCCTTGAAGAACGGATCGAGCAGCAGGTTAACGAGGTCCGGATTCGAATCAAACGCCTCCTTAATCCTGCCGAGGAAGGCCGAGCGGATAATGCAGCCGCCGCGCCACATCAGGGCAATTTCGCCGTTGTTCAGCGTCCAGCCATACTCTTCCGCCGCCGCCCGCATCAGCTGATAACCCTGGGCATACGAAACAATCTTGGAGGCATAGAGCGCCTGCTTGAGGTCTTCAATCAGCTCCGCTTTATCGCCGGCAAACGAGACGCCCGGACCGCTCAGCACTTTTGAAGCCGCCACGCGCTCCTCCTTCAGGGCCGAGAGGCAGCGCGCAAACACAGCCTCGCCGATCAAGGTCAGCGGCTGTCCGAAATCAAGCGCGGAAACCGCGGTCCACTTGCCGGTGCCCTTCTGGCCGGCCGTATCGAGAATCGAATCAATCACCGCTTCGCCCTCGTCGGTTTTATAGCCGAGGATATCGCGCGTGATTTCAATGAGGTAGGAATCGAGCTCGCCGGTGTTCCACTCCTTAAAGACCTCGTGCATCTCTTCGTTCGAGAGGCCCAGGCCCTCCTTCATCATCTGGTACGTCTCGCAGATCATCTGCATATCGCCGTATTCAATGCCGTTGTGCACCATCTTCACAAAATGGCCGGCGCCGTCGCTGCCGACCCACTCGCAGCACGGCTCGCCGGCTTCGGTATGGGCGGAAATTTTCTGGAAGATCGGTTTTACCGCTTCCCACGCCGCGGGCGAACCGCCGGGCATAATGGACGGACCCAGCAGTGCGCCCTCTTCGCCGCCGGAAACGCCGGTGCCGATGTAGAGCAGGCCCTTGCTTTCAACGTATTCCGTGCGGCGGATCGTATCCGGATAGTGGCTGTTGCCGCCGTCAATGATGATGTCGCCCGCTTCCAGGTGCGGCATGACCTGTTCAATAAAATGGTCCACCGCATCGCCGGCTTTCACCAGCATCATCACTTTGCGCGGACGTTCCAGGCTGGCGCAGAACTCCTCGATGCTGTGACAGCCGATAAAGTTTTTGCCGGCGCCGCGGCCGGCCGTGAATTTATCCACTTTCGCCACGGTACGGTTGAATACCGCCACGGTGAATCCTTTGCTCTCCATGTTCAGGACGAGGTTTTCGCCCATTACTGCCAGGCCGATCAGGCCGATGTCTGCTTTCGCCATTTTCTCTCTCCATTTAAAAATTAACGTTTAACGCGGGCATTACCTTCCCAGATACTCCAGAGCTGATCCTCATCAGCCGGCTGCGCGTAATCGGTAAGCATAGTAGCGGCGAGCGCACCGCTTGCCCAACCGAACCGCGCACATTTTTGCACGTCCCATCCCTTCAGGATCCCGTAGAGCAAGCCGCCCACAAAACCATCGCCGCCGCCGATGCGGTCCAGCACACCGATCTCGCGCGGCATGATAATTTCCCACTCCCGGGAATCGGTCACCAGCGCACCCCACATATGGGCATTAGCCGAAAGCACCTCGCGCAGCGTGGTTGCAAAATATGCCGCGTTCGAATAGGCCTCCTGCACACGGCCGATCATTTCCTTGAAGCCCTCGATTTTAGACTCCAGTCCCGCGCCGCCGGCTTCCGGGCCGGCAATGCCTAGACAGAGCTGGAAATCCTCCTCGTTGCCGATCAATATGTCCGACGCATCGGCAATCTCATGAAAGGCCGCACGGAGCTCTTCCCCGCGTCCCTTCCAGAAACTGGCGCGGTAGTTGAGGTCGAACGAAATTTTTGACCCGTTCGCCTTGGCGGCGCGGGCGATATCCAGGCAGAACCGGCTGGTTTTCGGCGAGAGCGCGGCAATCAGCCCGGACAGGTGAACAATCTCCACCCCTTCATCCCCGAAGATGCGCTCGAGATCGAAATCCGCGGCGGTGAGCTCGCGTCCCACTTCGCCGGCGCGGTCGTTCTGCACACGCGGCCCGCGGGAACCCCAGCCGCTGTCGGCCATGTTGATCTGATGCCGGAAACCCCAGGGGTTGTCCTGCTCGAATTCCGGACCTTCAAAGTCCATGCGCCGGCTCCTGAGATTATCCTTAATAAAATGCGCGACCGGACTCCCCTTAACAAAGGCGGTCAGCACCTTAACCGGAAGCCCCAGGTAGGACGACACACTGGCCACATTGCTCTCCGCGCTGGTTGCCTGCATTTTAAACGTATCACTGCAGTGGAACGGCTGCGAATCGGCCGGTGTAAGGCGAATTCCCATGCTGGTCGGCACCAGCAGGGCATATTTTTTTGCTCCAGCAGTCATGTCTTTCTCTCCTTCAGCGGGTTATAGACTATCCACAGGTTATTAACAGCCTGTTCCGGCGGATCCAACACGGATGACCCGGCCCGGCACCTGTTATCACCTCAATGGTTTGAGAAAACGACTTTGCACTTATTTTTACAAGAAAAAACATTGCCTTTTAATGCACATATCCAGATATTTCCGCGGAGTTACCAACTGCCGTAATGCGGCAGGAATTTACTTATTTAAACCGCGTTTTCCGGGGAAATATGCGGTCTATAACCATTTCAAAGAAAACTTATCCACAGGGGCCACTACCATGAGCGAAATCTGCAACCAAAACTGGAACCGCGAACGCGTTCGGGCCGGCATGCGCTGGTTCGGGCCGGACGACGCCGCCACCATCCGTCACCTGCAGCAGACACCCGGTGTAACCAATGTCATCACGGCCCTGCACCACATTCCCGCCGGCGAAATCTGGACCGAAGCCGAGATTGCAAAACGCAAAATTGAAGTCGAGTTCCAGCCTGCAGCCGGCGCTCCGGAACTGGCCGGCATGCCGCTCTACCAATGGTATCAGGCCCACGGGAAACGCACCGGCCTCATCTGGGACACCGCCGAAAGCCTGGTCTTCACCGAAGACATCAAAAACGGAAGCCCCAACCGCGAGGAGCATATCCGCAATTATAAAACCAGCCTGCAGAACCTCGGACGCTTCGGCGTCAACAACGTGGTCGGCAACTTCATGCTGGTGGCCGACTGGACCCGCACCAGCATCACCGAGCTTCCGGACGGATCCAAAACGCTGAAATATATCCACGCCGCCTTTGCCGCATTCGATATTTTCCTGCTGAAGCGCCACAACTCGGAGCAGGCCTACATCGACGACGGCTCATTCTCCGCGGCCGAGGTGGAGGAAGCCCGCAGGTATTTCGATACCTACCTCGCCGACGACACCGCACGCCAGCAGCAGCTGATCGATATGATCACCGCCGGCCTGCCCGGCGCACAGGAGGGTTTCACGCTCGATGATTTCCGCGCGGCGGTTTCAAAATACGAGGGCATGCCGCTCGAGGTGCTGCAGGAACACATTGCCTACTTCCTGGATGCCGTGGTTCCGGTCGCCGCCGCCGCCGGCGTGCGGCTCTGCTGCCATGCCGACGATCCGGCGTTTTCCCCTTTCCTCGGTACGCCGCGGGCGGTCGGCGGTGCCGAAGGCTATAAATTCCTGCTGGATCACGGCTGCGGCGTGAACATGTGCATCGGCTCGCTGATGGCAAACGAATCCAACCGCGACATTACCGCCGTTATTCGTGAAATTGCGGAATACGGACAGCTGAAAGGATTGGGCATCGACGAAATTTTTCCGCACATCCACCTGCGCCCTATCGAAACCGACGGCAAAAACTTCCGCGAAGGGCACCATGCCGAACACCGCGAAGAGCTGGCCAAGGTGGTGCACACGCTCGTGGACCTCGGCTGGCAGGGCGTATTCCGCCCGGACCATGCCCCGCAGGCGGATCACGGTTTCGGGCGGCCGGGTTACGATGTGATCGGCCGGGGCTACGGCGCACAGCTGCTGCTGGGCCTGTTTGAAATGGCGGAAATCATCAAAACCACCCGCATGCCGGCCGTCGAAGCGGCCATCAAAGCCTGCGGAGGCGATATGGAACGCAAAGAGGCAGCCATCGAAGCTGCGCGCACAGCGGAGGCCGAGACCATCGGCCGGAAGATTCCATTCATCAAAGTGCCGTTTGCGTTCAGCGAACAAGGCGTTTCGGCCAAGCTGGACTGAGCGCTTTTTCCGCAGCAGCGGGCCGCGTTGAAAGCACGGCATCCGCTGCCTGCGTACCGTTCGCGTCCTCAGCGGCCCGGCGGCCTTTGTTGCGGTGAGCCCCGCCGGCCGTCTAGCGATGAGAACACCGGCGGAGGCCGTGAGACTTAGCTGTCCAGCGCTTTCTGGACTGCATTCAGCAGGTCGTCGAGTTCGACCGGTTTATAGAGCACGTCAATCGCGCCGAATTTCTTCGCCATCGGCAGAAAATCCATCGGCATGGCGTGCATACCGCCGGAAATGGCAATGACCGGAATATCGCTGTCGCGGCCCCGAATCGCCATGACCACCTCAAGCCCATCGGTTTCGGGCATCATAATGTCGGTAATCACCAAATCAACCGGCCCGTCTTCAAGCACATGCAGCCCCTGCCGACCGTCGGAAGCCACGAGGACCTCATATCCCTTGCCCTCAAGGAAACGTTTAAACACGCTCCGGATGGTTTCATCGTCGTCGATAATCAAAACACGAACCATTTCCAGCTCTCCTTCTTTTGGAAGTACACAGTGGACTAAACCGCGCACGTTTCATCAAGCATTTCCCGCACTGTTTGCAGCAGCTGCATGCTTCCGACCGGCTTTTCGATATACCGGAAGCCGAACCGCCGCATCTTCTGATGCACCTCCGGGTCGTGCGAATAGCCGCTGCAGAGCAGGACCGCCGTCTCGGGGCGCTGCGTATGTATCTGCCGCGCAAGATCAAGCCCATTGCCGTCCGGCAGGATGAGGTCGGCCAGAATCAGATCAAAACAGGACGCACCGTCCAGCTCGCCGGCCTCTTTCACCGTAGCCACGGCCGTAACGGTGTAACCGGCATTCCGGAGCATGCGCTGCGAAAGTTCGCGCAGCACCGCATCGTCCTCCACAACCAGGATCCGTTCTCCCAGCCCGTCCAGCGGGCACTCTTCGGCCATGCCCGGCGTACTTTCGTGAGCGGACACCTCGGCATCCGGCGCACAAGCCGGCAGGTAGACCTGGAAAACGGAACCGCGGCCGACCGTGCTGCTGACGTCAATATGCCCCCGATGCTGCTGCACAATGCCGTAAACCACGGAGAGGCCCAAACCGGTACCCTCGCCCACCTGCTTCGTCGTGAAGAAGGGTTCGAACAAATGCTCGCGCACCTCCTCCCGAATACCCTGGCCTGAGTCCGACACCTCAAGGCAGATCTGGCCGTGCGGGGAGGCCGCGGCATCCGCCTGCTCATCCGCAGCGCTCACATTGCGGGTTTTAACCTGCAGCCGCCCGCCCTCGGGCATGGCATCGCGTGCGTTAATAAAGAGGTTGAGGATGATCTGCTCGAGCTGGCTGTGGTCCGCCCGAATCGGTTTGAGCGCCGTATCGAGCTCGTAGCTGAGCTCAATATGCTCGCCGATCAGGCGCCGCATCATCTTTTCATTCGAGCGGATGACTTCGTTGAGGTCCTGGACAGCATATTCCACATTATGCTTACGGCTCAGGGTGAGCAGCTGGCGCGTCAGGTCCCCGGCCCGACGGGCGGCATTGCGGATTTCCAGCACATCTTCATACTGCGAGGTATCCGCCTCAAGTTCCCCGATCAGGATTCCGCAGAATCCGAGGATCGACTGCAGGATATTGTTGAAATCGTGCGCAACGCCGCCGGCAAGCCGGCCGACCGCGTCCATCTTCTGGGCCTGGCGGATATGCTCTTCGAGCTCGACCTGACGGCTCACATCGCGCAGTCCCACCACATAGTACTCGGTATTTCCGTCGGCATCCCTGATCGGCGAAATAGCGGATTCCGCGGTGTAGAGGGAACCCTCCCGGGTCCGGTTGATGAGCCGGCCGCTCCAGGCTTCGCCGGCTTTAATCGTTTTCCAGATGCCGATATAAAGCTGGGGATCGTTCTCCCCGCTGCGGAACATTTCAAAGTTCCGGCCCAGGGCAACTTCCTCGCTGAATCCGGTCACCGTTTCAAAGGCCGGATTTACATACTGAATGACGCCGTTCAGGTCCATGATTGCGATTGCCTCGGCCGACTGGCTGATCGCGGAAGACAACCGGGAGCGCTCCTCTTCCAGGGCTTTGCGCGCGGTAATATCCTCATAGGCGCCGAGCAGGCCGATCACCTTTCCGTCGGCATCGCGGATCGGCACCTTGCTGGTGCTCAGCCAGGACGTACCTTCGCCGCCGTGCGTCTGCGGCTCCTCATAATTAATCCGCTCAATCTCATTATTCATGATGTCGAGGTCGTCCTGCCGATAGAGCTCGGCTTCCGTCTCGGCCCAGCTCAAATCAAAATCCGTCAGTCCGATAATCGCATCGGGCGACCCCAGCCCGGCATCAGATGCAAACGCCGCATTGCACCCGAGATAGACCGAGTTCCGGTCCTTCCAGAACACCCGGGCGGGAATAGTGTCGATGATGGTGCGCAGGAACTGGCGCGACTGCTCCAGCTCGCGCTCCGCGGCAATACGTTCCGTAACATCGCGCGCAATACCGTGAATGGCTTCCAGCCGGCGGTCCGAATCAAAAATCGCTGTGGTGGCAATTTCGAGAATGATTTTACGGCCGGAGCGGTGATGCATCTCAAAATAAAAACTGCCCGGCCCCGACTTCCCCTGCACCCGCGCCTTGATTCGCGCTTCCATTTCGGCGCGCTGTGCCGGAACCACCAAATCCAGTATATTGCGGCCCAGCAGCTCATGCACCGCATATCCCGAGACTCCTTCCGCCGCACTGTTTAAATAGGTAAACCGGCCCTCCTCATCCGTTTTAAAGATGACATCACTGGAATTATCAAAGATGTGCTGCATCTGCTGCTGTGTACTTTTCACCGCCTCTTCCGCTGCCCGACGAGCAGTGTTATCGGTAAGCACCACGCCGAGATAACCGGGCCGCGGCACAAAAATCCACGCCGAAGCAATCAGGTTCAGCGATCCGATCTTCCCTTCATAGGAGCAAGGCTGTGCGGTCATAGCGACCTTTGAGAACACATCCACCCAGGCCTGTTCGAGCGGATCAAAGACATCCTTCAGCGTCTGGCCGATCATCTCCTGCCGCTTCATGGAAGCCATCTCGGCCGCAGCCTCATTAACCTGGACCATCTTGAAGTCGTCCGGCGCACCGGAACGCGACATGAGCACCTCAATCAGGAAAAAGCCGGTCATCATGTTTTCAAACAGCTGGCGGTAATCGCGCTCACTCGCCGACAACGCCTCCACCATCTGCCGGTGGTATGTCACATCCCAGCTCATGCCGATCAGCCGGCTCGGCTTCCCCGCGGCATCATATTCAAAATCAGCCAGCACGCGGACATACTTCACCTGCAGCGCTTCCGTCACAATGCGGAATTCCGATTCAAACGTGACGTGCCCCTCAATAGCCCGGCTGAAGGCCTCATCCGTTTTTTTCCGGTCATCCGGATGGATCATCTGCCGCCAGCTCTCATACCGGCCCTCGAACTTTTCGCGGCTCAGGCCGTAGACCTCAAACATCTGGTCGTCCCAGATCATAAGGTCCGCCGCAAAATCATACTCCCAAATGCCGACCTGTCCGGCCTTCGTGGCCAGGCGCAGGCGTTCGTTGGTGTTCCGATAAGCCTGCATGGCTTCAACCTGGTCCGAAATATCCTGAAGCGTTCCGTAGGCGCGCAGCGGTTTTCCGGCCTCGTCATACTCAAACTCACCGCTCTCCCGGACCCACTTCACCGCGCCGCCCGGCAGTTCGACCCGATACTCCAGCTCATACCGATCCTGGAGTTCAAGCGCATCGCTGAAGACCTGCTCACAGCGCTCCCGGTCCGCCTCAGCAGTAAACTGCTTAAAATCCGTATTGGCACTCAGCGGCCGGCCGAGGATATCGTACATTCCGTTTGACCACTCCACCCGGCCCGTCTCAAAATCCCGGTCCCACCGGCCGAGCCGGGCAATGCGGTGCGCCTCCTGCAGGCGGTCCTTGCTCTCCTTGAGCTGCTGCGTCCGGATTTTCACCTCGCGGCGGAACCAGCCGCTCAGCCCCAGGAAAGCCGCCGAGGCGGCGATGGTCAGCCCCAGGAATAATTTAAACCAGGCCGGAACGCCGCGGCTCCACGCATGTTTCGACCCAAGCCAGTGATCGACCCGCCAGTAATAATAGGAATTCGGGTCACTCCGCCACTCCGACAGCACCGCATCAATATCCGCCAGGATATCTGCATGCAGGCCTTTCTTTACCGCAAAATGGATGGAGGCCGGAGCAAACCGGACCTCTGTTCCCCGCAAGCCATAGCGCTGCGCCTGAAGCAGTCCGTAATGGCTCGTCATAACCCCCGCATCAATATCTCCGTCCCGCAGCGCCTCGAAAACCTGCAAACAGGAGTCATACTCGGAAACCTCATACTCCAGCCCGTACGCATCCGCCAGGCGGATAAAGCTTTCCCCGTCGGATGCCCGCCGCAAGATGCCCACACGGCGGTCCTGCAGGTCCCGCAGCGCCTGAACATCCGACTGCGTCCGCACATACACCTGACTCCAGATGTCGAGCACCGGCTCTTCAGTAAAATCCAGAAACGCCGTCCGCGCAGGGGAATAGGTCACCGAAACCAGCAGATCCAGCTCTTCGCTTTCAAGTTTTTCGAGCCCCTCGGCCCAGATAATCGGCACAAACTCCGGGCGCCAGCGCCCCCGCCGCAGGGCAATTTCACGCAGCAGGTCCGGATTCAGTCCCTGCGCTTTGCCGTCCGCATCGATGTAGTTGAGCGGTTCCATCTGGAAAATACCCACCCGCAGCTGCTGGAGCGGCTGCTGTGCGAGCGCACCGGCCGCACAGGCGACCAAAACCACTAACGACCATAACCCTCGCTTCAGCATCAATACGTCTCTTTTCCTAATTCCGCAAAATCTATATAATTATGTGGAATAAAACAACCCTCCGCCTATGCTGTCTGCATGCTCCCCCAATGGATAATTGAAAAGAAA
Source organism: Pontiella sp. (assembly GCA_041582935.1). Taxonomy (GTDB): domain Bacteria; phylum Verrucomicrobiota; class Kiritimatiellia; order Kiritimatiellales; family Pontiellaceae; genus Pontiella. The sequence continues at coordinate 24,967 of JBFHGU010000008.1, forward strand.
CGCGACGGCGCGGAACTCGCCTCCGAAGAGATCCGCGGATTTATTGACGGCTACACCTCCGGCGACATACCCGACTACCAGATGGCGGCCCTTTCCATGGCCATCTACTTCAAAGGCATGACCCCCCGCGAAACCGCCGACCTCACCCTCGCCATGATGGAATCCGGCAAAGTCATCGACCCCGCCGACCTGCCCGGCACCAAGGTCGACAAGCATTCCACCGGCGGCATCGGCGATAAAATATCCATTCCCCTCGCACCGCTCGCCGCCGCCGGCGGGGCCACCGTCCCCATGATCTCCGGCCGCGGCCTCGGCATTACCGGCGGCACACTCGACAAGCTCGAATCCATTCCCGGCTACCGCATCGGCCTCTCCGAAGCAGAATTCTTCCAGACCCTCGAAACCGTCGGCTGCTCCATGATCGGCCAGACCGCCTCCATCGCCCCTGCCGATAAAAAGCTCTACGCCCTGCGCGACGTCACCGCGACCGTTCCCTCCATTCCGCTGATTGTTTCAAGCATCATGTCCAAGAAAATGGCCGAAGGCATCGAAGCCCTGGTCCTCGACGTTAAATGCGGCTCCGGTGCATTCATGAAAAACATCACCGATGCCCGCCTGCTTGCGCAGGGCCTGGTCGACACCGGCCGCGCCATGGGCCGAAAAGTCACCGCGCTGATCACCAACATGAACCAGCCGCTCGGCCGCACCGTCGGCAATGCCCTGGAAGTACAGGAATCCATCGATATCCTAAACGGAAAAGGCCCCGCCGACTCCCAGGGACTCACCATCACCCTCGCCGGGCACATGTTGTTCCTTGCCGGCATTCCCGTCAAAAATCACGAATCACGGCTCACCGACGGCTCCGCCCTGCAGAAATTTGAGCAGATGGTCCAGTGCCACAGCGGCGATCTGTCGGCCGGACTGCCGCAGGCCTCGGAACTGATTCCGCTGCCGGCGCCGAAATCCGGCTATATTGCGCAATGCGATGCCGAACAAATCGGCCGCGCATCGCTGCTGCTGGGCGCCGGCCGAGCCAAAACCACCGACACCATCGACCACGCGGTCGGCCTTTCCGGCCTCAAAAAAATCGGCGAACGCGTCGAAGCCGGCGAACCGCTCTGCACCATCCACTCCAACGGACACGAAGACCGCAGCCAGCTCCTCCAGCTGCTGCACAGCGCCTTCGCCGTTTCCCCCGATCCCGTCGAACCGCCGCCGCTGATTCTCGAAGTGCTTGAGGCATAAAAAAAGGAGCTTCAACCGAAGCTCCTTTTTTCATAAGCCGCAAATGAGGCTTATTTACAGAGTTTGCGCCATTTCGCCAGCGCCTCTTTCCAGACCTCGGCGTCCTGCGGCTCAAAGGTCCGCGACTCTTCCTTGAAGGATTCGCGGATAATTGCGCGCGCTTCGTCGTGCGAGGCCACATCGCCCATGGCAATCATCTGGGTGCTGAGGTTGCCGATGGCCGTGGCTTCGATCGGGCCGATGGTTACCGGACGGCCGATGGCGTTGGCCACATACTGGTCGAGGGCAAAGTTCTGGGAACCGCCGCCGACAATACGCAGGCCGTCGAGCTCCTGACCGATCACCCTTTCGAGTCCTTCGAAGGCATCGGCATAGAGCAGCGCCATGCTTTCGTAGTAGCAGCGCATGATGGCGCCGTGATCTTCCGGACGGCCCTGGCCGGTGCGCTCGCAGTAATCCTGGATGCGCGTCGGCATGTCACCCGGCGTGTAGAATTCGTCGGCCGACGGATTGATGAAATATTTCAGCGGTTCCGCGGCTTCGTTGAGCGCATCCATTTCCGGCCAGCCGTAGCTGCAGCCCTGCTCATTCCAGCAGCGCTTCAGTTCCTGCAGGATCCACGAGCCGCACATATTCTTCAGGAAGCGGATGGTACGGCCGAGGCCGACTTCGTTCGTGAATTCAGCCGCCTGCGATTCCGCGCTGATGACCGGCTCCGCCAGCTCTGCGCCGAGCAGCGACCAGGTGCCGGAACTCATGAAGGCGGACTTTTCGCCGGGCAGTACCGGAACGGCCGCAAAGGCGCAGGCGGTGTCGTGCCCGCAGACCGAAACAACCGGGATCTTATTGTACTCGCCGAGAACCGTTCCCGGATCAACGAGGTCGGCAAAAAGATCGGTGCGCAGACCCAGCTTTTCCAGCAGGTCATAGGCCCAGTCGTGCGTTTTCGGGTTGTAGAACTGCGAGGTCGACGCAATGGTGCGCTCGGCCGCCATCTTGCCGGTCAGGCAGTAGCCGAGCAGGTCCGGCGTGAACAGCATCTTGTCCGCCATTTTATACTGCGCAGATCCGGACTCCTTCAGGGCCATCATCTGGTAAAGCGTGTTGAGCTCCATGAACTGGATGCCGGTGCTGCCGTAGACTTCCTCTTTCGGCACCTGCTCGAACACCTTATCGAACATGCCGACGGTACGTGTGTCGCGGTAGTTCACCGGATTGCCGATCAGTTTGCCGTCGGTATCCAGCAGGCCGAAGTCCACACCCCATGTATCCACCCCCATGGATACAATGTCGTCGCCGTATTTCTGCTGTGCCATTGCAACACCCTCTTTGATGCTGCGGAACAGGTGAATGAAGTCCCAGTAGAGCGTTCCGTTGATTTCGTTCGGGCCGTTCCAGAAACGGTTCATCTGCTCGAGCGAAAGTCTGCCCCCCTCGAGTGTGCCGACAATAACCCGTCCGCTGGACGCCCCCAGGTCCACTGCAAGATAACGTTTAGCCATAATCTTCTTCCCTTATTGAATGTTCCTTTTCCCACAAAAGCGGTTAACCGCCGTACATTTCTGCATAATCCTCCGCCGCGGCCGTAACCACCTGCCGCGCGCGTTCTGCATTATACCGTTCAACAATCTTCACATCGGCCTCCCCGCCGGGTGTCGATTTATAGGTTTCAAAATAGTGATGGAGCCGGTCGAGCAGCGCCTTCGGAATCTGGCTGATATCGCTGACATCCTCCCAGAAGCGGTCTTCGTGCAGCACGGCAATAATCTTGTCGTCAGCGCGGTCGCCGTCGATCATCTGCACGCCGCCGATCACGCGGGCGCGCAGAATGACTTCGCCGCGGCTGATCGGCCGTTCGGTCATCACACAAATATCGAGCGGATCCCCGTCGCCGTGCCGCGCCGCCGGCGAAAGCGACCGCAGCCGTTCGCCGCAGTAAGTCTGCGGAATAAAACCGTACAGCATGGGCGCCTGCGATGAAGTCAGCTGCGGGCGGTCGACGCGCATGTAGCCGGTGGTTTTATCCACCTCGTATTTGACGGCGTCGAACGGCGTCATTTCCACATAGGCATTCACAACTTCCGGCGCCTTGCTGCCGATGCTCAGTCCGTGCCACGGATGCGGCCGCCAACGGTAAAATGACTTTGGAAATCCCATACTGCTCCTGCTCCTTCTTTTAACAACGGCGTTCGCCGGCCCCCTCAAGATCTAAGGTAATTTATATACATTCTGTCACTAAACAGAACGATGAATCCACCACAAACCCCATAAAACTAACCCAGCCGAACCGTTCCGTTTATCCGCTTTTACGGGGATATGCCGTTCCGCCGCAAAGCAGCCGGGCGGCGGCCGCCCTGCATTCGGCGGTCGGCAGAAAATGCACAACCGGCGGCCTGGTTTTGTGCGGCAGCCCCGCGGCCGCCGCATAGATAACCGGACAAAAAAAATCCGCTCCCGGCGGGCTGCCGGGAACGGATTCGAAGGACGCTTAACCTAGCCGTAGATCGGGCCGTAGGTTTCGCAGGCGCGGAAGTCGGCACCTTCGAGGCCTTCGGTACCGAAGGAGCTCCAGGCGCTCGGGCGGTAAACATCGCCCTCTTCCACGTTGTGCATGAAGACCGGAATCCGCAGCATGGAAGCCAGCGTAATCAGGTCGGCACCAATGTGGCCGTAGCTGAATGCACCGTGGTTGGCGCCCCATTTCGCCATCACTTCATAGACGTCGGTAAAGGCGCCTTTGCCGGTGATGCGCGGTGCGAACCAAGTGGTCGGCCAGGTGTTGTTGGTGCGGTCGTCGAGCACTTTGTGCACCTCTTCGGGCAGCTCAACCGTCCAGCCTTCTGCAATCTGCAGGACCGGGCCGAGACCTTTCACAATATTGACACGGCTCATGGTGATCGGCATTCCCGCCTTGGTGGTGAACTTAGAGGACCAGCCGCCGCCCGGGAAATATTCCGTAACAGACGGGTGCCAGGTGGTGGCTTTCAGGCAGGCCTCTTTTTCCTCTTCCGAGATGTCCCAGAAGGGTTTCATGGCCGGTTCGCCGTCAACGCTCTGCTGGCCGCTGCCGTCGAGCGAAGCGGCGCCGGAGTTGATCAGGTGGATCAGGCCGCCGGCGGCCGGGCCGTCAACTTTATGGCCGGTGACGCGTTCAATCGCTTCCGGGCTCCAGTAGGTGCGCACGTCGGCAAATACCTGTGCCGTGTTCGTGAGCAGGTAGCTGAAGAGCATCGGAACACCGTTAAGGCTGTCGTTTTCCGTGGCCATCAGGCGCGGCATACGAATGCCGCTCCAGTCGAAGGAGCTGTTGGAAATCGCTTCCATGAAGTCGCCGTTCGCATAGGTATCGGTCCAGTGGCGCTGGCCCTGGAAGCCGGAAAGGATGGCGTTGTGGCCGCGGGCTTCTTCTTTGTAGCCCATTTCGTCGAGCTTTTCGTTGCCGTACATCAGGTCGCGGGCAATCATGGCCATTTTAACGGACATTTCCCACTCGCCGTCCAGATGCTCACGCGAACGGGTGGTTTCCGGACCATTCGGGTCGAACCCTTCCGGGCAGTTTTCTTTCACCCAGGCGAGCGCCTGTGCATATTCATCGGCATCATAAATTTCGTCGCGGATGCGGCGGTGCATTTCGGTCAGGTCAATCGCTTCAACACGCATGCCGAGGTAGTCTTCAAAGAAGTTCTGGTCCACGATCGAACCGGCAATACCCATGGAAACGCCGCCCATAGAAAGATAGGATTTGCCCTTCATCATCGCCACAGCCAGGCCGGCTTTAGCAAAGCGGAGGATTTTTTCAGTCACATCAGCAGGGATAGAGGTGTCGCCGGCATCCTGCACATCGCGGCCGTAGATACCGAAGGCCGGCAGGCCTTTCTGGGAATGGCCGGCCAAAACCGCCGCCAGGTAAACCGCGCCCGGGCGTTCCGTGCCGTTGAAGCCCCAAACGGCTTTCGGGCGCATCGGGTCCATGTCCATTGTTTCGGAGCCGTAGCACCAGCAGGGCGTAACCGAGAGAGAGACCCCGACGTTTTCCGCATCGAACTTTTCTGCGCAGGCCGCCGATTCGGCAACACCGCCGATGCAGGTGTCGACAATCACGCATTCGACCGGCTCGCCGTTCGGGTATTTGAGGTTTTCGCTGATCAGCTTAGCCGCGCTCTCTGCCATGGCCATCACCTGGTCTTCAAGCGATTCACGCACACCGCCGTAGCGGCCGTCGATGGTCGGGCGAATGCCGACCTTGGGAAGTTTGGTAACCCATGTTCTATCAGTAGCCATAGTTCTCTCCTTGGTTTTCGATTGATCGCATTAATAAACAGGTGAATGACAGACTTGTCGGTCAATTTTAACGATGGTATATATTATACATTCAGCGAGGTACCCATGAACGAGATCATCAGCTACGGCCGTTTCCAGTGTTCGGAACTTTCGCCGCACAAAAACCGCGGCATGGAAATTACCTATATTGAAAAAGGCATGATGGAATGGATGGTGGAAGGCGTGCCGGAAAATGTGGAATCGGGCTCGATCTATTTCACCCTGCCGTGGCAGGTCCACGGCAGCATGAATCCGCGCGAGCCGGAAAACACCATCTGGCATGTGCTGTTTCACCTGGAGAAAGAGTATCCCGAACCGCAGACCGCGTTCGGCTTCCCCAACTCATTCGGCTTCAGCGAGGAAGAAACCAGGATACTCAGCCGGGCCTTTGCCGGGGCGGACCACCACAGCTTTCCCGCTTCGGCCGCCATGCGCAGCCTGATGCCCACGCTGATCAATGAGCTGCAGAGCACCCACGAACTGCGCAACGCCCACACCATCACCCTGCTGCGCGCCATTCTGGTGGAGCTCAAGCGGATCATTGCCGGCGAGGTGCTCGGCTCCGGCCGGTGCACCTTTTCCGAGCGGAAGGTCCAGGACCTGATCGCCGGCCTGCCCACCCGCTGCGATGAAGCCTGGAGCCTGGCCGGCATGGCCGATGAGTGCGGTATCCAGCGCACACAGCTGAATAAAATCTTTCAGAAGCTGACCGGCAGCACGCCGATGGAATACCTCTTCCGGATTCGGATCGAACGGGCCAAAACCCTGCTGCGCGAAACGGACGTCAAGATTATCGACATCGCCATGGAGTGCGGCTACACCACCAGCCAGTATTTTGCCAATACATTCAAACAGGCTACCGGCGCCACGCCGTCGCAGTACCGCCGGAATTTTACCGGCCTCTCGGCCGCGGAATCAAAGGACTGGAAGAACATCCAGTTCCGTTCCGAAGAGGAAGAGCGCCAGCGCGTGCAGCGCTTCTCCTCATCCGAGCTGTAAGCACGGCGCCGCGTGCCGCCTTCAGCCGGCGGCGCGCAGCATCCGGCAGCGCGGTTTACGCCGGAACCGTAGTCTTCAGCACGGTGACGGCCGTATCGGACTTCAGGCAGTATTCGCCCAGCGATGCCGGCACCAGGACCGATTCGCCTTTTGCAACGGATTCGGTGCGGCCGCCGAACTCGAGTTCGAAACCGCCCTCGGCGCAGAACAGGGCATGGAAGCTGGTTCCGTCCGCCTGCTGCACCAGCGCACCGTCTACGGTCAGCTCATCGAGGATAAAGAATTCCGAGGTGCAGATATTGCGCGTATTCGCATCCACCTGGGTCGGCACGCAGATCGGCTCGGCGGCGTCTTCGAAATCAATCACCTGCAGCGCTTTTTCCACATGCAGTTCACGCGGTTTGCCGTCGTTGCCGACACGGCCCCAGTCGTACACGCGGTAGGTGGTGTTGGAGTTCTGCTGGATTTCCAGGATCAGGCAGCCGGCATCAATAGCATGCACCCGTCCGCCCGGAACAAAAGCCGCACCGCCCTTTTCAGCCGGACAGGCCCGCAGGATGGCTTCGAACGATTCTTCTTCGATGGCTTTCACAAAGTCGCCGCGGGTGGTGCCCGGGGTCAGGCCGCAGTAAATCTGCGCCGGTTTATCGTTCAGGAAATACCACATCTCTGTTTTCGGTTCGCCCTGGACCTCCGCGGCATTGCCGTTGTTCGGGTGGACCTGGACACTCAGCGGCTTGGCCGCATCGATGAGCTTGATCAGCAGCGGAAAATCGCCGCCTTTTACATAGGACCCCAGCACATCTTCACCGGCGGTCTGCAGCACTTCAGAAAGGGTCTTGCCGGCAAAGCCGCCGTTGGTAACAACGCTTTCACCGTCCGGATGCGTCGAAACTTCCCACGATTCCGCATAGATGCCCTCGGGCGCTTCGCGTCCCAGCGTGGCCGGAAGCGTGGTGTTGCCCCACGGGTAATCTTTATAGACGGGTTTAAACTTCAAAGGGTAGAGATTCATCGTTATTCACCTGTTAGTTGATTCAAATATTTTCTTCGTCGTCGTACTTCAGATTCCACTGCGCGCGGAGCGCATCCATAATTTCCATCACCTTCAGCGTCTGGGCCGGCGGATGGATCGGACTTTCCGTCCGGCCCGCTGCAATGCACTGCATGGCATGATCAATTTCAAATTTAAATCCTTCATCATCCTCGAACCAGAACTCCAGCTTCTCCGGTTCTTCGCCGTTACGGCAGATTTCAAGCTCCCGGGCGTGAAGGAAAAACGGGACATTGATATAGCCCTTTGAGCCCATGACCATCGCAAAGATCGGCGCGCAGGAGGTGAACGAAGAGCAGAGCTGCGCAAAGCGTCCGCCCGGATAAGCCAGCTGGTAATACGAGCGGTCATCCACATCGGTATCGCCGATGAATGCGTCCCCTTTCACCGATTCCGGGACCGCATCAAAAACAATGTCGGCAAAGGTGATCGGATACACGCCGAGGTCAAGAATCGAGCCGCCGGCCAGCGCTTTGTTCCGCATACGGCTTTCCGGGGAAAACTCTCCTGCGCCCACGCAGAAATCAGCCCGCACGGAACGGACCTCGCCAATGGCGCCGTCGCGCAGCAGCTCCTGCAGTTTCTGGATGGCCGGCAGGAAACGCGTCCACATCGCCTCCATGATGAAGACGTTTTTCTCTTTTGCCAAATCGAACAGCTGTCCGGCCTGCTTTGCATTCAGCGTAATCGGTTTTTCGCAAAGCACATGCTTGCCGTGTTCCAGGCAGAGTTTCACATTTTCGTAATGAAAATTGTGTGTGGTGGCCACATAGACCGCATCCACCTTCGGATCGCTGAGCAGCGATTCATAGTCGGTATACGCGGCCTGGCCGCCGAACTTTTCAACGTATGCGGCGGCTTTTCCGGCCGAGCGCGAGGCGCCCGCATACAACTCCCCCGCCGGCAGCACCGCGAGACTTTTTGCGAATTTCTGGGCAATCCAGCCGCAGCCGATCACTCCCCAACGAATAGTGTCCATTAGAAATCTCCTTTGCTGTTCATCCTACATCAGATAAAAGCAGCGTCTAGAGAAGGAACCATCTTCTTCCGCAAAATGCCACTGCTCTTTTGCCGATTTTTATTCACCGGCACAGCCGTGCATTGGGCCCAGGAACAGCAGCCGCGGGCGGGATACCCGCCCGCTGCCTCTTGATTTATGCCTTTTCCGCGGCGCTCTCTTCGAGCTTTTCATACGCGGCGCCGATCCGTTTTTTCACTTGGAAAAAACGGATAATCCCCGCCGCGGCCGCGATGCCCCCCAGCAGCAGCAGCAGGCCGCCGAGTTTCACCATCATAGGTTCATCATGCAGCAGCTTCATCAGGGTACCGCCGCCGGCAAAGAGCGCAATCGCTGTCCGCAGGTAGGACAGCAATGTGCGTTCATTGGCCAGCACAGTCCGATCGTAAGCCAGATGATCCCGCAGGATCATCTCATCAGGATCGAATTTAGCATAAGGCATTGAGTCTCTCTTCTATTTATCGCCGGCAACCACCACGCCGCCGACCAGCTGACGGGCATGAATCAGCGCATCCGCGCGGATTTCATATTCAGCAGGATAGAGCACCTTGGCATTCGGATCAATTGCAGAGGTGTCGCGCGAACGCAGAATCATCTCTTTTGCCAGGGCGCCGTTCTGCTTATCCTCTTCCGAACCGGATTCCATCAGCTGGGCGGCCTTTTCGAGCACCAGGTCCTGCTGCATCGTAAAGATGGCCTCCATCGTGGCAATCGGATCGGTATCCAGCGCGGAGCGGTCGACGCCGCCGAGCAGCATTTCCGCCGTCAGCAGGTTCTGGAAGTTATAGTTATAGTTGAACGGGAAGATGAAGTGCGGGGAAGCCTTGGTGGTGGGCGGCCACTGTCCGTCGGAGTTATAGGAGTTGGTCAGGTGGAACCAGACGCGCTCCAGCACATCCTGCGGCAGCGTGCTTTCGACTTCTTTCAGCTTATCGCGCACGAGCTGCTGCCACGGGCGCAGCAGTTTTGCCATCGGCGTACCCGACCAGTTCGAAGCCTGGCCGCCGTGCCACGACATGTTGTCGTTAAAGTTGATTTTGTCATCCAGCGCCGGAAGGTCGTTACAGGCGCTGTCGAGGGTGATGAATTCGCCGAGCTCGCGTACCGCATTCACCAGGGCCACCAGTTTTTCCTCAGCATCCGGCATTGCTTCAAAAATAGCGTCCGGATCGTTGCAGTATTTCAGGTTATACCAGGCGTTGGTACCGACATACTCCGCGTCATCGGCATAAATCAGCATGGCCCCTTCTTCCTCGCCCGGATTCTGCGCGGAAAACTTTTTGATCAGCTCCACATAGTTTTCCAGCGAGTGGCCCGGATGGCTCATGAAGTAACGCACGCCGAACACGGCCACGCGGTCGGTACGCAGGAAAATGCGCAGCGTATCCTCTTCCATGCCTTCGAGGTTTTTGAACGGGAAGTGCAGCGCTTTTTCCGTACCCGGCAGGTCGTATTTAAAATCGAAGTTATAGAACTGCGAGTTGTCGATTTTCTCCACGTCGTAGATTTCCGGACGCAGCGGTTTGCCGTCGGCGTCGAGGGAGCGGGAGTACTGTTCGAATTCCTGCAGCAGGTTGCGGTAGCCGTTATCGGCAACCTGGTTTTTCACGTACGAGCGCCAGCCGCACTCCGGGTTCCAGAAGCTCTTCGGCAGCATGCCGAGGTATTTCTGGTAGATATCGTTTGAAAACTTGATCGCCCAGCGTCCGTCTTCCTCCGGGAAGTTCGGCAGCATCGGGTGCGCATAGGGCGAGCCCATGAAGTCGCACTGCCCGGAAGCCATTGCCGCTTTCAGCTTTTCGAGCACGTCCGGCGTTTTGATGGCCATCTGTTCGATGGTATAGCCGGAAGCTTCGAACACATATTTATCGTTCGGCAGTTTTTCGCGGTAGGTGTCGAAGATCAGCTCATAGCTGTTCCGAATAACGAATTCATACCGGCGCTCCGGCAGATAGGCATAGTTGAGGTTCGCGTGATAGATCGATACATACTTCATCGGTCATTCCTTTCATTTATAAACCGGTTTCCGCCTGAGGAAACCATGCAAACAAACGAACCCTGACTGACGAGATCGAACTTATCGGGGCAGCGGCAAACCCGCATAAAACAGCCCCCCGAAACTTATCCACAAGGGCAGCAAGTTATCCAAGGAGCGATCACGGTTCAACCTGAAAAACATCTCTTTTTCAACCGCGGCACCGTGATCAGTCACCGCGGCCCGGTTCAAGGACGAGTTCGCCGCTCAAACCGAACCCCGGGTGCCTTATTCGGCCTCGTGCCTCTCGCCGAAAATCCGCAGCTCGGCCGGCTCGAAAAGACCGCGGCCATGCCGTTTAGCGCGCAGGAACCGAAAACGCTTATCGCGGTATTTTTTGAAGACCTCCACAGTCACCATCTCCTCAGAAAATTCGGTCGGATCCGTCAGTTCGACCCATTTTTCCTGATCGTTCGAACCGTAGAACACCGTACCTTCCATCCGCTCGTCAAAGTTCATGCGTCCCTCCATCTGGAAGGCGGTGAATGATGCGGTGAAACCTTCTCCGAAGTCAAAAATATAGGACTGATCTCTGGGCAGACCGGAGAGCGGATAGGTATCGTCGTTACTGTCGGTCAGCAGGCCGATAGAGCTGCCGATATAGGCAGGCACCACCAGCTTCGGAAAATCGATACTGCCGTCGGGCAGGCGCGGCGTCAGCACCTCGAGATCGTCGAACGCCTTACGGAGCATCAGCAGCGCCCGCCAGAAGACTTCGTCGTCCGCTGCCGCGTTCGCCTTGGCCACTTTGCCGTAGAGTTCGATGCAGTGGTCCACCGATTTCTTAACATAGGCCGTATCGGGATCGTACGAGGCTTTAATCGCCTCCATCGCCGTCGAACGGTCCGGTGCAACGGCAATCGTTACCAGCCGAGGAGCGATGATTCTTCCATCGGAAGCCTGCACCACAAATGAGACTTGTCCCACTTCCGTGGGCGACCACGTAAAGGCCCCGGTTTTTTCATTCAGCTCAGAATCCGCCGGCTTGTCCAGACTGATGATGCTCGTCGCGTTATCGGCAGAAAAATCAAGAGAGACCGCCGCTCCCACATACGCATTCAGGCAAAGCGGTTCAGCGCCCCCGGCAAAGGCAGGCGGAATCAGCTTATTCCCGGGACGGCGCAAAAATTCTTCAAGATCGACAGTCGTTTCAGGCGATCCTTTTACGTCGATAAAAATGATATCTTCAACATGCTCAGTCTCAGGCATTGTATAGGCCACATAACGCCATTCCCCCTGCGTGTTCGGCAGCAGCCAGGGTTTGGAAAAACCTTCGAGATCCAGCGTGACCACACCCGTCGTGCGAACTTTCAGCCCCACCTTTTTATCACCCGTTTTGATGCTGAGCAGCGCAATACGGGCACCTTCTTCCGACGGCTGTACACGCAGGAACGAAGTCTCGCCTTCCGTCACAACCGATCCGGCATCGAATCCATTCGACCGCTCAACAATCTTCACCTCATCCGGCTCCTGCACGGTCTGCGGGATGCGCGCGGCTTCGCCTTCGGCCTCCGGCGGAATATAGATCCATTCAAAATCGCTGCTCACCACGCGCTTCGTGAATGCTTCATGGAAGTACGGTGCGGTTTCCCCCAGATTCATTCCTTTTTGATAGGCAAAGTAATAGTAGATATCCCAGTAGCTCAGGTCCCGAATGCGCCCGCGGTAGTTGTCGGCGAGCCGGTAATAAATCTGTTTAACCTTACCGCCCGGTTCAATATCGGAAGGAGAAGGAATCCACGGGGTATCGTAGCCCAGCATATACCGGCTCACATAATCTGCCCCCTCCAGCAGGCGGTTGTCCATAAATTCATAAGGACCGACCGCATTCGCCTTTGAGGAAACCGTACCCCGCACAGGATCCACTTTGGTGCCCTGCGCATTCATCAGCCGGGCCGTCCGAACGGCAATCTCCATGTCTCCGGCGGCGTGGGCCTGGTCGCGCCCCATTTCCATCAGCTGGACAAACGGCTCTTTGACCCGTTCGCCCGTTTCGGCATTCACCTCCACCTTGCGGAACAAATCCCGAATCGAATACACATACCCTTTGTTGGGCGCAGTCTTATTGACCGTGAACCACTCCACGCGCTTTTCATAATTCCTGCGGTCGTTCATGAAGATAAAACACGCCATTGCGCCGGCATTGGGATAACCGCTCTGATTCATAAACCAATCGTTGGAATACATATATTTATCGATGCTCGGCAGGACGAGGTTTTCCGTTAGGGCCTCCGTATCGTCCTCGGTCCAGGCCCATTTCGGATCCGGACAATCCATGCTGCGAATCAGCTCCGCCGCCAGAACCACCCCCATTACCGCGTAAGGTGCATGAATGTGGGATGCACCAAAGGTATCCATTTTATCGGGGTCCATCTGCGACCAGAGCCGGATGATCCTCATTGCATTAACCCGATAAGCCATGTCCCCGGTGAAATAATACATCAGCGCCTGCCGGCAGGCTTTCTCCCCTTCAGCATCCATCTGTCTCCGCATGCCCCGGCTGCTGAAAGCATCGTTGGACGGCTTGGAAGGATCATCTTTACTTTGATTCAAAATCGAAACCGTTTTGGAGGAAGACGGATGCGCCGCCAGTTTATTAAAATGAAACAGCCACGGATCGCGCCCGGCCATCACCTGCGCCCGCGCCGTATCCAGCAGCTCTTTCGTCAGACCGATGCCCGGATGGCGGAATCCGTCCGTGAAGGTTTCATTAATCTGCACGCGATCCGTCGCAGCAGCCGGCTGTGCCGCGGCGTTCAGTCCCGCCGCAGTCCAAGCCAGGAGCCCCAGGCTCCAGATTACTTTGCTATTCCATCTAGTATTCATCAGATCTGTTTCCTAAACCGGTTAAACTGAAGCAGGAATCCCTAATCCTGCGGTACAGCAATACTGTTCTTGATCCGCCGGCCGATCCAGCGCAGCAGCAGGCCCGCGAGCACCACCACACCGCCGCAGATCAGCACCAGCATGCGGGATTTCATATCGTTCGGCACCAGCAGCAGCAGCAGGGTCAGGCCGCCGTAAACCAGGCAGAGGTTGGCCAGAACATTGTACTGGCGGCTGTCGCTTTCATAATCCGGCTCGTGTTCCACAGACCGCTCAATCGGCGTATTCATTTCCTCAACGAACTCATCCACCTGCTTGCGGTATTCCGGACTCGAACCTTTATAAAAGAGCATGGTGAAGAAGAACCAGACCGTGCAGGACAGGAAAAGCACGCCGGTCGTGATGGCGATTTTAAGGTCGCCCACCTCCTGGCCGTTCAGCGCCGGCTCCCAGCTGTCGCGCAGCAGGTCCAGCCAGCCCCACGAAGTGAAGCCGATCTGCAGCACGACCGACATCAGGAAGCCGACCACCATCGTGCTCCAGCCGGCCCAGGCCGGCACCTTTTTCACAAACATGCCGTAAAGCATCGGCACCGCCGCCGGCAGGCCCAGCGCCGCCGATGCCAGCAGGATCAGGTCGAAGAGTTTCAGCCCTTTGATCTGGGAAAACAGCAGGGCCACGCAGATCCAGACTATCCCGTAGACCAGGATAAAGATACGGCCGACCAGGATCTGATGGGCTTCGCCGGCATCCTTCTTCACCACGCGGATCCAGAAGTTGCGGACAAAGCCGGCCGAAAAGGTATTCAGCATACTGTTCATGGAGGTGAGGCTGGCGGCAAAAATACCGCACACCAGCAGGCCGAGCAGGCCCGGCGGCAGCAGCTCCATCGCCACCGCAACGTAGGCGGCCTCATTCGGATTGTTCAGCTGGGAAAACTGTTCCAGCGCACCGAGGTCGGGGAAAATGATGGAGGAGCCGATCGCCGGGATAATCCAGATCGCGGGCAGCAGCAGGAAGCCGAAGACCGAAACCCAGGCCGCCCTTTTTGCATCGCGCCCGTCCTTCACAAACAGGTAGCGCGCGGCGCCCGACTGCATACTGTTGGAAAAAATGATCTGGTTAATCAGCAGCAGGATCGAAAAGATAATGATCACGCTCGGCCGCTCAAACTGCGTCCAGTCCGTCGGTGAAAAAGCGTGCATCTGGCTCACCAGCCCGGAAAGGCCGCCGATCTTTTCATGCCCCAGCGTCAGGGCCGCCATAATGAGGGTGATCACCAGCACCACCATCATCTGAACAAAGTCGCCGGCTGTGGCCGCCCAGGAGCCGCCGAGCAGGGTCATCACAATCGTAACCCCGCCGAGAATCAGGATAATCAGCAGCATGCTCGCCCCGAAGACGCCGGACATGAACACCGAAATCGTATACAGCATGATGCCTCCGAAGAAGGTCATGAAGAACAGCGGCAGCCAGTTAAAGATCTGCTCGCTGGTATTGCCGAACCGTTTACGGATCGCCTCCACCGCCGTAATAACCCGCATCTGCCGGAAACGCGCCACCGTGAACAGCACCGTGGTCAGCGTTGCAATGGCATTGCAGATAAAGAGGATCAGGAAAAATGTTCCCGTTTCGTAGGCCTTGGCCGCGCCGCCCGTGAACGACCACGCCGAAAACGAGTTCATAAACGCGCTGCTGCCGACCACCCACCACAGCATACCGCCGCCGCCGCGGAAAAAGTCGGAAGCCGTTTTACTGAAGCTCTTATAAATCGGCCCCAGCGACAGCATAAACACCAGGTACACCCCGATCACAATATAGTCATAAATACTCATTTATCTTTCCCCTGTCTACGGTTCGAGTTCCACCGTTATTTTATAAAATCCAGCCCGTTTCCCGGCCTCTTCCGCGTCGATATGCAAACCATCAACGACATTGCTTTCCAGCAGCGAAAACCCATCAAGCAGGTTGCTCGACCAATAGACGTTATAAACGCGTCCACTGACGGCATCCCATGAAATCGTATTGCTTACACCGGCGGTGAACCCGGACAGGCCGAATGCGTCCTGAACCGTCGGGTCCGTTCCGGCAATATACTCCTGCCAGTTCAGCATACCGTCGCCGTCGCCGTCGAGTTCATCGTCCGCGGCGGTCAGGCCGTAACCTTCCAGCCAGCTGACCGGCGTGCCGTTGGCCGTCGCGCTCGGGGCGGCATATTCCACTTCAAAATCGCCGAACGTCACACGGGCATTGGCCCCAAAGAAGATGTGCATGTTGTTCGTATCGGTCAGATACCCATCAATGGATACCTCATCGGTCGTCACATTGATGCCGCTGAAGCGTCCGCCGTTCCAGTTATCGATTTCAAACCAGACGGTTTTCTCAACATGGTCATAATGCATATAGATGTCATAGCCGGGATCACCCTGCCAGGCACCGGTATCGGCGGCGATTGATCCATTCCGGTTCACACGGATCTTCGAACTCGACTGCCCGGAGCACCAGTAGACAAAGACACTCTCGCCGTCTGTCGGTTCGTTGTTGGAACGCTCATTCGGAGTCGGGTCGCCCAGCCCGAAGAAGATATACGGTTTCGTGCTGCTCGGTGCTTCGACGGCAACATGCGCCGTCCAGGAGCTGCCGGCATAATTGGAGTACACCGTGCCCTGGAAACTGCGCGCGGTATCGTCGTCGCTCGTAACGTAATCCAGCACCGCCCCGCCCTGCAGCTCGGTATTCAGCGAACCATCCTCCGCCAGCGCATAGTCATTGGTAAACGACCACACACTGTTTCCATCCGAAGAAATATACGCATCAAAATCAATGTCCACGCTATCCGCATCCGTCAAATCATTGGCAAAAAACGGCGTCACCGTTTGCGGAGGCGCTTCGCCGGTCGATGCGCTGACTTCGGCAGAACAGGCGGTTTCCTGCCCGTCAACGATGGCGCACACGACATAGTAATATTCGTTCCCCAGCGACAGCCCGGTATCGGAAAAACCCGTCGTCGGAATCGTCACCACATCAGTATACGGACCGCCGCTGACCAGCGAGCGCTTCAGCGTATACTGCGTCGCACCCATCACCGCATCCCAGGAGAGATCCAGCTGGGTATCCGAAACAACAGATACCGCAAGATTGGCCGGCGCCGTATCGAGATTGATGAAGGCGAACCAGTTGACGTCAAAAAGCCCGCCGTCCGTTACTCCCGAAGCCGTTGTTTCAACATATTTCAGATAAACCGTATAGGTCCCGGCATCCGCCGAAACGGCCGTCTCAAGGGTTTCCCAGTTGTTGTCCGAAGACCCGGTATAGGGCACATCGACCGAGCCGATCAACGTGCCGTCGGCGGCATCCAGATAAATATCGATCCGCCCGGTGACGTTGGTGCTGCCCAGGGCGACGCGGGCGCGGAAGGTGCTGTCAGCCCCGATTTCAATGTTATCGTACCGCGACCACTCGCCATCACTGATGTACCCCACCTTGTCACCGCCGCACCAATCCGAACAGCCTCCGACCGCACGGGCATTGCCGCCTCGGCCGCTGTAGTTTTCGGCCTCAATATAATTCGGCCGGTAGTGGAACGTATCTTCCGGGGAGAGCGCGCTCTCGCCCTGGGCGTTGACCGCACTCACCGCATAGTAATAACGCGCACCGTCAACCACATTGGTATCCACGAAGCTGGTTCCGGTCTCCTCGGCCACCAGCGTATACGGACCGCCGCTGACAGTGCTCCGCCAGATTTTATAGCTATCGGCCTCGAACGACTCCAGCCAGCGCAGCGGCACTTCCGTGCCGCCGGGCGATGCATAGATCGCAAAAGGCGCTGCCGGAATTTCCGACGTTTCGCCGCCGTCGCCGCCCGTGATCCGCACGTCCGTAAACGTCGCGGCCGCCGTTGAACTGTACTCGTCGGAGCTGACCGCCAGCCCGAAATAAGCCGTATCGTCCAGCCCGTCATAATCGGCCACGCCGGCGGTACTCCAGCTGGCCCCGTCCGGCGAGCTGAAGAGTGTAACCCGTTCGCCGATGCGCTCGATTTTCAGCCAGTACGGCATCCGCGGCTGGGGCTGGTTCGGTTTTCCATGAACATCCGCCATGTGACTGCTGGCCGAGTAGCCGCGGTACCAGGTCTGCAGTTCATCGTCTGCGTCCTCCGCCGTAATGACCACCGCCGCCATGGTATCCTGATTATCGATGCTTTCCGTAAACACCAGCCCGGCGCGGGCATCCGTGGCAGAGCCGCCGGAAATGCCGGTCAGCTGCGCAATAATCGTCGCATCCCCGGTCACCGGCAGATAGGCAAAACGGTAATCCGGGTCCGAGCTGTAATAAAATCGCGTACCCCGGCCGGAAACCGTCCACGTGCCGGAGCTGTAGGATTCACTGCCGGCCGTGCAGTCGCCCATATTCGCGCCGTTCAGGCTGGTGACTGATGCCGTGGCCGCCGGTTCGGTCAGCGCGGCGGGGACCGATGCCGTGGAGGTATCACTCGGTTTCAGATAGTGGAACGAATAGGCATCCTGTTCAAAGCAGGACAGGTATTCTTCGAGGTACGGTGCGCTCAGGCCTTTGCGCAGTACATAGGCGCTATACAGGATATTGAACGAGCTCGGCCCCTCAAAATAGGTGGCATTCGTGTCGGACAGCGAATTGTTGTCGGGATAGATGTCATACACCGTACCCGCTGTGACAAACGGCGTATCAAAATCCATCGCCACCCGCGAATAATATTCCCCGGCCGCCAGCAGGCGGTTGTCATGTTCTGCAAACACATCGACGCCCTGTTTCCAGAAGGCTTCGGCGATCCAGGCCAGGAGTTCGATCTGCCCGTGGGAATGAACATCCCGGCCGCTGTCACCAACCTGCCCGTTGCACAGACTGTCCATCAGTGCGCCGGCCGGGCCCGCCCGGAACTCCTGCAGGCACTGGTTAAACTTTAATTCATCATCATTAAAAATGGCCACGCCGACCGCCGCCGCCAGGTTGGCCGCACCCTGGTTCGCCGAACGCAGCGGACCGGGAACAGGGATATGGCCGGAGTTCCACCAGACCTCTTCGAAATAGGTTTTACAGGCGGCGGTATCGGCCTCGGTCCAGCCCGGCCAGGTGCCGCGCAGGATATCCGCCCCTTCAAATACACGCCAGGCATTATAGCCCATTTCCAGATAGGTCTCCCCATCCGCAAAGTTGGTATGGACCTCGACATAATCCATGAGGATATCATACGACTTCTGCGCATAAGCTTCATTATCCGTGAAGTACCACATGCGGGCCAGATTGTGCATCGCCCTCATGTCCGCGGCCCACTGGTTGCCGTTGGTATCTTCCACCCCGGGCTTTGAGTGAATGACAATCTCATACGGACCGTTCATCACAAAATTGGTGGAAGAATAGCCGTCGCTCGCCAAAGCCTCATAGCCCGTTTTCCACGGCTCCACCGCCAGGTTCGCTTTCAACGCATCCAGGTCCTCGACCGTCAGCGGAATGCCCGGATGCACGCAGGCGAAGACTTCCTTCACGTAAAAATCGCGGAAGGTCATGGTGCCGTTGCCGCCGAAGAAAATGCTTATGTTTTCCGTGTCGTTCAGGTAGCCCTCAACGGATACCGCATCGGTGGTAACATCAATATCGCTGTAGCGGCCGCCGCTCCAGTTATCGATTTCAAACTGGATCGTTTGAGCCTCATGGTCATAGTGCATGTAGATGTCATAGCCGGGATCGCCCTGCCACACCCCCGTGTTTACAGCATTGGTGCCCGCCTGCGTGACCGATACTTTGGAGCCGACGGTGCCGGACGTCCAGGAAACGTAAACATGCTCCCCATCCTTCGGCTCATTATCGGCCCCGCTCTGCACGCCGGTCCCAATCCCAAAGAAAATCGTATTATTACTCGCGGCATTCTTTGTATTTACAGATTCAACCGCCACGTGGGCCGTCCAGGAAACATCCGCATAGTTACTGAGTTTGGTCGCCAGATAACTGCGGGCAGTATGGTCATCCGTGGTTACAAAACTGACCACCGCCCCGCCTTCGAGTTCCGTATTTAAAGTTCCGTCCTGCGCGGTCGCAAAGGTATCCGTATAGCTCCAAATCCCATTTCCTGAGCTTGGCAGGTTTTCATTAAAATCAACCGCAACGCCAGCGGCATCAGTCAGATCATTCGTGAACCATTGTGCCTGAACCTGAATGACCGTCAAACAAACCGCCAGAACGGCCTTCGATATACTCTTTTTCATGCCCGTCTCCCTCATTATTTCCTACAGGCCAAAGCCTCCAGCATGCGGAGGCCTTGATTCTCATGCGCCCGCGGCTGCGCCTATTTCCCGTTCCAGATATAGGTCTGGCCCTTCGCCAGCTCCTTCTCAATCACCTGATTGCCGTAGCGGATCTTCAGCGGACGGCCGTTGAGCGACAGGATTTCAGCACGTTTGAGCTTGCCGTTTTTCCACTCCAGGCCGACTTCAAAACCGCCGCGGGCGCGGAGCCCCTTCACGGAGCCGTCCTCCCAGGCCGCCGGAAGCGCCGGCAGCAGGTCCAGTGCGCCGTCGTGGCTCTGCAGCAGCATTTCTGCAACGGCCGCCGTGCCGCCGAAGTTGCCGTCGATCTGGAACGGCGGATGATAATCGAACAGATTGTTCATGGTGTTTCTGGTCAACAGGTTTCTCAGCAGCTTGTAGGCGTGATCCCCGTCGTGGAAGCGCGCCCAGAAGTTCACCTTCCACGCCATGCTCCAGCCGGTTCCGCCGTCACCGCGCGTTTCCAGCGATTTCCGGGCGGCCTCATACAGCTCCGGCGTGGCCGTTTTAGTGATCTGGTGCCCGGGATGCAGCCCATAGAGATGAGACGTGTGGCGATGGTCCACATCGGTTTCCTCGTAGTCTTCGATCCACTCCTGCAGGCGTCCGGTCTTTTCGCTGATCTGCAGCGGCGCCAGGTTGGCCAGCGTATCCTGGACCCGCTCAATAAACGCCGCATCAAACGCACCCGACGGATCAATGGCGCGGTTCGCCTCAATCACCCCGGTAAACAGGTCATGAATAATTTCCAGGTCCATCGTGGCCGCATAGGTGAAGT
Organism: Pontiella sp.; assembly: GCA_041582935.1. Taxonomy (GTDB): domain Bacteria; phylum Verrucomicrobiota; class Kiritimatiellia; order Kiritimatiellales; family Pontiellaceae; genus Pontiella. Next base: position 45,541 of record JBFHGU010000008.1, read on the forward strand.
CCGACTTGGAACCGTCCGGCAGGAAGAAATAGTTTTCCGGCGAATGCGACGGAATACTGACCAGTTTCCCGGCCGCCGGCGTGCCCTCCGGCGCAGGAATCAGGAAATCAAAGAAAAACTCGGCCGCGCCTTTCATCATCGGATACGCCCGCGTTTCGAGAAATTCCTGGTCCCCGGTAAAGCGGTAATGCTCCATCATATCGCGCACCGCCCAGGCGGCGCCGAACGGCCAGATGCCGTGAACGCCGTCCGCCGGAACCGTAAACCCGTAGATATCGGACAGGTGATGAATCACCCAGCCGCCCGCATCATAATGGACCTTGGCTGTACGCCGGCCGGACTCCACCAGGCTTTCCAGATAGTCAAACATCGGCAGGTGGCATTCCGACAGGTTGCACACCTGCGCCGGCCAGTAGTTCATCTCAAAGTTGATATTAAAATGATAGTCGCTGTTAAACGGGGCATTGATGGACTGGCACCATTTACCCTGCAGGTTGGCCGGCAGGTAGCCCGGACGCGAGCTGCCGATCAGCATATAGCGCCCGAACTGAAAATAGAGCGTCTCCAGCTGCGGATCAAATTCGCCGTCCTTAATCGCCTGCATGCGCTCATCGGTCGGCAATTCAGCCGCATCGGTTGTGCCCAGGTCGAGCGCGACGCGGTTAAACAGTGCCTGGTGGTCGGCAATATGGTCCGCGCGAATCTGCTCATAGGGTTTGCGCCCGACGGCTTTAAGGTAATCCTCGCAGCGCGCCGCGGCATCGCCCGAAATATCGGTTGGGCTGTTATAGCTCGTGGCCGCAACAATCAGCAGGGTCACCTCATCGGCATTCGACACCTCCAGCTTACCGTCTTTCGAAACCACGGTGCCGCCTTCGACCCGCGGGAAAATCTGCGCTTCATAGTCAATGCCCAGTTTTCCGCGCACAATCATGCGGTTGCCGGTATCCGATGTGACCGTTGCGTTTTCGCGCGAAAACTCGGCTGTAAAGTTAATGCGGGCCCGCCGGTTTGCCTTAATGTTAACCACGATCGCCTGGTCCGGCGCGCTCACGAAAACCTCGCGGACATATTCCACGCCGTCGATGGTGTACTGCGTGCGGCTGATCGCGGTGGTCAGGTCCAGGTCGCGGCGGTAACCGGACACTTTGTCGGTTTCCGGGAAATAGAGAAACAGGTCGCCCAGCGTCTGGTAGGATTGAATCCTGAGCGGACGGCCCATCATTTTTCGCTTGGCCAGGCCCTTCGCCTCGTTGTTTTTGCCTTCGAACAGCAGACGGCGCACTTCCGGCAGCGCCCCCAGCGCTTCCGGGTTTGTCGCATCACCCGGCGCACCGTCCCAGAGCGTCTCTTCATTCAGCTGAATGCGCTCATGGTTGATTCCGCCGAACACCATCGCCGCCAGCCGGCCGTTGCCCACCGGCAGCGCCTCGCTCTCCCACATCGTCGCGGGCTTGCGGTACCAGAGGGTCAGCGGCTCTTCCGGCGCATCAGCCTCGTGCGTGAATTTATAATCTGCACTGGGGTTATTCGGCTCATCCGGCTGTTTCGGCCAGGCCGATGCGGTACCGGCGGAAAGGATGACGGCTCCAAGAACCAGCGGCATAAGAAGTCTGTTTTTCATTCGTTCGTGTCCCCATTCAATAAGTTGGCAGTTACTACAACGCTCGAGTTTATTCAGCTAAACCACTAGATGTACCGCAAGCAAGGCACCGCAGCAAAACCCGAGCGATGAACCCTGTTACATGGCGCTGGATCAGGCACGTTTCCAGCCCGAAGCCGCGGCACCCCATGTGATATTAGATGATGAAGACGCCTGTCCGCCTCCGCCATGGACAACCATTCCGGCGCGGCGGCGTTACATCCGCTCAATAAGCAGTTTAAAGAAACGATTCGTGCCGCATCCATCCCGCCGGCACCCCTGCAGCCTGCCAGGCGGTACGAATACCTCATTCAGGGCAAATGGGTCGACGGCTCCATGATGCCCGGCAAACGTCAGCCGTGCGGCCTGAAGCCTTAGCGGTTGTTCTTTTTCCGGTCCTTAACGGCGCTGCGCGAACCGCCGCGGGCTGCCCCGCGGCGGCCGGGCCGCAAACGGCCTATTCAACTCCGATGGAGTAGAAGATCGTGTCCGCACCGCTTACGGTGCCGGTGTAGGAGGTTTCCCCGTCCCGGCCGTCAATGCCGGAAGCAGCCGTTCCGGCGGTGCCCGCCGTCAGGCTGGTATTGGTCAAAACGCTGTAGCTCTTGCCCCCGACGGACTGCCAGGTAATCACCAGTCCGTCTGCGGAATCACTGATCGAGTTAATTTCGAGTACAGACCCGGAACTGGTCGGCACCGTGCCGGCCAGGTACTCTTCCCAGTTGAGCAGACCGTCGCCGTCGGAGTCGAGTTCGTCATCCGCGCTCGTCAGACCGTAATCGGTCAGCCAGGAGATCGGCGTGCCGTTCGCGGTGAAGGCGGCGGTGGTGATGTCGAGCTCGGCAAAGGAATAAAGCGCCATTCCCGAGCGTGCTTTCAGGCGGACGTAGCGGTAGGCGGCCGTGTCCGTGATGGTTTCACTATTCACCGTCGGATGCGTCTGGGCCGCTGCACTGACTGTGAACAGGGTCACCGCATCGGAGAAGTCGGCCGAATTCGCCGCCTCGAACGTCGCATTGGTTGCGCGGGCATAAGCGTACGTCCAGTCCCGCAGCACATAGTCAACCTGTGTAATCTGCTGTGCGTTGCCCTCACCAAAGTCCAGACCGGCCCAGCTGTCCGAAGTGGTCGTGTCGTAGAAGGTGTCTACATCCTTGTCGAACAGGTTATCCTTTTCCAGATCCGGATCGGTGGCCGCATAGGAGGAATCCGGTCCGATAATGTCGTAGGGCAGTCCATAGCCCGTAACTTCGTCGGAACAGTTCTCCCCGTACCGGTTGGTTGTCGCAACCGCATAGGTATAGGTCTGTCCGGCTTCAACCGTTGTATCGGTGTAGGCCAGGTCAGCCGTGCCGCCGATCGTGACATAGCTTGATCCGCCGTCCGTTGAACGCTTCACGAGATAGCCGCTGACGCCGTCCACCGCATCCCAGTTGAGAGCAACCGTCAAGTTGCCGATCGTTGAGTAGAGACCGTCCGGGGCGTCCGGGACAGAACCCGATTCGAACTCAATCCAGTTCAGGTTCCAGCCGCCGCTCGCCGCAACGATCGTCAGTTCTATCGGACCTCCGTCGAGGTCCAGCGCCTGATAGACCGTGGTCCAGTCCTGCGCACCGCCTGTTGCCGCCTGATTGACCGAAGCCAGCAGGTTCGTGCCGTCATAAATATCGAACGCAATATCCGCGCTCGCCGAAGCAACCCGGAATCCCACGCCGAAACTGTAGGTTCTGGTGACATCCAGGTCGAAGGTGATTTCATCGCCGGCATTGGAGAAGGACACCATATCGCCGCCGTCCGTATCGGTGCACGACGCAATGGAAACACCGGAAGCGGCTGAATAGTTTTCTGCCTGCACGAACGGGAAGTTGTCCTCGTTGTCCACCAGCGGAATTTCAATGCAGTACGCCGCCCGCCCGGCCAATTCAACCGTGCACGACGAAACATCGGTATCCGACACCGTTCCCTCGATCCCTTCGGGCGTCTCAGACGCGTCAATCGCAAGATCTTCATCCCAGCGGGTATAGCTGATGACTGAGCCGTCCCATTCGTGGCCGCTGAAATCAAACTCCGTCAACACACTGTCGGACGAGGTATTGATGACCCAGATGGTCAGCAGGTTTTCGCGGATCAGCGCCATGGTGGAGGTCAGGTCATCCGTCTGATCGATATCCAGCGCATAGCCGAAGTTCGACGTATTGGAGAGCTTCTTGAACATGTAGTACTTCACGTTGCGGGTCACCGTCGTTCCGTCGTTCAGCAGATAGCAGTGCCCCTGCGAAGTGGTTCCGATGGCCAGCCAGCCGCTGATGCCGGTGAAGCCGGCGCGGACCGTTTCGATCATATACGAGAAGGTCATGGCCTCGCTGCTGGTGCTGTTGCCCTTCCAGCCGTGCTGCTCGGTTTCCCAGATTTCTGCATCGCTTCCCAATGCCGTTTTAGCTGCATCAGCAAAATCCTGAGCCGTCCCTGTTTTATCGGTATTATGGCTAGAGGCAATATCGATGGCATCTTTCCGCTCGGTCGTCGTAAACTTACTGATCCACTGACTGCCCTGATCATAATTCCAGGATGATGCGCCGATCATCAGCGGAAAATCCTCTTTTTCGAGCAGCAGGTCTGCAGCCAGAGCCGGGTGCGGATAGGGATTAGCCAGATAGGCATCAAAAGCGGCCTTGATGGTTGCCGCATCATCCGGTGCAAAGCGCCCGCCGGAAGCGTAGTTAGTCTGCCACTCGTTGGTGAGATCCATGTAGGTTATTTTAAATCCATAGGACTTCATCAACAGCAGATAGCGGATCATATATTCAGCGCACTTGGCGGCGTCGAAATCATAATCTCCAGCAGTATAACTGGAGGCTCCGGTGACCCACAGCGGATACGGCTGCCACGTAGCACTGGAAACGGCTTCATTCAGCGGGCGCGGCGAGGCAAACCACTTAATGTTAGGGTTGGCGTTCTGCATCGCCGTCATCATCGGAATGATTTTGCTGGTATACGCACTGAGGTCATAGGTTCCCTCGTCCAGCTCATACGCGCTGTTCATAGCCGTACGGACATAATCGACGTTGCAGTCGTTCACCGACCAGTCCGGCACCTCGTCGAGTCCATCGCCGTACCAGTACCAAAGGCGCTCGTAGTCGATGCCGTAGCGCATCATCTGGTTGACAGTGGTGCCGACCGTAACGGATACCGGATCGCCGGCCACTTCATACGTGAACCAGTTGAGGTTGAAGCCGCTGCCCAGGAATTCAAGCCGAATGGTCTGCTCGCCGGATTCCGTGAAATTGTAATAGACGCTCTGGGTTTCCCACACCTGCCAGCCGCCGGTGTCGGCAACACGCAGCACGGCGTTGGTTACACCGTCGCTGACCACCGCAATCCCATCGCTGCCGCCGCTGGAAGCCACGCGGAATTCAATTTTATGCAGCCCGGCGGTTTCCACATTAATGGTGTATTCCATCCATTCGCCGGCGCTGATCCAGCCCAGATTCTGGCCGCCGCCGACATCCGACGTGTTTTCAAATTTATAGCCTGAGCCGTCGTCATAATCCTCGGCTTCGACGATCGGCACCCGCGACCACCAGTTCATATTGAACAAAGAGCTGCCGACAACGTTCGTGGTTTCATTGAACACGAGAACAATGTCGTTGGTGCTGTCCGTAAAGGAAACCGGAAGGTAGAGGGTCTCCCAGCTCTGCCAGCCGTCCGTAACCGGCACATCAATCTGTCCGAGCTGCGTGCCGTCGGTCGTATCCAGCCGCACGTCAATGTAGGCGTTTGACGTGGTTTCCGGACGGGCGATCCGAAGCTTCATCAGCGCATCGCCGGAACCTGTAATGATGTCTTCATACATGCACCAGTCGCCGTCGGAAATATACGCAACGTTTGTTCCGCCGCCCGTATCGCTGCATCCTTCCAGCTGTGTGCCGGACTGCGAGTCATAGTCCTCGGCCTCCACTTTCACCCAGCGCGATGCCGGACCTGCAGGTTCCGGCTCCTCGACGGTGCCGCTGAGCTCGACCACATCAAAATCGCCGAAGGTCACCTTGGCATTGGCGCCGAAGAAAATGTGCATGTTATTGGTATCCGTCAGGGAGCCGTCGACCGAGATTTCTCCGCAGTCGACATCAATATCTTCTCCGAAGTCGCGAACGTTCCCGCTCCAGTTGTCGATCTGGAACTGGACGGTCTTGTTCGTATGGTTGTAGGTCATGTAGAGGTCATAGCCCGGATCGCCCTGCCAGGCGCCCGTATTGGTCGCCGTGTTTCCATTGAGTAATACCGAAACTTTGGAGCCCGAACTGCCGGACTGCCATTTCACAAAAACACTCTGTCCATAAGAAGGCTCGTTATAATAGCTTTCCTTTGGAGTCGGATCGCCCATACCGAAATAGATATAGGGCTTCGTGCTGCTCGGCGCCTCAATCGCCACGTGCGCCGTCCACGAATGATCCATCCAGTTGGAATAAACCGTGCCGAGATAACTGCGCGCGGTTTCATCATCGGTGGTCACCCAATCGAGCACGGCTCCGCCCTGCAGGAAGCTGTTGGTTGTTCCGTCCTGCGCCAGCGCATAATCATTGGTGTAGGACCACACACTGTTGCCGGCAGAGGAAATATACTCCTCGAAGTCCGCCGCCGCCCCGGCCGCATCCGTCAGGTCATTTTCAAAAAAGACCGCCGAAGCGGAGCCTGCACCCATCAGCACAGCCGCTGTCAGCGCCCATGTTTTTTCCAAAATTCTTTTCATTTCCCGTCTCCAGTCGTGCCCAGTTTTCCTACCCAATAAATCGAAAGAGTTTACCCCAGCTAGTTTGGAAAAAACAACCGCTAAAATCCCGCCTCGATCGTCCCGCGGCAGCATCCCTCGTGCATAAAAAACGAGGCATTCTGCCCCCGGCCATCCCGACAAACCCCGTTCCATGCAGCCCGATTCATTCAGAACGCATCCCCGGCCGGCCTTCTTTACATAAAAAAAGCCCTGCCGAAAAGACAGGGCTTCCCTTAAGCCGCCGCAGATGGCTCTGCCGCGGCCGCCATATAAGGACTATTCAACACCGATTTCGAAGAACACCGCTTCCGCACCGCTTACGGTGCCGGTATAGGAGGTTTCCCCGTCTTGACCAACCAGGCCGGAAGCAATGGCTCCAGACGTTCCGGCGGTCAGGCTGGTATTCGTCAAAATACTGTAGCTTTTGCCGGCAACAGAACTCCAGGTGATGACCAGGCCGTTGGTCATGCTGAAGTCCGTCATTTTCAGGACGTCATCCGTGTCGGTCGGATTGGTGCCGGCCGCATATTCCTGCCAGGCGGCATGTCCGTCCGCATCGGTGTCCACCTCATCATCGGCTTCAGTCAGGCCGTATTGTTCGAGCCACAGAATCAGGGTGTCATTATCCGTAAAGCCTTCACCGGCCGGCAGGAATTCGACATCGGCCATGCCGTAGTTATTGTTGCCGCTGGTCGGATAATAACGCACATAGCGGTAGGATGATGCATCAGTCACTTCAATCAGGTTCCATGCACCCGATTCAGGAATCGAATCAATCGTCGCCAGCACCGTCCAGTTTAAGCCGTCATTCGATCCCTCGAAGGTGTTGCCGTAGACCATATACTGGCCCCGGTTTACCACATTGCTGACGCCGTTGATCTCCAGATAAAACGTACCGCCTGTGCCGAAGCTGTCATTGCGGAGCCGGAAGGCGGCATAACCGATCTGCTGGCCGTTTCCTTCTCCGTAATCCAGCCCCCCGTAACCGCCGGTCGTATTATCATCCATGAAGGTATCCAGATCCTTGTCGAACAGTTCATAGAACCAGCGGGTTTCCTCCGCGCCGGAATTATTCATCTGGCCGAAAATGTCATACGCATTCGGCATCGCCTGCTCCGAGCTGGAGAGCTCGCCCTCGCCGTATTCATTAACGCCGGACGCTTTGTAATAGTAAAGCACGCCGACCGTACCGCTGGTGTCGGTGTAGGTATTTTCCGTGACGTTCGTCGCAATCTGGACGTAGGTTTCATCGTCGAGCGACCGGTACACACAATATGTATCAGCCGAGGTCACCTCATCCCAATAAACCGAGACCGCATGATTGGTTTCGGGCCAGGCATACAGGTTCTGCGGTGTTGCCGGAAGCGCGGTCGTTTCAATCTCATACACCTCGAATTCGCCGAACGTGACCTTGGCATTGGCACCGAAGAAAATCTGCGCCGCATTCGTATCGGTCAGATAGCCGTCAATGGAAATCGGATCGCAGCTGATATCAATATCAGTACCGATCCCGCGGCCGCCGTTCCAGTTATCCACCTCAAACTGGATCATTTTGGTAAAATGGTTATAGGTCATGAGAATATCATACCCGGGATCGCCCTGCCAGGCGCCGGAGTTATACACCACCGTACCGTTACGGTTGACCCGGACCTTTGAACCGGAGCTGCCGGACTGCCAGTAGACATAAATATTATTTCCGCTCCTCGGCTCATAGCTATTACCCGCACTCGGCGCCGGATTCCCCAGTCCGAAAAAGATATAAGGTTTGGTCGAAGACGGAGCCTCAATGGCAACACGGGCCGTCCAGGAGTGCCCCATCCAGTTGGAGTAGACCGTGCCCAGATAACTGCGCGCGGAATCGTCATCGGTGGTGACATAGTCCAGAACCGCACCGCCCTGCAGGAACGTATTCGTTGTTCCATCCTGCGCCAGCGCATAGTCATTCGTATACGACCACACACTGTTGCTGGCGGCCGAAATATACTCATTAAAATCCAGCGCAACGCTGGCGGCATCCGTCAGATCATTGGTAAAAAACTGCGCCATGGCCGGTTGGCTCCCTGCGCAAACCATCAGGGCTGCGCCCCATGCCGATATGATGTTCCTTTTCATTCTCTCACCTTTTCCTTTTTCCTCGTACCTATTGCCCTGAGAATTCTCTCATCAGAAAAATCCCGCGGTTTCACCTGTGAACCCGCTAGAGCTCACTCTCCCGGAGGCCAACAACGCCTTCTTATACTTATTCAAAATCTATATACCGCGGCTTCACCCCCCAAGCCGCATCCTTTGAAACCTGTTACATTCCGTGTGATTTTTTCGAATCCGTCTGATAAAAACACAACATGAATAAGAATAAACCAACCCAAACGCGCCGAATCAGCCTTCGCGATATTGCCCGCGAACTGGGCGTTTCCCACGTGACCGTCTCCCGGGCCCTGCGCGGCATGCAGAATGTTGCTCCGGAACTAAAGCTGCGCATTCAGGCCAAAGCCGACGAAATGGGCTATGTCCCCGATCCGCTGCTGTCCTCCCTTTCCCGATACAGCAAAACCGGCGCAAAAACCTCCGTTCATTCCGAACTCGCATGGATCAACTCCTGGGATCCCCCCGAAAAGCTCAGGCATTATAAAGAGTTTGATCTTTATTGGCAAGGTGCATCAGACAATGCAAAACGCATGGGCTACCGCCTTAGCGAGTTCAACCTTGCCGATTTTCCCGTATCGCGGTTGGAATCGATTCTGCGGGCCCGGAACATACAGGGCATCCTGCTCCCTCCCCTGGGCTCTTCGGACGGATTTCTGAACACCTTCAACTGGAGCCCCTTTGCCGTTGTGCGCTTCGGCCAGACGGTGCCGCAGCCGGAAGCGCATGTCGTGAGCAGTTCGCAGCTGGAAAACGCCATGCTGGCTTTCGACCGGATCCGCCAACTCGGCTATCAGCGGATCGGATGTGTGTGTGAATATTCACGCATGCGCTTTTTCGGCAGCGGCTATTCCTGGGCCCAGCGTGCACTCCCCGCCGCGCAGCAGGTCCCGCTGCTCACAACCGATCCGGCACACCAGCTTGAACAGAAAAAGCGTGAGTTCGACGCATGGCTGCGCCGCCACAAGCCCGATGCCATCCTCACCGACGGCGCCGAAGTCCCCGGCATGCTGAAACAAATGGGCTTACGGGTTCCCGACGACATCGGACTGGCCACCACCAGCATCCATGACACCGACATCGATGCCGGGATCGATCAGCGGCCCTACGAAATCGGCTGGGCGGCTGTCCGCACGCTGACCTCCCTGATCAACGAAAAAGCCTACGGCATTCCCGACTGCCGCAGTGAACTCCTCATCAAAGGCCGCTGGGTCGACGGCCCCATGCTGCCGCCGAAAGAGTAGACCGTTCCCATTCAGGGCAGGTCAAGCGGCACTCCCGCAGCAGATGAATACGAATCAGCGCCGCGCATGCTATGGCGTGGCGGCTTCGGTCTACTCCGCAATGTAGGCACGGTAGAAACAGTGCTCATCGGCGCAGCCTTCGGAATCCTCCAGCACACAGGAGCCGTCATCCACGGATGCGCTGTCGAGATCGAACCAGGAACCTTCCACCAGGTTGGTGCATCCCTGCAGAACGGCCGTTCCGCTGCCGCCGTCCCATTCCATCCCGAACTGCAGTACGCCGTTGGTCACGCTCATCGATGCAATGGTCAGGATTTCCTCCCATACGGATACTGCGGCGCCGCAGAAGGCCGTCCCCCAGCCCGTAAAATCATCATCGTAGTAAACGGTCACCTGACTGCTTCCAATGAACAGATCGGTGCCGGAGTCGAGGCTGGGTTCATCGCATGCAAAACAGAGCGCGGCCAAACCTTCATCCTGCCCGAATACGGCATCGCCGAGCACATCAACCCCGCCGTAGAAATAGATCGAAACCAGCGCATCGCAATCGTAGAAGGCTTCATCCCCGACCCAGGCCAGCGTTCCGCTGAAGGAAAGCGATGCCAGGCCGGAGCACCCCGAAAAGGCCTCGTCGTCCACGACAGTCACGCTGTCCGGCACGTCGAGCGAGGTCAGCGACCCGCAGTTGTAGAAGGCCCGACAGCCGATATTGGTTGCGCCGTCGGGCAGGGAAAGCGCCGCCAGCGCGCGGCACTCATAGCAGAGCTGATCGGGAATGGCGCCGACGCCGGCCGGAATGACGAGCGCCGTGAGGCTGCGGCAATTCAGGAATGCGGATTCGCCCAGCTCCGCGAGCCCGTCGGGCAGCGCAGCATCGGCCAGCACCCGGCATTCCGCAAAGGCGCTGCTGCCGATGGTCTCCACACCAGCGGGAATAGTGACCGAGCCGAGGTTGGTGCATCCGTAAAAAAGACTGTCGGAAAGAGCGCTCAATCCGTCGGGCAGGACGGCGACCTGCAGCCCCGTGCAGCCCTGGAACGCGTTAGCGGCAATGTTGGTCACACTGTCGCCGCCTTCAAACGACAGGCTGGTCATGCCCGTACAGTCCAGGAACGCGGCGCGGTCGATGGCGGCAACCGTGTAGCCGCCGAGCTCGGCGGGAACAATGACTGCGCCGGCGGCATCGTCCGCGATTCCGGTGATGACGGCACAGCTGCCGTCGATTTCATAGCTGAAGGTGTCGTCGCTTGAAGCGCCCTGCGAGAGGGTCAGGTTATCAAAATAGAGGGAGCGCCCGGCGGCATATTCATCGTTTGTAATGCTGCCGGCGAAAAAGCGGATGCCGGAAATATAGCTCTCTTCGGACAGTTCGATGGTTTCGGTGTGCTTTTCCGATTCGCCGCCGCGGCCGGTGGCATAGACTGTAAGCCCCGTGGCGCTGTTTTGGGTGACCGTCCAGTACATGACGGCCGTTCCGTAGTTGGTCAGCACGGCATCTCCATTCAGCGTGATGTCCGAGGAGTTCCCGTGGCTGACCGTAATAATTTCGCGGCCGTCGGCGGTGTAGAGAACGAACCCGTGGCTTCCGCCTTCGCCGGTCACATAGTTGAGGCCGAGGTCGAGTTCAAACACATCGCCGTCATCGAGCGCGGTCGAAAAATCGCGCGAGACGGCGATCGATGCGCCGTCCCCGGCCGCTGTAAAGCCGAAGGCCTCGCCCATATCCAGGCCGCCGTCGGTGCTGTCCCAGATGCCGTAATCGCCGTCTTCGGATTCGATGTTCCAGGCCTCGAACCCGCCGCCCTCATTGGAGCCGTCGGTCCACGCGGTGTAGTTGGCGGCGGCGTCCATATTGACGGTGGTGGCGCGCGCAAGCGGAACCGTGATGCCGAGCGCGCAGAGGATGAATAAAAAAGAGTGTGTTTTCATGAGCGGACCCTTTACTGAACGTTGTTTACCACGGAGTTGACCGTGAAGGACGCCTGCTGCGTGCCGCCGGATACCGTCGCGCCGGTGTAGAAGCCGTGGAACGCGGTTCCGCCGCTGGCAGTGCCGCCGGTCAGGATGGTGCCGGACGCGTTGTAGGTGACGTCGGAACTGCTGAACAGCAGATACATGCCGCTGGAACTGGTGCTCTGTCCCGGGCGCCCGCCGCTGCTGCTGGACGAGCTGTACGTCCGCGGAATCTCGTAGACCAGCGCATCGGTGCCGTCCAGCTGGACCTGCAGGATGACCCCCTCGGTGCCGTCGCCGCTGTAAATGATGCAGCGCTGGCCGGAAGAGGTGCTCGGCTCGCTCATCACATTGCCCGCCGTGCCGACCAGTATGCCGCCGTTGATGTAGACCCCGGCATCGGAATCAAAGCTCTCCTCGGGATACTCGTCGCCGGAGGCGATGATGACGCCGCCGTTGATCGTCATAATCCCGTTGGAGTCGATGGCGTCGTTGTCGGAGCTGCAGCAGTAGATGAGGCCGTCGTTGATTTCGAGGGTGCCCAGGGCATTGATGGCATCGTCGCCTGCCGTGATCTCGATTTGCCCGCCGTTGATCACCATGAAGTCCTTGCTTTCAATGCCTTCACCGTTTCCGGTGCCCGTGCAGGTAATGGTTCCGTCGTTGATGGTAATGCCGGTTTGGAACTGGATGCAGTCATCGTAGGCCGAGATCTGAATTTCCCCGCCGTTAACCACCAGCTCGGCCTGTCCTTCGAGCCCTTCCCCGCCGTCGTTTGCCGTGGTCAGCCGCATGATCCCGCCGTTGATGGTGACGTCGCCCTCGCTGGTAACGGCCTTCGGGTTGGCATAGTCGCTGCCGGAGACATACACCTTTTCGCCGGACGTTTCGGCGGTGATCACCGGCAGGTTATCGACGCCGTCCACGCCGACCACCAGCGTTCCTTCGGTGGAGAGGCAGTCGCCGGCATCGCCGGTGTTCAGCAGCGTAACCGTGCCGCCGAGAAGGGCGAGCGCGCCGTCGACCTTGATGCAGTCCGACGAAGCCATATCGGTCTCCTGGTCTTCATTGGTAAAGGTGTCGGAAGAACCGCCGGACGACGTGATATTGATCGTGCCGTCCGCCATCGTCATGGCGCCGTCGACCGAGATGCCTTTCCAGGCCCGGCCGGTGTGGGTCATCACAATGCGGCCGTCGTTCATGGTCAGATCGCCGTTGCAGGAGATCCCGCTGCAGTATTTGGCGTCCGTATAGCTCGGGGTCTCGTTGGTCACCGATTTAAGATAGACATCGCCGGAGAGCAGGAACGACAGGCTGCCGCTGCTGATTTCCAGGTCGCCGCCGCAGGAGAGCCCCTTTGAGCGGTCGCCCTGGATCACCATATGGATGATTCCGCCCTCAATCAGCATATCGCCGTCGCACTTGATGCCCTCCACATTATCGGGCGTGCTGCGGATGCTGATGCTGCCGCCGCCGATCGTCACCCGGTCGGCATCGACGGCATCGCTCTCCGCATTCAGCGCAAGCGAGCCGTTGTCCATCTGGAAGGTGCCGCCGACGTGCAGCGCATCCTTCGGCGAGCCGGATACGGCGATGTCGCCGCCGCGGATCCAGACGTTCGTCGGGCTGTAAATTCCGTGCTCTTCGCCCTGGACGTTGAGGGTCATGCGGCCCCGTCCGCTGATGGCGAGCGGCCCGGCGGAATAGAAAGCGCCGGGAATATCCTCCAGATAGAGCGCGCCGTCGGAAAGCGTGTTGTCGGTGCCGTCTTCCAGCACCACATAGCATCCGTTCGTGGTGGACACGTTGACCGCCGGATAATAATCCGCGGCCAGGTCCAGCCCGCTGAGCGTCAGCCGGCAGGCGGGAACACCGTACACCGCAAACGATCCTGCGGAAGAGCTGCCGCTGAGGATATAGTCAACCCCCTCGACATCCGATTCAATCGAAACGTGCGCCCCGTCCACGGAAACCGTGACCCCGGAGCCCGCGCTGTCGTCGACCGTCGCTGTCGATCCCGAAAAGGTGATCGATACCGTATTGGTAAAGTCCAGGTTTTCTACATACTCGCCAGCCGCGGCATGCGCAGTTCCCGCCGCTAAAAGCAGGCCCGCCAACCCGACACATGCCTGAATCCTGATCGCCCTCATTCCAACCTCCATGAATTGCCGAAGCATTGGCGGGGAAGCTGGCACAAGCGCTCTTAAGACAAGATTAAGCTAGGCTTGCCAGACCGAAAAAAAGGCCCGTAATGACGGGCGCTCTTCAACCCGGCAGGCGGTAAAGCTTCAGTTTGATTTCAGTTCAAATCCGTCGCCGGCTTCTTCGATTGCCGCAAAAACCGGGCGCTCATTGGGCGTATCGTTCGGGCTGTGGAACGTCATCATCAGCTGCCCTTCAAACGTGCGGAACAGCATTCCATGCCCGCCGTCCTCTTTCCAAAGCGGCGTCTCCTCCTGCGTCCACGGTCCGGTAATGGTTCCCGATTCTGAACGGGCAAAGCCCATGGCATAGCCCGACTCGCCCATGCTCGACCAGAGCATGACCAGCGTGCCGTTTTCCATGCGGTGCAGGTACGGACCGTCGGTCACATAGGCCGGCATGTTCTGCATGCCGCACTCAACGTCCTCCGGCCAGTCCATCAGCTTGTGCACCCAGCCCGCTTCCGTGGCATCAAACAGGAAGACCGGCTTGCCGACCGCCTCCTTCAGGTCGTCGGAAAGCGGCATGGCGCAGACCGTTCCGTTATGCACCTGCGTCCACTCATGGCAGAAGACGATCCAGGGCTTGCCGTCGTCATCGACATAGAGCGTACCGTCGAGGCACTCCCAGTTGTGCGGGGTCACCGGACCGTCGGTCAGCGGCGCATACGGGCCTTCAATCGAATCCGAAACAAGGATCTGCGTACCGCGGTAGCGCTTCTCCGCCTTGAACGTGGCGAAGATATAAAATTTACCGTTGTAAGCATGACACTCCGGCGCCCAGAAGTTCTGGGTGGCCCAGAAATCGGCGGCCGGCCGGAATGCTTCTATCGGCCCTTCCCACTCTTCAAGGTCCCTGCTCTTGTAGCAGTCAAAGCCGGTGCCCGGCGGCAGCCAGCAGTTTTTATCCGTCGTGCCGAACATATAATACACACCCTCGTCCTTCATCGGCACAATGAACGGGTCTCTAATCTGAATCTCACTGGTTTTCATACATTTGTCCTGTTGTACAACACTGCTGTCCCGCATCCGTTCGTTCCGCCGCTGAAAACAGAACCTTCAAGGGCGGCCGGGCGGCATTCAATATGCTCGCTTCAATTTCGGCGGTTTTTCGTTATTTCGGATCGAGCTGATAGATTTTCAAATTCCGATACTGGTGATGCGTACGCACCAGGCGGAAACCGAAATACCCCTCCGTATAGGCCGGATAATCTTCGCGGGTATAGACGGCCTCTGACCGGGGAGCTTCTTTGTTCAAACGATCCTCGACTACGATGCTATCCCCGTACTTTGTCTCATAAACCACCTTGCCGTCCTGGATGTACTGCGTCAGGCCGTCGCAGGCCACCAGCTGAATGGTGTGCCACTCGCCGGGCTTCAGCAGGTGCTCCGGATTGTTGTCCTGATCATTCAGGGCAATGTGAGGAACATCCTTTCCATCAATCCAGCGCGGATAGCGGCGGAAGCGCGTGGTCGTGTTGTATCCGCCGCCCGTGCTGGCATAGTAGCCCTCCATTTCATGGTAGCTGACAAAATCACCGTTATAGTGCGTTTCCGTCTCGTCCAGCACCGCATCAAACTTGCGCGGGTCGGAACAGTGCCAGAAATTATTCATGTCGGTCGCGATAATATTTTTTCCATCGATGGTTTCGAGCGGGCAGCGCGCCTGATAGACAATCGCAATCGGGCCCTCAAACTTTTTCTTCAGCCAGGCCGTACAGCCGAGCGCCGGCATATACAGGTCCATCATGCCGCCGCCCATTTTCACTTCGGCTTTCAGATCCGACTCCACATTCTCCGACATCTGGTACACCCAGTTTTCCTGATCCGAAAAATCGGTTGAATAGAGCAGCTCGCCGACCGTGAACGCGTCCTGTCCATATCCAAGCACCAGCGGCTGCACATCGCGTCCGCGGGCCGCCTTCTCCGTTTGACAACCTGCAAGCACCCCAACGACTGCTCCAAGCATTATAAATTTCATCCGTGTCACGTTATGCCCCTTCTGTTTTGTTCTCTGTGTTTAAAAACCTGTTTTAGCGATATGCCGGCACCAGATAGAGATCATGCTCCGGCATGACCGCCGCCGTACTGGCAGACGGATCTTTTACGGCATCCCCGCCGCCGACCCAGCCGGCAAACACGTTGCCGTCCTTCTCCGTCGCCGCGGAAATGTTCAGCACCGCTCCGGCCTCAACGTTCTTGGCCGATCCTTCACCGCCCGACACCTTCAGCTCATAATCGGCATAATTGCGGAACGGAGCCGCCGGAAAACCCGCGCGGTTATACAGCTTCACCGCACCGTCGGGCGTATTATCCCAGCAGTACCGCACATACACCGGTCTGTTCACCGCCGGACTCGACACCGCAACGGTTTCTCCGTCAATCCGGGCCTCGGCGGCGTGGAACTGCTTATCCTCACCGGCCACCTCAAAATTCTCCAGCGCCGCCTCGGTTTCCGCCGGCGGATGCCGCCCCTCTTTCACCGCAGCCATCAGTCCGCCCTCCGCAGCATCAAAATAGAGCCGCAGCGCGGAACCCTGAAGTTCCGCCCGGCGGAACATCGGGCTCGAATAAACCATATCCTGCCCGAAATCCTTCGCCAGCGCCCAGGCGGCCAAACGGCTGCCGACATCCATTTTATTGGTCGGGTGAATGTCGCGGTCATTGCCCACGTCAATCGTCACCGCCATGCCGGTATCCGGTTCAGCCAGGAAGCGCGCCTGCGCTTCGCGGAAGCGCGGCCAGTCGGCCTTGATGTCATAGTTCGGCAGCTGCACATAATAGAACGGAAATTCATCCTGACCCCAAACATCGCGCCAGCCGCGCACCAGCGCCTGCATATGCAGCCGATACAGATCCGCGCCCATGCGGCCGGAGTCGGCCTCGCCCTGATACCACAGCGCACCGCGCACGCCGTACGGCACCATCGGGGCAATCATGGCGTTATAGTTCGAATAATAATAGGTCTGCACACGGTTTTCGATGTCCAGCTCAACCCCGGCCAGCTCCGGCACCATGGCCATGCCCTCCTGGCGGATAAACTCCTTAATGGGACGCCCGCCCCAGGCAGCATACAGCAGGCCCACCGGCTCGCCGGTGACCGCACGCAGGGCCTTGGCAAAGAAATAGCCCGTCGCCGTAAACTCGCCGGCTATCGCCGGACGGCAGCGCGTCCAGGTGTATTCAATCTTCGGATCGTCCAGCGGCCGGTTGGCCTTCGCGTGCGCCGCCTTAATCATGCGGATCATCGGATCATCGGCCTTCACAATATCTGCGCCCAGCATCAGGCCGGTCAGCGTGCGGTCCATGTTCGACTGCCCCGAGCAGAGATAAACATCGCCGAACACCACATCCGTCAGCTCGACGGCCGGTTCACCCGGCGCGGAAAGCGTCAGCGTATGCGGCCGCCCGCCGTCGCCCGCCTGCGGGGCCATTTCAGCCATCCATTTTCCGGCGGCATCCGCAATGGTTTCAGCCAGCGGTTTACCGTCCAGCTGCAGCGTAACGGAAACCCCGGCCGGCGCGGTCCCCCAAATCGGCGCGGCAAAATCGCGCTGCAGGACCATCGCGTCATCAAACATCACATCAAACTGCAGCTTCGATGCCGGTGCCGCGGCGGCCGGCTCGTTTTTACCGGCTTTCACCCGCAGCGTATCCGGCGCACCCGAACCGTCGGTATCCACAAAGGCAAAACTCCAGACCGACTGATCCACCGAATCGGCAAACTGCAGGCCGTAGTCCACCAGCTCGCCGTCCCACGTCATCACATCCCATTCGCCCATTTGCCGGCTGCCGAGAAAAGCGACATCCAGCAGCGCGCCTTTCCAGAAAAGCACATTGCCGTCGCCGTCGAGCGCATCGCCGATGTCATCAACCTGAATCGGAGTAATGCCGCCTTCGTCAATACGGCATTTCAGCACGCCGCCGGTTTCCTGGAACCATGCGCCGTCGCCGTCGCCGAAGCGGCCGATCCGGACCGCCGATGCCCGGCTGCCCAGCACGGCAAACGTTCCGTATCCGCTGAGCCGCACGTCGGTGCGGGTCGTCAGCGAGCCGCCCGAAATTTCGAACAGCCCTTTTGCGCGCCGTTCGGTATCGCCCAGCCGAAGGCTGTAGTGCGCCACCGTGCCGCTGATGGTTAAATCGCCGCCGGACACGAACACCTGTCCGTCACTGCCGCCGCGGCCCATACCGAGCTGCAGCGCATTGATGACCGCCGTGCCGCCGCTCAGCCGGTAAATGCCGGTGGATTTATCGCCGCCCAGCCGGCTCGCCCCGTGCCCCACGGCCGATGCATTAAGCGAACCGCCGGTCTGCACCAGCTCGCCGTCCGCGCCGGAATAGCCGATGCGGAGCCCGGCAAACGGCAGCGTCTCCCCGGCCGCCAGCACCGCCTTGCGGGCCTCGGCGCTTCCGATGCTCACATAATTATTGCCGCCGGACGGCGCCGCATCCCAGTTGGCCGCGTGATTAAAATCGCCGTCCCCCGAACCGTCGGTCCAGTTGAAGGTCTGTACCCCGGCCTGAATCGAACCGGCCAGCATCAGGCCGGCTAACAGGCCTCGTTGTGTTTTCATCATATAAAACTCCTCAGTCCCGCGCGGGGGCGGATTCCAGATAGTTGACCAGCAGCTTGCGGGCGATATCCGCCGGTCCGGCGGGTTCGTTGATCGCCGGGCAGATTTCGAGCGTGGAAAGGATGATCTTCCCTTCACCGGCCGGCACCACACCGACTGCGGTGCCCAGGCGGCAGCCCATCGACTGCCAGGCTCCGGCGGCCAGTTCCTCGCCCTCCATATCCAGCACATACCGGCTGCGGCCGTTTTTCACCAGCCGCTGATAGGGCCAGTTGAGGGCCGTGTTGACCGGAAGGCCGTCGAACAAATCGTGCTCGCGGGCAAAGAACTGTCCGCCGCGCCAATTGATTCCCACATCAATCCGGCCGTTGTACTCCACACCGGTGACTTCCTGCACGGCCTCCATCCAGTCTTCCGCATAGTCCGCAATGATGATGGTGGTTCCGTCGCGCTCAGCGCGTTTCAGCACCTCGACCGGATCTACGGTCTTTTGTCCGGGCGCTTTCCAGAGCAGATGCGTCCGCGCGCCGCCGTCGCCGTTATAACTCTCCACCACAATCGAAACCGGCGCGCCGCCCTCCAGCATGATTTTACCTGCAAGAGTCGTTCGCTTGCGCGGATTGCTCCAGTTATCGATGATGGTCTGTCCATTGACCTGCAGGCGCAGTTTTTCGTCGCGGCCGTCGCGCAGCATCGTAAATTCATACTCACCGCTCGCGGGCGGCACCACCTGTCCTTCCCAGCGAATACTGTAATCCTGAATCAGCGGCACACGTGGATCCGGCGTTGCCCCGCGGTCGGCATCAAAATAGACACGCTCATCCAGGCGCTCGCCGAACTTTTCGCGGAAATCGTCGCCGCGGTAATAGCTGACGGTTAAACCGCCGGGCGTTCCGTTTTTATCGATCAGATCATCGCACCCCACGAGTTCCATGAAGGGCTTCGGCGGCCGCGTGATCACCAGCCAGTCGAGCGGGCCCTGCGTTCCGTCATATGCCGGAACCGTCAGCCCGAATCCTTCCTGCAAAAAGCGCGAGACATCCGGATTGCTTTCAAACACCGCCCCGTTCCCGGAAATAGCGGCAGATTGCCAGTCGACCGTCACGACGGTGTCGCGGCCTTCTGCTTTCACAACCCCCTGCTCATCCAGCAGCCGCGCTTCAATGCGGTAGTCCCCGGCCGCGCCCGACAGTTCCACCTCGACATCGCGCAGCAACAGCTGTCCGAAAACATCTCCGCCCTCAAGCTCCACCCGATTCCGGCGAGAGAAGACGATTTTTCCATTCGGCGAAACCGCCTTAATGTCCAGCGTATGCGGCCCCTTCAGGTCCACCTCGTTGACCACATAAAAGTCCGCCATCGGCTTCGCCGGCAGGCGGTTCACCTGCCCGCGGATTTTCACCGCGATGTGAAGCGGGCGGTTGTAGTAGGAAATAATCTCGGGGTCCGATTTCGGATGCCTGAAAATATCCACCACGCTGGAGTGGTTCTCAAAAGGCTGCGCCTCCCAGCCGTTCACCGTGTAGCCGTCATTCCGGTCGCAGATACGGAAATCCTCAATCTTGCGGCCCTGGTGCACAAAGCTGACCTCGCTGAGTCTTTTCGTGAATGCGTCCACATCCGGGAACACATCACGCAGCTTTTTGCGGGTCAGGAAATCATCCATCAAATCATACCAATGCAGGTGGATGGCGCCGTCGAATCCCAGCCGCGGCTCCGCTTCAAAATCTTTCTTCAGCAGCGCCATGCGCGGCGGCGCAGAGACGGCTCCCTCTTCACCCCAGAAGACGATTTCGGAGGCATTGCCGGTGTGCATGAAGTGATCCTCCGGCCCGCGGTAAAAACTGTCCCGCCAGGTTTCGGGGCCGTTGGCGCGGTGCAGATCCCACCAGCCCTTAAAATGGAGCTGATCGTCGTATGGCCGCATATGCAGCTTGGTGAACTGTTCATGTTCACCGGGTTCCGACCACGTGGAGGCAAAGGTGATAATGCGGCTCGGATCGATGGCATGCGCCGCGGCGATGTCCTTTTTATAAATTTCGCGCAGCGCGGGATTTTCATCCGCACCGAAGAAATCCCACTGTTCATTGACCATGTTATAAATGACCAGCGACGGATGGCTGCGGTCGCGCTTGATCATGCGGAACAGTTTTTCGCGGGCCAGCTGCTGTGCAAACGGATCGGTGCCGCCGGCAATATAGCCGCCCGGCTCCGCATAGTAGAGCAGCCCCATTTCATCCGCCTTATCCAGCACCAGCGGCTGTCCAATGCCGCGGTGGAAATCGAGCATGTTCAGCCCCAGCTCCTGTGCGGTGCGAATCTGCTGCTCCGCCAGTGCCTCGGTCGGCGTGTAGACATTGACCGGCCAATAGCCCCAGCTGATTGCCGTGCGGACCACAATCCGTTTTCCGTTCAGGCGGAACAGCGCATTTTCGCCAACTCCATCCACTTCAAACCAGCGGAACCCAAACGGCACGGCAAACCCGTCGGTCTGCTTCCCGCCCTGAACCAGCTGGAGGTCCACCACGTACAGGTTCGGATGCTGTAAATCCCAAAGCTTCGCCTCCGGCGCATCGACTGCAACCTCAACCGTCTGGTCCCCGGGATGAACCTGCACCGATTTCAGGACATCGGAAAAAACCACCTTTTCCGGGTCGTTTTTCTCGTAAACACGAACCTGCAGGTCCATTGACTCGGAATCCGCCTGCGTATTCCGGAGTGCGGCATGCACCACGACACGCTTCGGCTCAGGCGTGTTCTGCACATAGACATCGTCCAGGTACACAGGATCAACGGCCTCCAGCCGCACATCGCCGGTAATCCCGCCGAACGCGTGACCGTACGGCAGCACATAGTCGCCCCACTTGAATTGCCGGAAGTCTTCCCAGTCATAGTTGCCGCCGGGATTGGTCACCCGAATATCAAGTTCAAAGGCTTCGCCCGGCTTTACCCGGTCGGTGATATCCACTTCAAACGGGGTGTAGCCGACCACATCGTAGGCCACGAGCTGCTGGTTGACGAAAACCTCTGCGCGCTGCCGCACCGCCTCAAACTTCAGGAGCAGCCGCTGGCCGGCAAAGGACTCCGGCACCGCGACGGAGCGGCTCCACCAGCTGACCCCCAGAAACTGCTCATACAGGTTGGACGCGTTCGTTTCATCCACATTCGGATTTTCAAACGCATACTCCACGACCGTTCCCGGAACAGACACCGCAAGGGCATCGCCCGCGTTTAATGCCTCCCAACCGCCCGTAGGCGGAAACTCCGGCACCTCCGCCAAATTAACCGGCGGCGCAAACAGCGGATCATGCTGCCAGGCGGCCTCCGTGTCCCGCCAAAGTTTCCATCCCGAACCGCTGAGATCCAGCTGTTCCCGCGCCTGCGCCGAAACGGCGACCAGCAAACCACCTAATAACATACAAACTCTTCTCATCATTCTCCTCCAGACACAGGCGAGGCCGAAACCCCGCCTGCATGATTAATGCGTCTCTTCGCGCACCAGTTTGCCGTTTTTATACTCCTTAATAGCCGCCGTAATTCCCTCGCCCTTATCCAGGCCCTGGAACGTAATCTCATGCGTACGGCCGTCTTTCAGCTCCACCGTCAAGTGGGTCGCGGACTGTGCAGTAACCCTTTTGACGACGTTCCCTGCCTCGAACGGCTCAACCACGGTGAGATACTGCGTCTGTTTTCCAGTTGTGCGGAAGCTGAGCGTTTTACGGCGCTGCGCCTCGTCGCCCAGCGGAAAATCGCCGCCGACATAAGCTTTAAACCGAACCGCATTGAGACCGGAAAGATCAACCGTAACGGTGCCGTCGACGTCCTCCTTGACCGGGTTAGCCGGAACGGAGTGCGCAATCGGCAGGCCGGCCATTTTGATCGGCCCGCCGTAATAGTCAACGCCGCTCGCCGGATCGTTCCGAATCTGGTCGTAGGAGAGATCCAGCTCATTGAGTTCAACGGTTTTCCCGTCCGCTGTAATGATGACCGGATTGCCCCAGAACAGGGTTTTCTTGGAGCGGGCATCGGCACTGGTTTTCGTGGTCAGCGTGAGCGTTTTTACGCCTTCGACCGAAACATCGATTTCATCGCGGCCCAGCACCCACGCACCGAATTTACCTTCGGCCAACGTCTGATCATCGCCTTTGACGGTGTACCAGAGTTTCCGGTTTACGCCGTGCGATTCCGGCAGCGCGCCAATCATCACTTCGCGGTCGCGCGGCCAGGCCGAATAGACATCCATTTTCAGCACGCCGTCTTCGCCGTAAATGCGCGTGCCTTCGTTGTCGGCGCCTTCGCCGTAGCGCGTTTCAAAACTAACCTTGGCGGTTCCTTTGGCATCGTACCAGCTGCAGTCCGTAATCGTCTGCGCCGCCAGCACCGGATCAGCGGTCATCTGTTCCGTATGCCGCGCCGGCTCGGCGCCTTCATCGGCTTCCAGACCTTTGAACCCTTTAATCTGGAAGAGGCAGTCATAGATGTGCTCTTCATCGCCGGCGAGATAGTCGGCCAGCACAAAATAATCGTCGGTCATCAGCATCATCCGGCGCTGCGTGACGCGGTCGTCGGACCACTCGCCGATGGAACCGTAGACCGGTTCATTTTCCGGTTGCGGCATATAGCGTCCTTCGGCCCAGCACTTTTCCTGGAACGAGCCGTCGAACGTGCCGTAGTTCAGGCCGCCGTACGGCGGGTTCGACCAGCGCGCTTTCGTTTCCACCGCCGTCACCTGCATCAGCTCGTTGGTGCTGAAGAAGAGCTTACTGCTCTCCACCGCTTCCTGCTGCTTCATGTCCACGGCCACGATGTTGTGGGCCACCGTGGTCTGCACAAAGAAGGCATACATAAAGTTCGGGTAGCCGTACCAGATGTGCTCCGGATTGTAGAAGCTGCGGCCGTAGCGCATCATCGAGTTGAGCGCCGTGCGGTCAAAGTGACCGTGGTAGCCACCGTGCGATCCATATTTGAGCACCGCCTGAATCCGCTCGCGCGGTTCGGCCTGCGCGGAGCGCAGCATCGCCTGTCCGGCGTTGTCGCAGAAGGCCGAGCCGATGCCCATTTCCGGGGTATCTTCCGGCAGATCGACCACGCCGTAGAGCAGGTCGCGTTTATCCAGATTCTTAACAATCGCCGCGTGCACCGGGTCGCGGTAGGTGTGATAAGCAATCTCGTAATAGTTATCGTTAAACTTATTCTCGAGCGAGTCGTTGTTGGCGAACATCACGCCGTTATAGTCCATGAACGGCGGCAGGGCGTCCCACATGTCTTTGATTTTGACGTAGGGTTTATGGACCGGGCCCCACTTCTGGAACGGCTTGCCGTAGACCTGCCGCTTGCGCTCTTCGGCATCCACCGAAAAGACGTTGTACTCCTTGGAATAGGTTGCCGGGAACGCGGCATCGACATAGTCGTATCCGAACGGCTGCAGCGCCAGGGCGAGCTGTGTAAACTCGCTCGCCACCCAGGTATTGTAGCTGATCGAGCATTCATACCACCAGCCGTCCGACATTACGCCGTTGCTGAACTGGTCTTCCATGCCGCCGGTGCCGGTGATGAAGCGGTCGGCCGTATGCAGGTCCTGAATCGCCAGCGCGGCGAAGGCCGCGCCGGTCAGCATGGAGACGCGCCAGTTGCCGGTGATTGTCCAGTTGAGCGAAGAATCGATGGTTTTCTGGTAGAGCCGGAAGGTGTGCGCAATGTTGGCGTGGTCCTCGGCGGAAAGCGCGCCGGAGTTATAGATCAGGTCATAGGCAATCGCCATGCGCTGAAAAAAGTGGCCTTCCTGCACGAGGTTGGCATCGCAGCCCTGGTTGGTTTTCGGATAGCCGGTTGCAGGATCGGACAGCTGCCGAAGGAAAAGCGCGGCTTTTTCCGCATATTTCTTATCGCCGGTCAGCTGATACGCAATGGCGGCGGCCTCCACATTTTTCTCTTCCTGGGTTTTATACAGGTACAGCTGATGGGTCGCGCGGCCCAGTTGGTCGGTATTCAGCGCGGGAACGTTCCACTGGTCGGCTTTGGCAATATACGCTTCCGCGGCCGCCTTCGCCCAATCAACCGTTGCCGCCTTTTCGCGGATGGCATCCCAGCCGGCTTTATCGAACAGAATGTACGGGTGCTCAAGATAACTGACGGTGGTGTATTCAATCGAGCCGGCATCTTTTCCGTTGGCGATGGCTTTAATCAGCTGTTTTTCATGGCCGCCCGGCGCAACGCGCGGCGAAACGGTTACGTTCACTTTGCAGGTTGTGCTTTCGCCCGGCGCCAGCGACAGCTCGGCCGGAATAATCTCCGTGGTCATCGTTTCGCGCCCGCGGGACTGATACGACAGATCGATCAGCTGTTCTTCGTCGGTGCAGTTCAATAGCTCCAGGGTGTAGGTGACCGTTTCGCCGCCCTTGGCGGAAATCGAACGGATTTTACTGTCCAGGCTGACGATGTCCGCCTTGACCACGCGCGGATTTTCCAGCTTCACCTTGGCTTTTGAGCCGTCGGCGAGCGCCGCCTTGAGGCGGAAGGTTTTAATCGTTTCGAGCAGCGCAAGGCGGCGCTGCAGGTTGAAGGAATCGAACGGAACCGTAACCGTATGCCAGCCCTTGCCCGCCACGCGGAAGTCCGAGCTGAAGGTATCGATGACGTCTTCGCTGCCGCCGTTGACTTTGCGCGGCACAATTTCCAGCTCGGCGGCTGCTATCAGCGGTTTGTCGTTCGGCAGGTAGAGCTCAAAGCGCACGCCGTAGTTTCCGTACCAGTTGCCGGAGCCGTCGTGCGCCGTGCCGAATCCAATGTTGTAGAACCCCTTTTCGCCGTCGGGATAGGTATAGGAAACCGTGCCCGGGAGTGCGAACGAGGCCGTGCCCTTTCGCGAGACCTTATCCAGTCCGTCCCACTGCGTTAGATCAGAAAAATCAGCCCGTACAACAGCGGATACCCATAGAAGCGAGATCAACAGAAGCCGTTTCATTCGAAATGCCTTTCGTTTATTAACCGGTTTCCATCAGGAAACCCTGCAAACAAACGAACCCTGACTGTCGAGATCGAACTTATCGGAGCAGCAGCACCGTTGCCGGACCGCATTAACAGCCCCCCGAAATTTATCTACAATTAACACAAGCTATCCAAGGAGGCTCCTCGGATCAACCTGAAAATGGCCGGCGCTGCTTATTCGGCCGGCATAAATTTTTCCCGACAAAATACCGGTACTGCAGCGCATATTTTCCGCACCGGCCCCGCGATTCAGCGCTGAATCTTTGATAGACGAACTCCCGACTGAATTCATAGGCCGCACAACGGTTCGGGCGCCGCCCATCAGAGCATGCGGATGCACATCGAGACACAAAAAAACCGCCGTGCGGCGGCACGGCGGTTCTTCCGGACAGGCGGTACGTTATTCCGCCGTAAAGGCCATGGTGATGGATCCGGCCTTGAGCTCTTTTTCGAACTCGATCCAGATTTTGAAGGCCTGGTCGGCATAGCGGACCGCTTTCACTTTCACCTCCGTATCCTGAATCTTCACTTTTCCGCCCTCGGCGCTGACAGCCACCCGAATGGTTTTGCCGTCGTTCTTCAGCAGGATGGTATCCGAACCCAGGATCTCATATTCCGTGTGGGTCATGATGGCGGTATCGAACGCAATCGGTTCGGATGCCGAAAACGTATCCGTAATGGTAATCGTGCCTTTCCCGGATTTGTCATTGGTCACCGTGCGGACCAGTTTTTCCAGTGCCGGCACTTCGTAGGACTGCTTGATATCGATTACGGCTTTATCGAGGTTTTCCGAGAATTCCGTTTCAAGCACTGTGCCGCGGAACTGTTTGCCTTCCGACTGAAGCGTTCCGTCAACGCGCGGTACCGGGTGGCCCCAGGAAGAGCGCATTTTATGCGTCGGGGAGAACGAGCCGGCCTGGTACGGCGGTGCGCCGAGATCGCCGCACATGATGTGGTCATCGCCCAGCACCATCACATAACTGCCGACATCCATGTGGTTGTGGTTTTCCGCGTTATGGCCCGCTTTGACCGCAATCGAGAACGGCACGTCCTGCCGGCCGCGCGAGATCACAATGCCCATATCATCAAAATAGGTGTGACTGGGCAGTGCAGTTTTTTCTGCATTCGGATCAACATACGACACCGGATCGGCCCACTCCATCAGCTGCATCGTGATGTCGGCCGGCCGGCTGTAGGTCGGTTTGGCTGCACCGTAGTTCTTGGCCGACAGAATATAGGCAAAGTTGTCGCTGTCCGATTTAAACGTGGAACCTCCGTCCGCAAAACAGGGATAGATGCCGTTCTGGATTTCAAAATGCGCCGGAAAATTACCGACCCGTTTCATCTTTTCCGGATCGGTAAAAGTAAACATATCGATGGTACCGCCGGTGTAATCAAAAACCATCTGCGACAGATAAAGATAGTTGCCGAATCCATAGTTCCAGTATCCGATACCCTCCGAGCAGTAACCGTCCGCACCGAATCCCTCCAGATAGAACTTCATGCTGTTGAGCGCGCAGCCGATCATCGCAATGCGCTCGCCCGCCTTTTCGGAAGCCGTGAGGGTTGAAAACAGTGTTCCGCCGGTGCAGACCGAGTTCCAGTTACTTGTTCCCCAGATCCAGGTGTTGCCCTTTTTATCCTCGCCGAGGCAGGACTTGAAATAGGAATCCGTCATACGCCGTTTAATCTCCTTGCGGATCTCCGCGCGCAGTTCCGCCGGCAGTTTATCCTCCAGCAGCACCTCAGAAAGCATCAGCACCGAGCCGAATTTCCGCGCGCCCAGGTCAATCGCCACACGTTTGCCCTCCAGTACGCTGTTTTCCCGGTCATCGTGGTTCGGGTGCATCCACGACTTCATTTCCATGATCGCTTCAATGTGCTCGACGATCTGCGGAATATAGTTTCCTTCATTTTCGATACACTCCGCAATCACCGCGCGCTCCAGAGTCTCCATCGTGCGGTAGTAGCGCGGTTTATAAATCCCGCGGTTGCCCTCCTTATTCGCGCGGCGGTAAATCGCGTCTGAAATCGGCACCTCCGGCTTCTTTTCCCGATCTTCCTGCGCCTGCTTAATAATCGCCTGCGCTGATTCCTTCTGCGCAATACGGGTCCAGAATGCGCGGTCGGCGGCCGACGGCGCCGGGCGGTACGCCTGCTCCGGCACAAACGGCTTCAGCATCTCCATCTGCGCCGCCGACGGATAGATTTTTCCCTCATCCGCTAAGCTTAAATATTCATCAAGATTCAGTTTCGCGCCGCCGAACGCGCTCAGACTCAAGGCCGCCGCAGCGCCCAGCAATAACCCGGTTCGTTTCATAAACATATTATCTATCCTCACACCTGACTGGTTTTCACAAATTCTAAAACAACGAAATAAGCATGTAATCAGAACGGAATAACCCACTCCAGTTCGGACAAGACTAAACATTTAAGTTCCGACGCAGAACTACAGCAAAATGCGCCGGTCCGAAAACCGGCGCATTCCGAATGCCTATCGCCCGCCCCTTCGATAGGCGCAGCCTGCAGGCTTGGTTTTCGCGGCGGGGAATACTCCCGCGCGCCGCTACTCGCCCAGCTCCACCTGCACGCGGTAGCAGGCGTGCGGTTTGCCGCCGTCGGGATCGCTGAGAAAGACCTCGGTGCCGGTGCCGGCCAGGTTGGTGACGGCGCTCCACACGCCTTCGGCCAGGTTGGTGCAGACCAGCAGGGTGTAACGGCGGTTCGACGCGGAGTTGAAGCAGACGGCGCTGCCGTCAATGTCGACGCAGAAAAAATCAGCCGCGTTGGTCATCGAGGTGGCCGCGATATATTCCTCATAATCCGAGAAGGCGTCGCCGTCAGAATCCGCATTGCGCGGGTCGGTGCCCAGGGCGGTTTCATTGGTATTCGCCAGGCCGTCGCCGTCGGCGTCATCGGAAAAGAGCGCCGTGATGGAATTCGAACTGCTGACCCACAGCGTGGTGCTGCTCGCCGTATAACCGCCGCTCAGGTCGCCGCCCCACTCCATAAAGAGCCAGCCGTCGTCGGGGACCGCCTCGACGGACAGCGCCGTGTTGCTCGGCACATACACCGTGCCGGAGGCGGCGGCGCTCCAGTAGGGCTCCGCCGCAACCGCTCCGCTGCCGGAGGTACTGAAGGTCACCGGATAACTGAGGTGCGTCTCTTCCGACAGCGCCGCAATCTCGGCGGCACTGAGCACCCGATGGTAGACCCGCACATCATCAACGTCGCCGTGCCAGGTCTGGTCGGCATCAAACCCGCCGCCGACGGCATCCTGATCCTGCCCCAGGAAAACGCCGCCGTCGGAAACTGTCAGCGCCTCGGCCGATCCGGCCGCGGTTTCCACCAGTCCGCCGTCCAGCCACAGCCGGTACGTGCCGTTCGATGCACTGAATGCAACGTGGTGCCACGCCAAATCCGACATCACCGCGTTGGTCGTCAGCACATATTTTGTCCCGCCCCAATACAGCTGCCAGCGGGTGACCGAGGTATCATAATAGAGCAGCAGTTCGTTGGCAGAATTGGTTCCCGCACAGGACAGCAGGTTGCGGTAGCGCGTATCCGTATCCGCCAGCCTGCCGAACGCGCTGAACGTAAAGTTGGACCTCCCGTCGTACAGGGTACTCGGCAGTTCGGCATATGCCGCCGTGCTGGCCGGCTGCGAGAGCCAGCCGTCCACCGTACACCCGGTCACCGAGGCATCATTGCCCTGGCCGGAGGAATCGTTCCCGTTTCCGTTAAACGGATAAAACGCCGCCAGTCCTTCATTGCTGACCAGCGGATTGGTGCACGATGCCAGCTCATCACTGTCCGAAATGCCGTCGCCGTCGGTATCCGCCAGCGTGGGATCGGTTCCATGGGTATTCACTTCATCGGCATCGGAAAGTCCGTCGCCGTCCGTGTCGAGACCCTCATTGCTGACCAGCGGATCCAGGCCGGAATCGACCTCATCGGCATCCAAAATGCCGTCGCCGTCCGAATCGACGCCGACGTTGCTTACCAGCGGATCCAGGCCGTTGTCGGTTTCAGCGCCGTCGGACATCCCGTCGCCGTCGGTATCCGCCAGCGTGGGATCGGTTCCATGGGTATTCACTTCAGCGGCATCGGAAAGTCCGTCGCCGTCCGTGTCGAGACCCTCATTACTGACCAGCGGATCCAGGCCGTGATCGACCTCATCAGTATCCGAAATGCCGTCGCCGTCGGAATCGGCGCCCTCATTGCTCTCCAGCGGATCCAGGCCGTAATCGACCTCATCGGCATCCAAAATGCCGTCGCCGTCGGAATCGGCGCCGACGTTGCTTACCAGCGGATCCAGGCCGTTGTCGGTTTCAGCGCCGTCGGATATCCCGTCGCCGTCGGTATCCGCCAGCGCGGGATCGGTTTGATAGGTGTTGACCTCATCGCTATCCAAAATGCCGTCGCCATCCGAGTCCGTGTCGTCTGGTTGATATTCATAGGCGCCGATATCGGTGACCGCCGTGCCGTCGAAGTCACCGTCGACGCAGCGCGGGCTGCCGTCAAAATCCGTTTCCAGCACGGAATTTGTTCCGGCATCGATGCAGGGCGAGCCGTAGAGCAGCGAATAGTCGCCGTTGGCGGCATCGGCGAAACAGGGATCTCCGGAAGTGTTGCCGGTGCCGTCCGGCAGCGGCGTAGTGCAGCAGTAGGACATGGTCGGAAAATAGCAGTTATCGCCATACGAACCGGCGGTATTGAAATAGACAATGCACCCCGTCAGAGTTCCTCGGTTACACCCGCCTCCGTATTCCCCGGCCGCGTTGCCCGACAGGGTGCAGTGACTCAATACGGCATAATAGCTGCCGCCGCCGTCCACTGAGGCCGTATTGCTTGAAAGGATGCATCCGGTCAGGGTGCCGCCATAGCTTCCGCCGCCGTAATAGGCCGAATTGCCCGAAAGGGTGCAGCCGGTCAGAGTGCCGTCAAAGTTCCCGCCGCCGTTGAAGGCCGTATTACCGGCAAGCGTGCAGTCGGTCAGGGTGCCGTAATAGCTCCCGCCTCCTCCGCCGTCGGAGGATGAAGTAGAATTGCCGGCCAGCGTGCAGCCGGTCAGCGTGCCGCCATAGCTCCCGCCGCCGCCGCTGAGGGCCGTATTGTCCGA
>JBFHGU010000009.1:0-75476 GCA_041582935.1 Pontiella sp.
CCATGTGGATGACTACAATAAGAAGGTTCGTGTGAAGGTGAACGAGCAGGTGATGCTTGATCCTGAGTTTGAATCGTTCTGGAACTCGGTCAATACCCGCACGATCTACAATGTTACCTATGAAACCGAAGACCTGATTAGCAGGGCGGCTGAAGCTATATCCCGGATGGATGAGATTGTTCCGCTCCGCTTGAGATCCAATCTGGTGGATCTGAATATCAAGGATTCGGGGGTTGATACAGAGATGGTTCGTACTCTGCAAGTGGAGCATCGTGCCAACGTCACAAAACTGCCTGATATTCTTTCCTACGTGCAAAGCAAGGTTGAGCTAACCCGTAGCACCATTTCGTTAATTCTGAAGCGTTCCGGGCGGCTGATGGACTTTCCTGTCAATCCGCAGGCGTTTATGGATGCCTGTGTGAAACAGATTCGTGATGTCCTGCACCGTCTGGTGATTGAAGGCATCCAGTATGAGCGGTTGGATCAAATCTCATACGAAATGTCCAAGTTCCGGGAAGACGAACACAAGCTGGAGTTTGCCAATGATCGGGTAGTTCAAACGGACAAGTCGGTTTATGACTATATTCTGTATGATTCCGGCGTAGAGAAGAAATTTGCCGAAGACCTGAACACCATGCAGGACGTGAAATATTTCATTAAGCTCCCATCGTGGTTCAAGATTCCCACTCCAATCGGAAGCTATAATCCCGACTGGGCAATCCTGAAGGAAAACGGGCGCATCGTTTACATGATCCGGGAAACCAAATCCACCAAGGACAAGCTCAAGCTTCGTATCCCGGAAACGGACAAGATCAAGTGCGGCGAAAAACACTTCCTTGCATTGGGCGTGGACTACGCCGTTGAGGATGGCTCGCTGGAATCGTTGGTGAGTGCTGAATAGTCACTCGGTATTTCGCCCCTCAATTTACGAAACTTTTTGGAACAACACAGAATGAATGAACGAAAGAAATATTCTCTAATCTCGGATGCTGACATAAAAGAAGGCATTGAAAAGGGTGAGTTTAGTGAGGAGTCTATTGAGCTTGTTAGGGATAGCTTTGGTCGGATTGTTAAGCACTTAAGAAAGCAAGAGTGTGAAATGGTTCTTCCTCCTAGCCTGATTCAGATCAATAGCCAGATAATCTATCAAGCTGACCTTAAGCCTGTCATCGAAGCTCTGCTTAAGACCAAAAATATCGAGATGTTTGATGACCTCGAAGAGAAATATCTAATTCTCTTGGACTGCCTTGAATATTACAAAAATTTGGGAGGTCGATTAGACGAGCTAAACTCAAAGTCATTAGAGTTTAGCTCTGTTTTTGAATCTAGAGTAAAAAAATACATTCGTAATTTTAACTGCGACAAGATTTCTTCGGATGAAATAGATCAATTTGTGTGTATGCTGGACTCATATATTAATGTGCTATTTATATACCTGATGAGCACTTACTGGCTTCATTCCGAGAAATGCCTCACTGACACGACGATGAAGAAGAAGCTTGATGGTCTGGAAGATAATATTCGCACTGTGTATGAACATTTATTGGTTAAACCATTTTTTCGCCGAAATAAAGAAGCCAGCATCTCTCTAGATAACTCCCTGTATGCTAAATATGTACTGGGCGAAGAAGGGAAATATCTTAATTTTATACGCAAACTGATCAAGCACGACTCTCGCTTCAGTTCATACGAGCACTTTATGGAGTATCTTTTGTCGAACCATCTTGTTTCAAGGGAACGATATGATGACTTTATGAATCGTTACGAAATGGAGCATGTATTTAATTTAAAAGCCGAAGCTTTACATGCCAGCGACCCTAAACACCTACTCGTAAATAAGTTGTTCGATGTTATGGAGAAGATCGGGACGCTTCAGGCTATATTTTCTGAGATAGAGTGCTTGGCTAAATTGTCAGTGGATGAAATAGATTTAACTTCACCCAGATTAAAAAACAAAGTTGGTAGTCTGCTGAGTATCCGGTCGGAATAACTGATTTGCCTGAAATTTAGTGTGATGGTTGACCACGGACTGCTGTCTATAAACTCTATTCGATCTCCCTAAATGCGTTTATTCCGTAGCACCACCCGTGCAAGGTCAATAGATGGCTCTATTCCCGACATCGATTCCGTAAACGGCGTTTATAGATTCAGAAACCGCTCTGCCGGGAATTTCCGTTGATCCACATTTCTCCCTTTTTTCTCTAGAAAGTGCCCTTGATTACCAAGGTTCTGGGATAAGTATTTCCAGGAGATGATTATGAAGTTTCAAGAATTGATAGACCACCTTGATGACAAGCCGAAGAAGCCGGAATCCATAACCCTGAATCGATTCATGTCTTTGCTATCACCAAGTGAAAAGAAGGAGTTGAAGAAGGCGGAATCGGAAAGCAGGAAGAAGAGCGAATCCGATAAGGAAAAGCAGTCGGATTAATTCAGAGTGGATCGTGTTGAAAAGGCGTATGGCATTTATGTCATGCGCCTTAATTTTTGGTGGGCTTGACAGGGTTCAGTATAATGTTTTGTTTCAACTGGAGCACCCATGAGACTCAACCCCAACCATTCCCTGAATTTCAACGGGTTTATTCATCCCGAATATTTGGCACATCTGAAGCCGCTGATAAAAAAACAAACGGTCTCTATTGATGATGCCGTGGTGCCCCGTGTAGATGCTCTTGAATGGGCTGAGAATGGCTTGCTGAGAGACTTCAGTGTCCACGGCGGTACTACGTCCCTTGAAGCCCTTGTAATCAAAGGGAAAGAATCTGTGTTGGTTGATTACATTGCTGGACTGAACACCAAACTCCCGGAATTCACTTGGATTCTGGATTACTATCAGGATTCGCCGGAAGCTGGCATTGGTTCACTGATGAATGCAATTGCTGACGGCGCAGTTCTGAGGTTCCAGACCAAACTGATCGGAGCTATTCTGATTCAGGATTTGGGCTTTGACCAGACTGGCGAACTGTTGACCTTTTTGATTCAGGGTTTGCGTCCAAGTGCTGGTTATTCGGTTAAGACCCGGATGAACGAGCTTTGCCTTCATTATATTTCTGATCCTGATCAAATCCGGGCTTATGAACGGAAGGCTGAATCACCGTTTCATTTTATCAACTGTGCTGAACTGTGGGCAAAATCCGGTTGTGAAGCAAAGGCTCGCCTGTGTTTGGGGAAGGCTGAATCTGTGGCTGACCTTGACTTCTTTGCATTCCGCAATATTTCCCTATGTTATCTGCAACTGCTGGGTGACTTTAAAATGGCTGAAAATGCCAGGAAGAACCAGATTGCAAATAGTCATAGTCTGGACTGCATGATCCAGAATGCCATTGATCTTTGCCTTTATGTGGCAACCGATGAGGCAATCTCCCAAGGGCGTGAATTGATGCACCGTGCTGAAAAGTATGTCCGTGCCGGTTGTGACTATCTGGAGCTGGCTGACATCTGGAATGACTTCTTTCACGCCCCTGATCGGGCACAGGAATGCCGGGAGCGATGCTTTGAATATGACCGGAAATCCAAAGGGTCAAGGTAATGGATTTTAACATGACCGATGCCGATATCTCTTTAGCTCTTCGTGAAGAATCATATCTGGATCACATTGGACGGGGTGCTTTGTCTCACCATCGTGATCTAGTGCCGCTGTTGAAAGTACTCCGATATAAAGCCCTGCATTCCAAAGTCGTGTGTGGGACTGCCGAGGAGCCTAAAAGGGTTATTATCCGTCCATCGCATTGGCTGAGGTAGAGAAATGCCGGTCCAAGTCAAATACGGGCGTTTTAGAAGGCTTTCCTATGATTGGAAAAATAATCACCATTCTATTTATGGCGGTTGTTCTGGCAGGGTGCCAGGGGCACCCTACATCCCATGATGTATCCAACCTGAATTGGTCTCTGGAGATTGATCAACCCATAGGGCAACTGGAAGAAATTTTGGATACGCTGGAGCAACAACAACCCCGCAACTATACGATTGCCAATATCTCCTTCCTGTATGAATTGAAACTGTATTTGGTCTTTCAGGAGTATGTGGAGTCGCTTCCGGTTGCCGAACGATCTGGGGCGATTCTGGAGCAATCTGAATGGATGGAACTGCACCGCCAAAAAGTCGATGAAGCCTATGCCGAATATGAAGGCGGTACGTTCGCCGGGTACAATGCAGGGGTGGTGAGTATTGGTCTTTTGAAGTGGCGAATATCCGAATTATCGGAATAGGTGACCTTTCTCCTGTTTCTTTACAAAATCCTTTGTGATTTAGATGACCTGTGCTTCCATTGGAATGTGGGTGTATCACTCATAACTGACTGCCAGTGAAAGCAGGACTAACCAAGGAGTACGGATGGGGAAATCCAAGAAAAAGAAACAAAACGCTGATGATAAATATTGCTGGCACTACACCACAGGGGAAAAGTTCCAAGCTATAGCAGATTCTAATGCACTGTATACGGAAGCGAAGACAACGCCCCATGCCCGTATTGAAGGTATGCTTGATGCAATATGGTTTTCGGTAAACCAGAAGTGGGAGCCGACCGCCACCAAAGCTATGATGGATGAATCTACGGGGCAGTTGAAACAAGTCAGCTTTGGAAAAATGAGGCAACTTGGCGGGGGGCTTGTACGGTTTGGTGTCTCTACTGATTCCAGTTTTTTACTGACATGGGATGAGTGGAAACAAAGGTGTTCCTGTCCTATGGATAAGATAGTAGATATGGAACGGCTCGCCATTTCTCAGGGATCAAACGTGAAGAATTTCAGAGCGTGTTTGTCAGATGTTCCCCGTGAGCTATGGGAAGTGATTGATCTTTGGGAAGATGGCGGATGGGTTCGGGTTTACCCTCAGTAAGATAGAGGGCAGTCCAGCTGATGTTTTGAGAATTGATGCCCTGTTTCGGCAGGGCACGTTTTTTCCAAAACTGCCATTTTGTTATTAGCCCCACATAAAAAAATAAATTTTTCAGATTTTCGGTCTGAGAAGTATATGCCGGGTACCTTCTGAAAATGTCGGAATTGATGTTCTGGAAAGCCGACTCCGACAAAATGACAGTTTTCATGAATCACAAGAGGATATGGAAAAAGTCCATTTCTGATTATCTGCATTTCAAAAATCGCAAAAAATTTTCAGTGCTCCTGATCGGCATATTGAAGGTCGTTTCTGTCAGAAAATATTTTCACGCTTAAACGCCGATTCTGAGATTGATCACTTTTTGATCCACATGGTTTTGATCCAATTTCTGAATCTCCACAGTTGGTACTCCAGCTCTTTGAGGGTGGTAAACTGGTAACCATCTTCATGAAAAATGATGCCGCTCTTTCGTGACCGCATTGTTTATGCCCCCAACATACTGACGGAAAAAGCTTCCCAGTCAATTTGACTGCCATCATAGAACGGGATGATTTTTTCTTCCTTCTTCTCCAGCCGTTCAATGGTGAGTATCGGTTTCTGATTTAGGTAGGATTCCCAAACCATGTTCAATGTATCCAGTGCTTCCTTTTCGGCGGATGCCTGAACAACTAATTCATCAAATATTTGGACGGATGGAATGCCATAATCACGAATTAGGATTTCCATCGTCTTGAATAGCAGGGATGCTTCTATATCCATTGCAACACGGCAGGATGATGTATAGAAATGCGGCTTCAGTTTCGGGTTCAATGCTTCGACCTTATCGAATACATCTTTGGTTTTGATGCCGTTCGTTTTCATGTAGTGACCGGCTTCCAGATAATGAATGGTGTTATCCCTCAGCTCCTTCTCAAAGGCTTTTTCCGCACTCCTTCTCTTGCCCGTGTTGAAGATCATGAGGAGCGCACACTTGCATATGTCCCGCATGATCTTGTTCTCAGGGAAGGCTTTGTATGGATCATCCGGCATAATCTCGTTCATCTTTTGATAAATAATTTGGGCATGGGATGCCTTCAGATCAAACCGCACCACATCCTCGCCATTGATTTTGATGTGCGCCCTTTCTGTGTCCGGCAGTGACTGGTAACTGGATTGATGGAATCGGTTCCTGTATACCTTTCCTCCGATTTCCTTATAGCAACGGTGCAGGTCTGTTTTGAGTCGGTTGCCTGATCCATCGGTTACTATCTGATCCTTCATGAATTCGTTGTAATCAAAAATCCGTTGTGCCATTCCATAGTCTTCATACCGAACCTGAACCTTCTTAGGCTTCTTGTCTTTTCCTTGATCAATAAATTTCGTGATCCTGATCAATGGATTGAACAGGTCGTAGAGTAACGGGGTCGTCATCATGATGGAGGGGTGGGATTTGCCGTCCTCACCGATTTTGTACCCTCTGTGGTTGAGGATGAGTCCATGCTGTTTCAATTTGTCAATGGCTGTTCTACGGGCTTTGTTGTTCTGCCCCGTATAATAACAGACAACCAATCCATTTTCGTATGCGTAGATTAGGGAGGGTATCAATGAGCGCAACTCCTGATCCCATCCCCGCCTTCTTGCGGTCGGTTCCTGTTCCAATATGTAACTGATAATGATGTCGTAATCCGTTCTTGAGAGCTTGCGGTATTCCATAAGCTCCATGTGTTCACCCTTCATCCAATCCGGGTTCGTTTCTTTACTCAGCGTTCCTTTCATTTGTTTTTATTCTCCTTGTATTCATAACACCCAGCTTTAAAAAAAATGACCTCACTCGATGGGATTGGTTTCACCGAGGAGGTCATTGCTGAGTAAACTGTTTCGTTCCTAAACCAATCCTATATCTGTAACTATTTAAAGCCAAGGTCAGGATATGCAAGGGGGTTGGAGGCAACTTTTTTCAATTTTTTTTGATGGCTGTTTATTGGGTGATATTTCAGCCCAATTAAAAACTACTGGTTTGAAATCAGGATTCATTAAATGAGGTTGGATTAATTCAGGGAGGTTAAAATCCTGTAACAGGTTAAAACGCTCCAAATCCACACAGTTCCATCCAATCCCACAGGTGTCCTTTCTCTCCCTTTATCCGCCCTTAAGGAAATTGGAGTGAAAAATGGATGGATGAATAAAAGTGGATACTGGCTCTTAAGGGCACAGATGATAAATGTTGTAAGTTACATAATATAAAGGATTAATGGGTTTGGTTAGCTGTGCCCTTAAGAAGGTGATTTGAGAAATGAAGTGAATGGATTGGAAGTTGTTGGATCTGTGCCCTTAAGAGGCGATTTCAGAGGAAAATTCAGTCCTTAAGGGCACAGTTTCAATTGTCATCATTAATGAATGCCAACATTAACCGTTTTGTGGCGGAGGTAAGATATAGAGCCGCTAGCCGTTATAGTTTTTTAGAAATAGTTGAAACCATACACTGTCTCGTCACATTTCGATTGGTTGTCTCCGATCCCAAGTGGAAGACCATTGGTGTGCCATGAGGGCTTTGGGGAGGCTCGTACCCGATATAGTCAATCTCCACAAACTCAAGTCGGGTCTCTTTTGCCTGATCAATGTGGGATTCCTTGATGGTTTCGAGGTATTCTTCTTTTGAGGGATACTCTACTCTGTCAACAACCTGAATAATACCCGTCGTCTTCAAGATTTTATCTGCAAGGTCATACATCCGGTTTTGTACCCATAAGCGGTATGTTGCAGAATCTTTCGCTCCAAGGTGAAGGACAGATGTATTTTTCTGATTTTCAGGATGGGTTCCGATAAGCCATGCAGTTACTGCGTCAAATTTACCCTGCATCAATAAAAAATCTTCAAGGAAGGGGTCTCCCAGCACATCGGATTGAATCAAGGTTACTGAAGCCTCAGAAAAAGATGGGATGGGGTAATAGGTATATGTGTGTGAATCATCTGCACCGAAATCGATGGACGCTCTTTCAACCACTTCAACTGAGACCCCGGCATCATCCAGTTTTTTACTGGCGGCTCGAATGCATTCAGGATTTTCTTCGAGAGAAATGATCTTTAGTTGATCGTCTCCAATTGTTTCATAAAGACGCAAGAGGCTGGTGCCATCTCCACAACCTACATCAAGCAAAAGTTTGGGTTTCGATTTGCATAGCTTCTTGGACATCCAAGTGTAGCACGATTGTTTGTCAAAGGATGAGGTATCAATCTGCCAACGGGATACATAAGAGCTGTGCGACAAATCCAATAGCTCTGGAGCCGGAGGAGCTTCTTTACCCATATGGCATTTTTTAAATTTCTTACCACTTCCACACCAGCAAGGTTCATTTCTTCCGATACTCATACCCATCCCAATCATTTCAATGAATTTCGATCATAGTGAAAATCCTGAGTGAATTGCAAAGCCTTCTAAGTGATGTGGCGCAAAGTAGATCAACAGAGAAATGAAGAAAAATGCGGCATGATCCATCTCCATGGGGTGGAGTGCGCCGACCGAAAAATCAGATAATTTAGGTTAGCATGACTGGCAAAATATCGCAAGGAAAAACGGCGATTAAAATCGGTGTAATATGCTGGAAATAAACGTTTTATGAGAAAATAAAGCTTGCTTTTTGAGGGCGTAATTGATACCTTATTTAAGTCGTAAGCAATTCCCCCCGAACCCTTAAAGAAAGGTGAGCTGTATGCCCAAAAAGTCTGTGAATGAAATAATCGTTGATCGTATTATTGAGCGCATCAAATCCACTAACGAATTGCCCTGGAGCCGCCCTTGGAAACCGTTCTCATTTCGTGGGGTAATAGGGAATGCATTCAATATTCGTGGTGGGACTCCGTACCGTGGTTTCAATTCGGTTTTGCTCTCGTGGCTCCCTTACGAACTGCCCATATATGCAACCTTCAAACAAGTCCAAGAATTGGGTGGGCATGTAATGAAAGGGCAGAAAAGCCATACAGCGATCTTCTATAAAATGATCGAAAAGGAAGATGAGGCAACTGGAGAAATCACTAAGGTTCCGCTTCTTCGCTATTACTCTTTATTTAATATTGCCCAATGCGAGGGGCTAGCGGGAAAAATCCCAGAGCTTCAATCCGTTGGCGGATGCGGAATTCCTGATGCCCAGAGGATTGTTGATAATTATGCCGACGCTCCCAAGATCGTCGAGAAGGCGGGAGCGGGTGCAAGTTACTCCCCTGCAATTGACCGAGTCTTAATGCCGTTGAAATCCCAGTTCCACAGTGAAGCCGAATACTATTCAACCCTATTCCATGAATTGACTCATTCAACTGGGCATTCAGATCGCCTCAACCGTCCCTCCATAACCGAGAAACATAAATTCGGAAGTCGTGAGTATGCTAAAGAAGAATTGGTTTCAGAGCTTGGGGCTAGTTTCCTGTGCGGACTCGCCGGGATTGAGCGAGTTGCAAATAATGATGCGGCTTACATTGCTTCGTGGCTGAAGACCATTAAAGAAGCCCCTTCAATTCTGGGGTGGGCAAGTGCTCAGGCACAGAAGGCATATGACCTGATTGCCTTACCCCCCAAGGAGGAAAGCGAATCCGAAGACATGGCGATTGCCGCATAGAGCTTGTCATTTGGTACATATTCTGGTACTAAATTTCAAAAATCAGAATATGTACCAACGGCGTTATTGCTTGCGCAATTCGTTTGCTACAAGTGATTTGTCTTTCGTTTGTATGTGCGAATGTCCGAATTCCGATCATTGGCTCCACTTTTTCCTTCATTTTCGAAAGCAACCGCATACCGGCACGGGAAACAGCCGTCTAAGTGCGGGGCGTGATCAGGATGCCGTTTCCGCCAGCCACTCTTTGCTGTTCGGCCCCACGACACACTCATTATCCACCCGCATTGCAAGACGCTTTCGGCACCTTGAAACCACATCAGCAAATTCACTCGAAGGAATGGATCCCACCGACTCAATCAGGGCCGTCCAGTGCGGCTTATCCTGCTCAGCCAGCTTATAGTAGACCCATTTTCCTGATTTAGTCTGGGTCAGCAGGCCTGCTTTATACAGCATCTTCAGATTTCGGGAGGCGTTATACTGCGTATCGCCGGTTACATCCATGGCTT
Organism: Pontiella sp.; assembly: GCA_041582935.1. Lineage (GTDB taxonomy): Bacteria > Verrucomicrobiota > Kiritimatiellia > Kiritimatiellales > Pontiellaceae > Pontiella. The sequence goes on from JBFHGU010000009.1 coordinate 9,932, forward strand.
CCGCAACAGTGATACGCTGGTCAACGTGTATGAGCAGCCAGAACAGGCGAAGCCGGTGCGGCTCCGCGAGAGCCTTCAGCGCATCGATAAATTGTTCATTCATGAGCGGTCCTTCTGATTTGCTAAACCTATAATCATGATAGCAATTCCCGTTAAACATACCACCCCGGAATGCACCGCATGAAGCGCCAAAACCGAGCCCCGCTCTCCGGAAAAAAGCGCCATCCAGAAAAGGGGGCAGAAGAACCCGAGCAGGGCTATATTCCGGCCGGCCTGCACCTGACCGGACATTTTCCCGCCCTTGATCAGAGCGGCAACAACGCCGTATAAATGGCGGTATGCACACCACCTGCTGAGACAGGACCATAACCGCCTACCGGCGGCGGATGCGCTTTTCTTTTCGCATTTCATACTGCTCTTCTCCGGCTTTTTAAGGGGTTACGGCCTACCCGCCCGCCGCCGAGCAGGGGCGGGCAGGCGGCACGCCTGCGGCTACAGGAGATACTGAAGGAGCACACCGCCGATCACTGCGGCGATCAGGACAATCGATATGAAAGCAAACACCGCTTTGGGCTTCAGCACGGACGAAACCAGGGCAATTTCCGGAAGACTGGCGCCGGTTCCGCCGATAATCAGGGCAATCGCCGGACCGAGCCCCATGCCTTTGGCAATCAGCACCTTCAGCAGCGGTACGGCCATTTCAATGCGGAGGTATACGGGAACGCCGATGACCGCGGCAATGATGACGGAAAGCAGGCTGTCGCCGCCGACGTACTTTTCAACAATCCCGGGCGAGAGATAGGCCGCCGAGACCCCGCTGATTAATGCTCCGATCAGCACATACGGAATAATCTTTTTAAACAGGATACAGGCGAAACGCATGGCCAGAACCGGTTTTTTGGGCTGACTGCCGGCACGGGCCGTATCGGGGCACCCGCCGCTGCCCGGACAGCACGACTCCTGCGGTTCCGGATCGGGGGCGCACGACGGGGCTGAAGCGCAGCAGGATGATGCTTTTTTTTCGGTCAGCTCATTGCCCCGTTTAATTTCATTTTTCCACGGCGTTTTCGTGATGAACCAGCCGCCGATCACCGATGCACTGAACGTGATCAGAAAATAGCCGGCGGTAATCTTTAAACCGAACACCGTATAGACCATCGCGATGACCACAAAGTTACAGAGCGGAGCCGAAATCAGAAAACTCAATACCGTACCCAGGTTCACCCCCATGGAAGCCATACCCATCGTCAACGGCACCACAGATGCACTGCAGAACGGCGTCAGCATTCCGAGGAAAGCACCCAGCAGCGGCCCGTACTTTTCATGTTTCGTTAATTTTTTCTGCAGTTTATCCTGCGGTATATACTCCCGCATCAGCCCGGTCAGCACCGAGACTACTGCAATAACAACAACGAGCGCACCGCCCACGTGAACGAATTCATTAAATGCAGCCGTCAGTTTTTCAGCATTCATTTTTCCTGCCTTGTTAAAGATTAAATTTTAAAACGAGCGCGCATTATTCGCACGCTTGCGCGTTTGTGCAAGTATTATGCGGAAAAAACCGCCCGCTCGCTTTCGAAGTCTGGCGGGTCAGTGCAATTCGGTATCAGAGGCCGGAGAGCCGAGCAGTTCACTGCATTGAAGAAAGCCGCTCGAGATGGGTGTTTAAATGATCCCACAGCGTATCCGAGGCAAACTCTTCGTATTCGCCGTTGCTGTCGGCCATGTCTAGAACAGTCACCCACGGGGACCCTTCAATACGGAAGGTTTCCAGCCGGAATTCCCGAAGGGCCTGCCCGTTTGCCAGCCGCAGGTGTTCGCATGAAAAGATGGTCTGAATGACCTTCCGTTTAATAAAACTTCCGGCTTTCAGTTTCAGGTCAGCGTTGGTGACATAGGCGGTTTCTCGGCCCTGCTCATCCTTCCAGACCACCTTGGCATCCTTGAGCTGCAGCAGGGTTTTGGCATTGATGACATAGGGCGGAAATTTCGGCAGCGAATCATCATCCCCTTTCGGAGGCGGGAGCCCGAGCACGGCGCCGGCCCGGCGCGCGACGCCGCTCAGGATCAGCGGCTCCCAGTTGCCGCCGGCAGGAATCCGGCGGAACGTCAGCTCCAGGTCCCGAATCTGAAGCTCGCTGACAAACGGCGTCTCTTTGGACAAAAAGAACAGCCCGTTAAACCGTATCTTTACATCGGGCATCGTCACGCCCTGGAAACGGAGCCCCTGCAGCCGCAGCCCGCACAACGCCGTCATGCCGGACTTCTCAATCGAAATCGGCTGGCGCGTTCCATTGGAAAGTTTATCGGCGATCGCCTGGCGGGTGCCTTCGAGCCGCGAAATAACATGGGCGCCGATGTAGAGAATGACCAGCAGGCTGAGCGCGGTCAACGCGCTGCGCTTCAGGGGGCGGCCTTTTTTCTTTTTCGGGGGCGCTGTTTTTTTCTTAGCCATTTGCCAGTTCAATCGACCGCGACTGCGCCGCCTTCAGCGCTTTGATGACGGAACTCTTCACACCCTGCTCTTCCATCACCGAAATCGCCGCATGGGTGGTGCCGCCTTTTGAGGTCACCTTCGCCCGCAGCACGTCGGCGTCTTCACCGGACTGCTGCATCAGCTTGGCCGCGCCGATTACCGTTGAGAGCGCCAGATCGCGCGAAATGCCGGGTTCAAGGCCCATCTGGCCGGCCGCTTCGAGCATGCTTTCGAGCAGATAAAACACATAAGCCGGGCCGCTGCCGCTCAGCGCAGTAACCGCATCGATATCCTCTTCTTTAACCACCACGGCAATTCCGACGGCGCCGAGCAGTTTTCCGGCGATCTCCAAATCGTCCTCCGTCGCCTCTTCGCCGGCGGCAATTCCGGCGGCGCCTTCGCCGATCAGCGCCGGCGTGTTGGGCATCACCCGCACCACACGGATCGGCTTGCCGTTTGCAATTTTCGCGGAGGGAATACCCGCCATAATGCTGATTACCAGCGCATCCGGCTTCAGCGCACCTTCAATGCCCGGCCAGACTTCCGGAAAGATCTGCGGCTTAACCGAGAGAACCACGACATCGGCCTGCGCCACGGCCGCGGCATTATCCGTTGAGCGCCCAACGCCGTACTGCTCAGCAAAATGATCCAGCCGCTTTTCATTAATATCCGTTACGCAGACATCCGCCGCCTCAACGACATTCTGCCTGACAATTCCCGCAACAATGGCCTCGGCCATGTTGCCCGCTCCGATAAATACAATATTCATGATGAAAACTTTCTACCACAGAGGCCGCAGCGTGCACAGAGGGTGTTTTGATTAGTTACTTATTCGCTTAATACCACCCACTAAGCGCCCAACATTAAAACCAATGAGCTGCCCGGCTTTCAGGTTTGATCCTTTTAAGTAGGCGAGAAGCTGAGCTGAATGGATTCCAGCCAGTTCATACACCGACTTGAGTTCAACAATTCACGCGCCTCCACCACAGCATCAGAACGATACCCGCAATCCTGGTGAATGTTCTTATCATCAACCGATAGAGGCACTTCTAATTGAAAGGCTATTCCTGCCTGACCGAGCTCATCAGCCAACCCCTGCTGACATACCTTACCCACAAGACCCGGACCTAAAGCCCGGTGCACCTTGACTGCGCCGCCAATCACCTTTTCGGTTAACGGATCTTTGCCCATCCTCTGTGCTCTCAGCGTCCTCGGTGGTTAAGTCAGCCCCTTTTCCCAAACAGGTCGGTTCCGATTCGAATCCAGGTACTGCCCTCTTCCACGGCAATCTCCAAATCGTGCGACATCCCCATGGAGAGCTCGGGCAGCGGCGTGCCGGTTTCATCCTGCAGCTGGTCGCGCAGCTTACGCAGGGCGGCAAAATGGACGCGCGTTTTTTCCGGATCGGGCGAAAACGGCGGGATGAGCATCAGGCCGTGCACCTCGCATTTACTCATCTGGTTGGCCGCCTCAATGGCACCGGCAACCTCGTCCGGCTTCAGGCCATACTTCGCCGCTTCGCCGGCAATATTGACCTGCAGCAGCACCGGAAGCGTGGTGTTTGCATGGCGGTCCAATGCCTGAAGCAGCTTGAGGGAGTCGACCGAATGGATCATCTGAAAAAGATTCGCCGCCGCCTTGGCCTTATTGCCTTGCAGGTGCCCGATCAAATGCCACTCCAGCCCGGATGGACTCATCGGAATTTTGGCCTGCGCCTCCTGGACTTTATTCTCGCCGAACAGGCGGAGTCCGCAGGCGGCGGCTTCGCGCACGGCTTCGGGCGGCTTGGTCTTCGAAACGGCCAGCAGCGTAACGCCGCCGCGGTCCCGGCCGGCCTTATCGCACGCGGCCTGGATCCGCTGCTCCACCCGCTCCAGTCGATCTGCAAATGTTTCACTCATAGTTTGCGCGCTTCCATTGTCTGTTGTTCGGCTTGAACACATATCGCAAATCCAGATAAGGTTTAACCATGAAAACAATAAAACTCTTCCCGCCCGCCTTAGCACTGCTGCTTTTCGCCCAGTCTGCATGGGCAGGAAAGGAAATCGACCGGCTGCTGAATGAATATTCCAAAATTGAAACGGTCACCTGCCAGGTCCGCCGCATCAAAGAGGGCGAGCTCGGCAAAATGAAGTTTCTCAGCCGCGTCTATTACACCAATAAAGACCAGATCCACGCGGAGGGGCTCACCCCGCTGCGCCGCCGTACGATTGCCGACGGAAAGACCCTCTATCAGTATGTCGAGGGCGACCCCAAAGGCTTTTCCCGCCCGATTCCCGACCTTTCGGAAGAAATGACGATCTCGCTGAAACTGGTGCCCGGCACCGCCATGGAACACCTGCTGCGGCTCAAGGGACTGGAAGAGACTGAACTGGCGCCGGCCGAAGGCGCCGCAAAGCGCATCGGCCTGCAGGCTGAAAACCAGTATGTGGTGATTTCACTCGACGCAGATGACCGCCCGGTCGGCATCGATTTTTACCAAACCGCCGCCATGAAATCCAAAACCGCGGCCTATCAGTATTCAGGCTTTGTGGAAGCCGCGCCCGGAACCTGGGTGCCGCTGACCCATGCATCGCAGGTCTACGGCAAAGAAGCCGCCATGAAAGAAACGGTAAAGTTTGATCGCTTTGCCGCGAATAAACCTATTGCCGCATCCCTTTTTATTCCCGGCAATTTCTTCGACAGTGACATTGACTTCGTTGATGATTTTGCAAAGATCTACCCCGAGTAAGGGCGCAGGGCGGGAAGGTCCCGCTTTGAGTAATTAAAGGAGATCACAATGAAAAAGATTATTGCAGGACTTCTCGTTGCAGTGATGGTGCTGGGCACCGCTGCTCCGAAGGCATCCGCCGAAGAAGGCCGCGGCGGCGTTGTCGGTTTTATTGCCGGGTGCTGTTTCGGTGTGCGCTGTGCAGCCGACTATAACGACGGCAAAGAAATCCACTGGCGTGAAATCGTGCGCCTGATTCCCTACGCAAATATTGTTTTCATGATTTGGGACGGCGTTGACGGTGCTTCCGGCAAAACCCGTGCTGACTTTGCAGAAACCTATGGTTCCTCCTATTTTTAATCGGTATCTGCATTTATCTGGAAAGAACATTCCCGCATTGATTCTTGCGGGAATGTTCTTTTTTTCTGCCGGTGCCGCGGCGGATCAGCTTGAACTGACCCTCGGCCTCTACGAAAAAGGCCGCTGGGAACTGTGCCGCCGCGAATGCCGCCGCGCCCTGCTGACCGCCCCGGATAATGCGCCGCATTTCCAGCTGCTGGAAGCCCTGTCCGACCAGCATTCAGGCGGGGAACCGGTGGAGATCCTCGCCAAGCTGGACGCCCTTATCGCCGCCGATACCGACACCAAGATCACCGCAGCCGCATCCTATGAAAAAGGCCGGCTGCACTGGCTGCTCGACCAGCCGGAAGACGCTCTGCACGCCTTCGAACAAACCTTCTATACCACCGGCAGCAAAGAGCTCTTCCTTCGTTCAAGCTGCTCCATGTTCCAGCTGATGAACGATAACAAATTCCTCAAAGAGGATCGCGAAGCCCTCATCAGCCAGATCAATACCTCCCGCGAGGAATGGTACGGCCGCCTGTTCACCGAAACCGCCAAACCGGAACCCGCCGACAGCAGGACCGAACAGCCCAACTGGCTCGTCCGCTTCTACCGTTCCCAGATCAGCCCCGCCATCGGCAACCGCTGCACCCTGCAGCCAAGCTGCTCCGAATATTTCCAGCAGGCCCAGCAGAAGCACGGCTGGGCCTCCATTCCCATGATTGCCGACCGCTTCTGCCGCGAACCGGAAGTGAACAGCCTGAAAAAACATCCGGTGGTCACTCCCACCGGCCGCATTCGTTACGGCGATCCCCTTGAAAACCACGATTTCTGGATGAAAGACGAAAAATGATGAAGCAGCTCCTCTCCCTGCTGGCCGTTTTCGGCACCTTTGCCGCCGGCGCCGACGAACTCACCTTCCGCCTTGCCGGCGAACTGCTCAACGAAGGCGGCCACGAACTTTCGGCAGTCGAATTCCGCCGCTTCGCCATGGAAACCGAAACGCCCGCAGAACAGGCCGCCGCCTACCTGTACGCTTCTTACGCCTACCTCCAGGCCGGTGATGCGGCCAGTGCCGGGGAAATGGCGGACCGCGCCGAAGAGGCGGACTTGGAGGGACACTACCTGGATGAGCGCACCCTGTTCAGTGCCGAAAGCGCCCGACTGGCCCACGACACCGCCAGCGCACTCTATTTTTACGACGCTTTGGCCGGCACCGAGAACGAAACATATCAGTCCTTCGCCCGCCGCTGCGCCGCCGCCGTTTTCCTTTCCCAGGGCAGCATCAATGACGCCCGCCGCGAACTGCAGCAGTCCCCTGCGGCCGAAACCGCTGCGCTTGAAGCCCTTGAAATCTATGCGGACGGCAAGGACAAAAGCCCGAAAATCGGCGGTCTGCTCGGCCTGTTTCCGGGTGCGGGTTACTGGTATTCCGGCGAAACGGCCAACGGCCTGCGCAGCCTGATCCTCAACAGCCTGTTTATGTACGGCATGTACCAGACGGCCTCGGACGACCAGTGGGGAGCCTTCGGCGTTCTCACCTTCTTTGAGCTGACCTGGTACTCCGGCAGCATCTACGGCGGCATCGATGCCGCCCAGCGCCGCAACCACGAACGGCTCCACACCGCGGTAGACGCCGTCGGCGGCCGCATGTCCTACCGCCCCGAGCCCGAAATTGTGGTGCCGGTCTTCAAACTGAACATCCTCTTTTGATGCGTGCGCCGCTTCTCATATGCACCGGCCTGCTGCTGGCCTGCTGCGCCCGGGCCGAATACACCTATCCGATCGGCGAAAAAGCGGTCTACAGCATTAAATGGGGCCTGCTCGACTGCGGCACATCGACCATCAGCTGCGAACGCGTCGAGCTCGACGGCGAGGAGCTGATCCGCATCCGCACCGTGGCGAAAAGCAATTGGCTCGTCTCCTCGGTCTATCCGGTGAACGACACCGTTGACTGTTTTATTGACCCCGAGAGCGGGCACTCCGTGCGGGTTGAAAAGGCAACCAGCGAGGGCGGTAAGATCTGCCGGGATGTGCTCCTTCTCGACCGCGAAACCAACACCGCCGAATGGATCAGCCACAGCGATAATATCCGCACCAACTATCCCATCGAACCCGGCGCGTGCGACGCCGTCTCTTTTGTCTATGCCTTTCGAAAGCACGATTTCGAACCCGGCGAATCCAAACATTTCAACATCGTCGTCGATACCGCACTCCACGGCATATCAGTGACCGCCGAGGACCGCAAACCAAAGAAAACCAGGATCGGCGATGCGCAGGCCGTTGAGTGCCGGGAATATACGGTGACCCCGAAACGTGAGGATCTCTTTGTCCGCAAGGTGCCGAAGTCGATCTGGCTGACGGCGGACGACCGCAAGATCATGACCCGAATGGAGGTGGGCACGCCGGCCGGCACGGCACGCATTGTTCTCTCTGAATATACGCCGCCGCACCCGCGCTAGGTTCGGCGGCGCTGCGGCGGGGCACAGAGTTTGGCCAGCAGCGTTTCAAACATCAGGTCGTGCGGAATGGCGCCGCCGCCGGAGAGCATCTTTTCGTGGGTATCCACCACCAGCCGCTTGCTGGCGGCCAGCCGCGCAACCGTGTAAGGCGCAGCCTGGTTGGCCAATTTCGATGCGCGGAACCAGTGCATTTTTCGCGGATCGTCGGGCACCTCGGAAAAATAGTCTTCAATCTCCTGGTCGTTCGCCCACTGAATCCGGCTGCCGTTCATGCGCAGCCAGCCGATCTCCATATATTCGCGGAAACGCAGGAGATTCTGATACATCGATTCCAGCTGAATAATCAGGCCGACCGCCGTCTGCTTCTGGAACAGCAGCTGGCGGAAAACGCGGATTGCCTCGCCGAGCCGCCGCTCCGCAACCGCATCGGTAAAGTCCCAGTTGACCGCCTCGCCCGAAGCCGAAGTCATCAGCTGCACATCCGGCAGGTGAATGCTTTTATCACCGGCTTTATACAGCACCATCTTTTCAACTTCGTTCATGATCTGCCGGGTTTCAAACCCGGCGCGGTCCACAAACACCTCCAGCGCATCGCTGTCGATGGAATAGCCCTCCCGCTTAAACAAGGCAGCTGCGCGCTTCATCGCCGCCGGCCGGGCCTCGTAGTCCTTCTCCGGAACGGAGTATTCCTCGATCTCCACAACATCCTTGAGCGCTTTGTAAAAGGCAGAGCGCTTATCGATGCCCGGCGCAGAGATCACGAGGTACTGGTCGGCAGCCAGGCCGCCCTTGAGGTCATGGGAAAGCTCGCCGAGCAGCCTTTTCACATCGGCGTTTTTCATGATTACGGCATTCTTCAGGAATGCGGCATCGCGGAACCAGACCACCTTCCTGCCGCCGAAAAGCCCGACGGTCCGAAATGCCGCCACGCACTGATCGACCGCCGAAACAGCGTCTTCAATTTTTGAGGCACTGCCGTCGATCACCTCAAGCGAAAGCGACTGTTCCGCCTCGGGACAGATCTGATCCACCCGCTTGCGCGCATTCGTCTGCACGAGATACTCATCGTTCCCGCAGTAAAAATATACGTTGTCCGCCATCCAAACCTTCCAAAATTCCGGCCGCGCAAATACGCGCCCGTCCAGCCCTGCCCCGAAAACAATCCGGGCACATCACCGGAATCAGCGCAGTTTCTTGAGGCGCGCCAGGACGTCCATGACACCCTTGTCCGACTCATCCTCCTCCTCGATCCTGCGCACCTCGTCCTCCACATTGAGACGGCGCTCCTCGAGCTTGACGAACTGGTTGATGGTCTTCTTGAGCTTTTTCTTGGTCATTTTCTCAGCCATTTGACTGAAGTCCTCGACCAGCTCCTTGGGTTTACGCGAATAGAGCAGCGACAGCGACAGCAGCGGCTCCTTGAGATCCGGATTGAGCACCACGCCGTAGGCGGGCTTAACGTCATCATCCGCAAAGTAGTCTAAAATATCGTAGAAATAGGGGGTCATTGCGCGGTCCGGAACCTCCAGCAGGAACATCGCCTCAATCGGCTGCTCCGGCGGCAGCAGCAGCTGGTTCGCATTCTCCTGCAGCAGCTCCGCAAACGGGCGATCCGGCGTGTATTCAAACTGGCAGAAGTGATTGAAGTAAGGCTTTGAGAGATAGACCCGGAAATCCTCCTGGTCGATATGCCCGTCGAGCAGCTCCATCGCATCGCTCTTCTCCGGAATCGCGAGGAAATTTTTCAGGCTGGTCACGGTCATGGTGTTGTAATCGTGCTCTGCAATCCGCCCTTCAAATTTGAGCTTGTTCGAGAACAGCATGATATTGCCGGTATTGCCCGAATCGATCGCCTTGGAAACGGGGCCCTTCAGGAAAGAAACCGTGTTTTCGACATACTCCGAGCTCTCGCGCTCCACATACGGCAGCACAAAACCGAATACGGTCTTGTCGTTCAGGGAAACATCGTCGTGCTCCGCCACCCGGTCGAGGATCACCGAGGCAATGCCGTTGCCCGTACCGCCGCCGGTCGAAGTGAAAACCACCTGGCTTTTGATCAGTTCATAAACCTCGTCCGAGATCGAAATATAGGCTGTCTTGCCGACATCGGGATTCTTGCCTGCGCCCTGGAAACGGCCCCGCGTCGAGTGAGCCACTGCCATGATCTTGTTTTTTGCGGCCGTTTTATCCAGCTCCGACTTCGATACATTAATGATCGTAGCCCCTTCCGGATCCATCAAAGCCGCCAACTTGCTGCCTGCGCCACCAATTCCAATTGCCATCACATACTCTCCATAAACCTTGATTTTTTCGTCTTGAAACTACTGCTTTTCACCAGGGCCTCGAGCGCCTCCGCGCCGTGCTCCGCCAAATAGATATTCTTCCGGTTGCGCTCTTCACGCAGGTCAATAAAACAGAGCGTCCGCAGCGACTCGACGTAGCCCATCACGCTCTGCTTCGTCCGCGTCACCCCCACATCTTTCAGGTCATCGAACGCGTTCGTGATATTGTATTTCACCCCCTTGACCTCCGCCTCGGCGGCCCAGAAAAGGATCAGAAAATGATGCTCCTTCAGCCGGGCGAGCTGGTCCTCGAACAGCTGGCTCATGCCACCCTCCACGTCTCCGGCGCCCCTGCGCCCTCTCCTTCAGTCTGATTCATGGGGCAGGATCATAACGCACCGTTTTGTCAAATCAAGCCCGCACTTAATGGATTTAACTTAATTATAGTATGCTATGATATAGCACACTATATATTGACGGCATAAACAGCGTTTTTACAGGCATTTTTACGCATCCATCCCGATTCCACCCATTCATCCCATCGCAATTTACCCGCGATCCGCACTCATTTCTCTATAGTGTAGTTCACTTCACTGTACTTTTTATCAAAAACGGCACGGCGCGGTTCATCGCGCTTTTCATGCGAGGGATCAAGGCACACCCGACCAGCAAGCCGGAGGAAACATTCTTTACCCAAGTCCGTTTCTCTATCCCTCCCTCTTTCTCTTTCTTGCTCTCTCTTCAGAAACAGTCGGACGACGAGTGAACCGTGAGGGATTCACACTTACAGCGGGATCGGATTCCCCGGCCGCCGGCCGGCCATTTCCCGCCCTAATTTTTCTCGGCCGACCTCAATAGAGTGCGCGGAATCGTGAATTTCCCAATGGAGGGAAATATGTTTGAATCCTGCGCTGATCAAACATCCAAACGCATCAGAGGGATAACCAAAGGTACACGAATGAAAATGCTTCACACCTCCGACTGGCACCTCGGCCGAAATCTCTATGGAAGGCGGCGCTATGAAGAATTTGAAGCCTTCCTCAACTGGCTCGCCGAAGAAACCGAACGCCGCGGCCCCGACCTGCTGGTCGTTGCCGGTGACATTTTCGACACTACCGCGCCCAGCAACCGCGCCCAGGAGCTCTACTACGGCTTTCTCCGCCGCATCGCGAAAGGGGATCGCCACATCGTGGTCATCGGCGGCAACCATGACTCCCCCACCTTCCTCAACGCGCCCAAATCCGTGCTGAAAAGCCTGAACGTCCACGTGGTCGGCTCCATGGACCTCGAAAGCGAACTGCTGGTCTGCCGCGGCTCGGCGGGCCGGCCGGAAGCCGTCGTCTGCGCGGTTCCCTACCTGCGCGACCGCGACCTGCGCCTGACCGAAGCCGGCGAATCGATCGACGACAAACGCACCAAACTTGCCGAAGGCTTCCGCACGCACTACCACGAGCTCGGCCAGCGCGCGGAAGAAATCCGCGGCAGCCTCGACATTCCCATCATTGCAACCGGTCACTGCTTTGCCGCCGGCGGAAAAACCGTCGCCGACGACGGGGTCCGCGATCTCAACGTCGGCTCTCTCGACCACGTCGAGGCCGCGGCATTTCCCAATTGTTTCGACTACATCGCCCTCGGTCACCTTCACGTGCCCCAAAAAGCCGCGGGTTCCGAAACCATGCGCTATTCCGGCTCGCCCCTCCCCATGGGTTTCGGCGAAGCCGGCCAGCAGAAACTCATCCTCGAAATCGATTTCGACGGCCGCCGCGCCGCCGTCTCCGAGATCCCCGTCCCCTGCTTCCAGCCGCTTCGCCGTATTTCCGGCGGCCTAGACACCATTCTGGCTGACCTCAACCGGCTCAAACACGAACACAGCAGCGCCTGGCTCGAAATTGAATACACCGGAGCGGAAATCGTCTCCGACCTGCGCGATCAGATCGAAACTGCGGCCGAAGGCTCCGGCCTCGAGATCCGCCGCATCAAAAACCGGCGCGTCATCGACCGCGTCCTTCAGCGCATTGAAAACGCTGAAACCCTCGACGACCTTGAACCTGCCGACGTCTTTGACCGCTGCCTGGAAACCCACGAAATTCCCCAATCCCAGCGCCCTGCCCTGGCCGCCGCCTACTCCGAAATCCTCCAAACCCTCGCGGAATCCGACCCCAACGCCGAATAATCCATGAAAATTCTCGAACTGCGTTTTAAAAACCTGAACTCGCTGTACGGCGGGTGGCATATCGATTTTACCGACCCGGCATTCACAGCAGACGGACTGTTCGCCATCACGGGCGCAACGGGATCCGGGAAAACAACCATACTGGACGCACTCTGCCTGGCGCTCTACGGCCAGACGCCGCGGCTCGGAAAAATGACGCAGGGCGCCAACGAGGTCATGTCGCGCCAGACGGGCGAATGCTTTGCGGAGGTGCTTTTCGAGACCGCGCGCGGCACCTACCGCGCAGCGTGGCACCAGCATCGGTCCCGCAGAAAAGCCGGCGGCGCACTGCAGGCGCCGAAGCGGGAGATTGCGCAGGCCGACGGAACACTGCTGGCCGAAAAGCAGACCGAGGTCCAAAGGCTCATCGATGAAATTACGGGCATGAGCTTCGACCGCTTTACCCGCTCGATCCTGCTGGCGCAGGGCAGCTTCGACACGTTTCTGAAGGCGAGCGCCGACGAGCGGTCCCCGATCCTCGAGCAGATTACAGGCACTGAAATCTATACTGAAATCTCCAAGGCGGTCCACCAGCGCGCCAGTGCCGAAAACCAAACGCTCAAGGAATTGAAGGCCGGGCTCTCCGGCATGGCGCTGCTCGATGCCGAGGCGCTTGAACAGATTGAGCTCGACCTAAAGGCGGTTAAACACCAGTACGCGGCCGAGGCCGCCAAACGCGAAGCCGCCAAAGCCGCGCTCGACTGCGCGGCACGCATCGAAACCTTGAACAATGAGCTCGAAGCCAACCGGGCTGAGCAGGAGGAATGGCGCCGGGAAAGCGAGGCGTTCCGGCCCGAGGCCGAACGGCTGGCCGCGGCAAAGCGGGCGGTGCCGCCGGCGGTTGAGCACGCCCGGCTGGTCCACCTGCGCACCAGCCTTTCCCAAATAGAAAACAGACTGTCAACGGCCGTGGAAACACTTCCCGGGCTCGCGGCAAAACAGGCCGATGCGGGCAATGCTTGCGAGGCTGCCGAACTCCGGCTGCAGGCGGCGGACGCCGCACAGCGCGAGTGGGCACCGATACTGAAGCAGGCACGTGAACTCGACACCCGGATCACCGAACGTACCGCCGCGCTGGATAAAGACCGCACAGAACTGATGCAGCGGACGGCCGCACTGGCAAAGCTGCGGGAAACCGAAATACAAAAGCAGGAAGAACTCACCGAACGGCAGCAGCGGATGCAGGCGGCGGAAGCCTATCAGGCGGCCCATGCCCAGGACGCGGATCTGGTCGGACAGCTGGCAGCCCTGCTCCAGTCGCTGGAGCAGCTGACCCAGTTATCGCAGACCAAAGAGACCGCCGGCGCGGCGGCGGATAAGGCCGAAAGCGCGGCCGGCCAGGCCGCCGCACACGCAGAAGCGGCACAGAACAAACGGACGGCGGCGCAGCGCGCTGCGGATACCGCGGCCGCCGCGCTGAAACAGATCAGCGGTAAACTCACCCCCCTGCTCGACGGCAAGAGCGCGGCGGAATGGCGCAGCCGGTTCGAAGCCCTTCGGCAGCGGACGAAGATCGAGCAGCGGATTCACGAAACCCGCGGCGCCATCGCCCTGAAAACCACCGAAGCATCCAAAGCCGAACAGGCCCTTGAACAGAAGAAAACCGAACTGCAGGCCCTTCAGCGTGAACAGGCGCTTATGCTTGAAAACCTCAGGCTGCAGCAGAAAATCGAGAGCCTGGAGGCCGAACGAAAAGGCTTGGTCGACGGCCGGCCCTGCCCGCTTTGCGGTGCGCTGGAACACCCCTATGCCGCCGGACTGCCCGCGCCGGAAACAGGCTCAATGGAAACGCTCAACGCCTCGCTCACTGCGCTGGCCGGCCAAATCGATACCCTGAACCGCCAGCAGGCCACCGCCGAAGCAGCATGCGAAACACTCGGCGCCGCGCTGGCCCGGGATGAAGCGGAATTGAAAACACTGCCGCCCGCCCGTAAAGACGAGGCGGAAAATACGGCGGCGCGCATTGAAGAAATTGAGCTGCTGGAACTCGCCTTCACCAACGCAAAAACGGCGCTCGACGAAGCGCGTGAAACCCTGAACCTGCAATCGCTGGCAGAACAGAAAGCCGCCCACACCGCCGAGGCAGCGGCTGAGCAATCCAGCGCAGCAAAACTGCGGCTGACCGAAGCCGAAACCGCCTGGGCGGCCGCGGAAAAACAGCTTAGGCAGCAGCTCAAACCGTACGATGTGCCGCTCGCCCCCGAAACGGCAGCACAGCTCACCGCCCGCCGCGGCCGGTGGACCGATGCGGAAAAGCAGACCGGCGAACTGCGGCAGACCATTTCACAGCAGCAGGCCGCCCTTGAAAACCTGACGGAACAAATCAGGATGCAGGAGGAAGATCTTCAGCAGCAGGCCGACGCACTGGACCGGGCAAACGCCTCCATCGAATCCCTGAAGGCGGAGCGGGAAAAGCGCTTTGGCGATCGGCAGCCCGACCTGGTTGAGCAGGAACTTCAAAACGCGCTCGAGGCCGAACGCACCGCCCACACCGCCGCGCAGAACCGCCTGGCCGAATGCCGGCAGGCCCTGGAGACCGCCCGCCGGAGCATCGCCTCGCTGGAGGCGGACAAAGCGGAAAACAAAGCACAGCTCCAGCAGGCCGAAACATCCTTTGCCGATGCGCTGGCCCGCGCCGGTTTTGAGAGCGAAGCCGCCTGGCTGGATGCGCGGCTCGACGCCGCCGAACTGCCGAAACTCGAAATGCGGGCGGATGAACTCGCGCAGCGGCATACCCGCCTTGCGGCCCTGGAAGCGGAAAAAACCCAGCAGCTTGCCGCTGCGCGTAAACAGGCGCACATCGAAACCTCGCCCGAAGAACATGCCGCACTGTCCCGAAGCTGTAACGAACTCCAGCAGCGGATCGGCGGATTGAAGGACCAGCTTAAAGCCGATGAAAAAAACCGGGCCCTCTATGCCGAAAGACTCGGCGGCATTGAAAAACAGCAGGCCGAGTGCGGGCGCTGGAACCAGCTGCACGAGCTGATCGGTTCCGCCGACGGCAAGAAGTTCCGCAACTTCGCGCAGGGGTTGACCTTTGAGCTGATGGTCTCGCACGCCAACCGCCAGCTGGCCAAAATGAGCGACCGCTACCTGCTGGTGCGCGACAAAGAGTATCCGCTCGATCTGAATGTGGTGGATAATTACCAGGCCGGCGAAATCCGCCCGGTGAAAAACCTGTCCGGCGGCGAAAGTTTTGTGGTCAGCCTATCGCTGGCGCTGGGGCTCTCGAGCATGGCGAGCAAAACCATCCGCGTCGATTCGCTCTTCCTTGACGAAGGCTTCGGCACGCTCGACGAAGACGCACTGGAAACCGCGCTCGAAGCGCTGGCCGAACTCAAGCAGGACGGCAAGCTGATCGGGGTGATCTCGCACGTCAGCGCCATGAAAGAACGGATCGGCACGCAGATCAACGTAGAGACCGCCAGCGGCGGCCGCAGCCGGCTCTGCGGCGCGGGGGTCTCAACACTGCAGCAGCGGCTTCTGCTTTGAACGGGGCGCCGTTTTCGGGCTCGGAAAATTGCATCTAATTCGTGTCTTTAGGGTATTTCGCGGTTATATCTCAGCCCATACGGAAAGGATTTGAGCATGAACAAGACGATCTGGGCGCCGTGGCGCATTGAATATATCCTCGGCGATAAAGAGGGCGGCTGCTTTCTCTGCCGGATGTTCGCGGAAAGCAGCGACCGCGAAAACCTGCTGCTTAAACGCGGCAGAACCTGCGCGGTGGTGATGAACCGCTATCCCTACAACAGCGGGCACCTTATGGTCACTCCCTACCGGCATATCGAAAACCTGTCCGACCTGACGCCCGAAGAACGGCTGGAGCTGATGGACCTCACGGCCGAGACCGTCGACATCCTGAAGGGCGCACTGCATCCGCAGGGCCTGAACCTCGGCTTCAACCTCGGCGAACCGGCCGGCGCAGGACTGAAGGACCACATCCACCAGCACATTGTGCCGCGCTGGACCGGCGACACCAATTTTATGCCGGTGCTGGCCGACACCCGCGTGATGCCCCAGGCGCTGCACGAGCAGTACGACATCCTGCAGCCGCTTTTCAATCCGGCTTAACCATGCACCGCAGCGATCTCCTTGCCAAACTGA
Source organism: Pontiella sp. (assembly GCA_041582935.1). Classification (GTDB taxonomy): domain Bacteria; phylum Verrucomicrobiota; class Kiritimatiellia; order Kiritimatiellales; family Pontiellaceae; genus Pontiella. The sequence goes on from JBFHGU010000009.1 coordinate 26,523, forward strand.
GGCACTACCGCGAACGCTGGCCGGCCGAAGCCGAAACGGCTGACCGGCTCATCCAGTTTGTTGAATCCAACCCGGACTGCTTCGAACGGTCGCTGCGGATCGGCCACATCACCGGTTCGGCCTGGGTCGTGAACAGAGCCGGCACGCAGGTGCTGCTGACCCACCACCGCAAACTCGGCATGTGGCTGCAGCTCGGCGGGCACGCCGACGGCAATTCCAACATCATCGAGGCCGCACGGCAGGAAGCCGCCGAAGAATCGGGCATCGAAACACTCAACCTGTTCCGCCCCGAAATTTTCGACATTGATATTCATGAAATACCCGCGCGCAACAGCGAACCGGCGCACGACCACCACGATATCCGCCTGGTCTTCCAATGCACCGATACCGAGGACTACACCGTCAGCGGCGAATCGCACGACCTCGCCTGGGTGGACATCCATCAGCTTGAAGAATACACCACGGAGGAATCCATGCTCCGCATGCAGCGGAAATGGCAGAACCGATGAATCCGCACTTTACCCAAATCACCCTCGAAGCAACCGGTGCCGCCGCGCTCGGAACATCCGAAATCATCCAGAACCTATGGAGCGGCTACGGCAGCATTGTGCGCGTCGGGCTGCAGGGATGCGCACGCGGCAGCGTGGTCGTTAAACACGTCCACTGGCCGACCTCGAACCGCCATCCGCGCGGCTGGAATACGGGGTGGTCGCACGAGCGCAAAGTAAAATCCTACCAGGTGGAAACCGCGTTTTACCGCGATTGGGCCGCCCGCTGCAGCGAAACCTGCCGCGTGCCGGAATGCTATGCGCTGGAAACGCACGGCGATGAAGTGTTCATGGTGATGGAAGACCTCGACGCCGCGGGATTCGGCGGGCGCAGAAGCCATGCATCCCAAGCCGATATCGAAGCCTGCCTTTCGTGGCTGGCCCATTTCCATGCTGAATTTATGCATGAAAAACCGGCCGGACTTTGGGAGACCGGCACCTACTGGCATCTGGAAACACGGCCCGACGAGCTGGCGGAACTGGATGATCCGCAGCTCAAAGCCGCCGCGCCCGCGATTGACCACATGCTGAAAGCGAGCCCGTTCCAGACCTTTGTGCACGGCGATGCCAAACTGGCCAACTTCTGTTTCGGCACCGCCGGCGGTGCCGCGGCGGTCGATTTCCAGTATGTCGGCGGCGGATGCGGCATGAAGGACGTCGCCTATTTCATCAGCAGCTGCCTCTCGGAAGCGGACTGCGAACGCCGCGAAACCGAGCTGCTCGACTTTTATTTCGCTGCGCTGGAACACGCGCTCGGCGCCCGCGGCAAACCAATCGATTTTCCGGCACTGGAAAAAGAATGGCGCGCGCTCTACCCCGCAGCCTGGACCGATTTTTTCCGGTTCCTTCAGGGCTGGAGCCCGGGGCACTGGAAGATCCACGCCTACTCCGAACGCCTTGCTGCTCAAACTCTTGCCGCACTGGACTGAAACCGCTGCACGCAGCTAATCCTTTTGACCCGACTGCGGGAATCACATAAAGTTTAACTCCTTCAAAACGGGGAGAAATGAATGCCCATCAAAAGAGTGCTGCTGTTGCTGCTGCTGTTGCTGCAGGCGGTTTCCGCCGGGGCCGATGATACCTTTCGGCGCATTCTGGTGCTGAATGCCTATCACGAGGGCTATTACTGGACCGACCGCATCATGGACGGCGTAAAATCGGTGCTCGGCAAGGAGTCCGATATCCAGGTCTTTGTCGACTACATGGACACCAAGCGGTGCTTTGATTCGGAGTATTATTCCAAGCTCAAAAACCTGTATGAGCACAAATACGGCCGCATGCAGTTTGATGTCATCATTGCCAGCGATGACCATGCCCTTTCCTTTCTGCTCGAATACCGCGATGAGCTCTTTCCGAAAGTGCCGGTCGTGTTCTGCGGCATCAACGATTTTCATCCGGACCGCATCCGCGGCCGCACCGGCTACACCGGCATCAGCGAAAGCTACGATGTGGCCGGCACAGTCCGTATGATGCGCAGCCTGCATCCGGACGCCGAGGCCATCAACTTCATCATCGACAACACACTCACCGGATACTACTTCCAGAACCTGATCGAACGCGCCGAGCCGGAGTTCGCAGGGCAGATCAACTTCAAATACCTGCTGCACCTGGACATCGACGAACTCAAAACCGCACTGGCGGCCCTGCCGCCTTCCGAGCTGATTGTCTGGGTTTCCTATCTCAACACGCCCGAAGGCGTGGTGCTGTCGTGCGAAGACAGCCTCCGCCTGGTTTCGCGCAACAGTCCGCTGCCGATTTACACCATCTGGGATGTGGTCGGCCAGGGCGGGGTCATCGGCGGCAAGGTTACCAGCCCGCTGCAGCAGGGCCGCTATGCCGCACAGGTGGCCCTGCGTGTGCTCGCCGGGGAATCGCCGGACGGCATTCCGGTGGCTGATGCCGAACTCGTCTATCAGTTTGATGACCGCATGCTGCGGCACTTCAACATTCCCCGCAGCCGGCTGCCGAAGAACAGCATCATCCTGCACCAGCCCTACTCACTCTATGCCGAACACCGCGAGATCATCTTGCTGACCATCGGCTTTTTCATCATCCTGCTGTTCATCATCGTGCTGCTGGCCTGGGATATCCTGAAGCGCCGGCGCGCGGAAAGCGCCCTGCTGCTGAGCCAGTCCCAGCTGCGGCATTCCGAAAAAATGAGTGCCCTCGGCCAGCTCGCCGGCGGCATTGCGCACGACTTCAACAACCAGCTGGCCGGGGTGGTCGGCTATGCCGACCTCCTGCTCTGCGAACTCGACGACGACGAACAGAAAAGCTTCGCCGCCGGCATCAAAAAATCGGCCCTGCGATCGGCCAACCTCACCTCGCAGCTGCTGGCCTTCAGCCGCCGCGGCAAGTTTCTTTCCATTGCCGTCGACCTGCATGAACTGGTCATCGACGTCACGTCGATGCTCAAGCACAGCATTGATAAACGCATTACGATTAGCACCCAGTTAAACGCCGCGCATTCCCAGGTGAAGGGCGATCCGAACCAGCTGCAGAATGCCATCCTCAACCTCGCCCTGAATGCCCGCGACGCCATGCCCGAAGGCGGCACGCTCACCTTCCGCACCGACCGCCGCCGGTTTGATGCCGACCACACCGGCAACGGCATAGAACTGCCGGCCGGGGACTACATTGCCCTGCAGGTCCGCGACACCGGAACCGGCATGACCGAGGAGGTCCGCAAACACATGTTTGAGCCCTTCTTCACCACGAAAGAGGTCGGCAAAGGCACCGGCATGGGACTGGCCAGCACCTACGGCACCGTCAGAAACCACCAAGGGGCCATTGAGGTCAAGAGCGCACCCGGGTCCGGAACCACCATCACCGTTTATTTACCCCTCATCCACCTGCCCAATGCACACACCCCGCCGGCCGAAAGCACCCCCGCGCCCGAACCCGCCGGCCGAAACGGCCGTATCCTGCTGGTCGACGATGAAGCCGTCATCCAGGACGTCACCGGAAGAATCCTGGCCTCGCTCGGCTACACAGTCGACACCTGCACCGACGGCCAGGCCGCCGTCGACTTTTACCGTGCCAACCAGGACCAGATCGACCTGGTCATCCTCGACCTGATGATGCCGGTGCTCGACGGGCGGAAAGCCTATGCCGCCATCCACGAAATCAACCCCGCTGTGAAAGTGATCCTCTCGTCCGGATTCAGCGTCAACGGCGAAGTCCAGGAGCTGCTCGAAAACGGGGCCGTCGATTATATTGCGAAACCCTACAGCAGGAACCAGCTGGCCGCCGCCGTGGAAAAAGCGCTCAGCGGCAGCTGAGCCGCGCCGGCCGGTTCCCGGGCGCCGGCATTGCCAGCCGCCCCGCCCACTGCTACCTTTCCGCCCATGAAACTGAATGCACAACAGCTCAGCCGGCTCGCCGGCACCGCCGCCGCCGCCGCCGTGCGCGCCGGAAAATATGTCTCCGAAACCCGGCCGGTCAACGTCGGCCGTAAAGCCTCGGGCCTGAACCTGCAGGCCCAGGTGGTGACCGAAGTGGACCACGCCAGCCAGGCCATGATCCTCGACGACCTCGCCGCATCGATCCGCGAATACGACCTCGCCTTGCTCACCGAAGAGACGGAAGACGACCGCAGCCGCCTGGAAAAAGACTATTTCTGGTGCATCGATCCGATCGACGGCACGCTGCCGTTTATCGAAGGCATTCCCGGCTTCTCGGTATCGATTGCCCTGGTCACCCGGGCCGGCGAACCGGTGATCGGCGTAGTGTACGATCCGGTCAAACACACGCTCTACTCCGCCGTTCAGGGCCAGGGCGTTTTCAGGGATTCCAAACCCTGGCACCCGGCCGTCGACACCGCCGGCCCGCTGCAGATCTTCACCGACCGCAGTACGGCGGCCTTGGCCTGGCACCAAACCGCGGTTGAAAAACTCGGCGCAAAAGTCCACTCCACCGGCGGCGGTGTGATGAATGCGCTGTGGGGCCTGGAAAATCCGCCCGCGTGTTATTTCAAACGGCCGAAGCCGGAAAACGGCGGCGGCAGTTTCTGGGACTTTACGGCCACGGCCTGCATTTATGCCGAAGCCGGTGCATGGGTCTCAGATGCCGCCGGCGGGCCGCTGCGCTTCAGCCGGCCGGACTCCACCTTCATGAACCACTGCGGCATCCTGTTTGCCGCGAATCGCGAAACCGCGGAAAAAATCCTCAACCTGAACCTGTAAAACGAATCCTTTCCAAATCCTTACCATGTTTAAACATTCGCTTTTCACACTCCTGCTCATGAACTGTCTTATTTCCTACAGCGACGGCCCGGCCGCGGAAAAACCGCCGCAGCCCGAAGATCCATTCCTCTGGCTGGAGGAGGTCGACGGCGAAAAACCGCTGGCCTGGGTGCACGAACAGAACCGCGCAACGCTGGACGTCCTGACCAACCACCCGGCGTTTAAGCCGATCTACGACAAGACGCTCGAAATCCTCAATTCCGACGAGCGTATCGCCTATCCGGGGCTGCGCGGCGGCTTTGTGTATAATTTCTGGCAGGACGCAGCCTACCCGCGCGGTGTCTGGCGCCGGACCAGCCTGGCGGCCTACCGCAAGGATCAGCCGGAATGGGAAAACCTGCTCGATATTGCGCAGCTGGCCGAAGAGGAAAACCAGCCGTGGTCATTTAAAGGCGTCACGGTCCTGCGGCCGGAAAATAATCCGGCGCTGGTGAAACTTTCACGCGGCGGCGGCGATGCCGTGGCGGTGCGCGAATTTGACATCGAGAAAAAGGCTTTTGTGGAAAACGGCTTTAACCTGGACGAAGCCAAAACCCGTGTGAGCTGGCTGGACCGCGATACCCTGCTCGTCGGCACCGATTTCGGCGAAGGTTCGATGACATCCTCGGGCTATCCGCGCCAGGTGAAAATCTGGAAGCGCGGCACCCCGCTCGAAGAGGCCCCGCTGCTTTTTGAGGGAATGACCAACGATGTCAGCGCCGGTGCGTATGTCCTGCATGCCGGCCGCCGCGACTACACGCTGGTCTACCGCAATATTTCATTCTATGAGACGGAATACCACGCCTATGAAAACGGCCGGCTGATCCGGCTCAACCTGCCGCTCGATATCGACCTGAGCGGCATTTTCAAGGGCTTCCTGCTCATCCAGCCGAAAACGGACTGGGACACCGGCAGCGTCACGGTTCCGGCCGGCGCGCTGGCGGCGGTGCCGTACGATGAACTGCTCACAGGCCGTCAGGAGGTAACCATTCTGTTTAATCCGCTGGAACGCGACAGCCTCAGCGCCGTCTCCACCACGCGCGACCGGCTCCTGGTGCAGGTTTTTAAAGGCGGGCGGTTCGACGAGCTGTTTACCCACACCTTTACCGACGGCAAATGGTCGGTGGAAAAGGCCGCGGCACCGGAACGCGGCACGCTTTCGATTGTTTCGGCCGACGACTATTCCGACCGCCTGTTCCTGACCTATGAAAATGCACTCTCGCCGCGCACCCTCTACTATTCCGATGCACCCGGAACCTATGAGCGCGTCGACGGCATGCCGGATTTCTTCGACGCCTCGGCTTTCAAAACGGTCTACCACGAAGCCGTATCGAAAGACGGAACCCGCATCCCCTACTCCATCGTGCTGCCGAAAGATACCGAACTGAACGGAGCCGCCCCGACGCTGCTCTACGGCTACGGCGGCTTTGAAGTTTCTCTTCAGCCGTGGTATTCGCCGGTGATGGGCGCCGCCTGGCTCGAAAACGGCGGCGCCTTTGCCGTGGCCAGCATCCGCGGCGGAGGCGAGTTCGGCCCCGCCTGGCACGAGGCCGCCCGCGCGGAAAATAAACAGAAATCCTACGACGACTTTATCGCCGTTTCCGAAGACCTGATCAAACGCGGCTACGCCTCGCCGAAAACCCTCGGCATCCAGGGCGGCAGCAACGGCGGCCTGCTCGTCGGCGCGGTCGCAATGCAGCGGCCGGATCTTTACAGCGCCGTCATCTGCCAAGTGCCGCTGCTCGATATGAAGCGCTACCACAAACTGCTCGCCGGCGCCAGCTGGATGGCCGAATACGGCGATCCCGACGATCCCGCGCAGTGGGAATTCATCCGCAGGTATTCGCCCTACCAGAACCTGTCGAAAGACGGGCGCTATCCGAAGATCTTCTTCAAAACCACCACGCGCGACGACCGCGTTCACCCCGGCCACGCCCGCAAAATGGCAGCCAAAATGGAGTCGTACGGACAGCCGTTCTTCTATTTCGAAAATACCGAAGGCGGCCACGGCGCGGGCGTCACCAACGAACAGCGCGCCCTCATGGAAGCTCTAGGCTATGCCTACCTGCAGCAGCAGCTTGCCCAGTAGCGTGCGTATCAAGCAGATCCTGCGGACCGCGATCGGGAGCGGCTCCACTGCCGGGGGGACTGGCCGTACAGGCGTTTGAATTCGCGGCTGAATTGAGAGGGGCTCACATAGCCCACCTCCAGCGCGGCTTCATTCACCGTCGTTCCTTCGGCAATTTTCATGGCGGCACAGTTCAGCCGCATCGACTTCATAAACTGGATGGGCGACATCGTGGTGGCCTGCTTAAATTTGCGGTGGAACACGGCACGGCTCATTCCCGCCTGGGCGGCCATTTCTTCAATGGTCATCGTTTTATTCAGCCCGCCCGCCAAAACCTCAATGGCCCGGGCGATTTCGTTGCCGACGCCGAACGCACGCCTTACAGCGTCACCCGCCTCGCCCTTTAAAACCGCATAGTACAGCTCCCGAAGCCGGCCGTTCCCGAGCACCGCCGTATCCGCCGGGCTGCTTCCCAGCTGCAGCAGCCGGAGCAGCGCATCCGTGAATGCATTATCCCAGCGGGCGAGTGCAAACCCCTGCGGGAGCGGCCCTCCCTTAGGCTTTCGGATCGCGCCGGCGGCGCTTTCCATTTCAATGGCCAGCTCAGTCATCACCCGCGTATCCAGCGAGATCATTACGCCCAGCAGGGGATCGTCCGGCGAAGCCGTCGGGGTTCCCGCCTCCACCGGCATCGACATGGAACAGCATAGGTATCGGCTGCGGTCGTATAGATACTGCCGCCCATCCAATATCGCTTCCTTGGCCCCGTTCACAATAGCCACCACGACGGGTTCGTATACCGCAGGGGCGCAGCGGACCGGCTCGGTCACCCGGAAGAGCTGCACGCCCTTCACCCCGGTTTCCATCAGTCCGTCCCCGCTGATCCTGTTTTCGATGAGTTCTTTGATCTGCTGCCTGCTCATGCCGCCAAGGTAGCACCGGAAATGGATATTTCAACCATATGATACAATTAGGCATGTTTTAGCGACTATCCCGCCTATACAGGATCCATTACGCTACATATGGTTATTTTCAGATGAAAACAAGGAGCTTTAACCATGACCACTGAAAACCCATTTGGACCCAAAGGCTGGACGCCGGATCGGCTCGGCTCCCTGGAAGGGTTAACCTACCTCATTACCGGTGCGAACAGCGGCACCGGATTTGAAGCATCAAAAATACTGCTGTCTAAAGGGGCAAAAGTGGTGATGCTGAACCGCAGCCCCGAAAAATCAGCCGCCGCCGTCGCCGCGCTGAAACAAGCGCTCGGCGGCAATGCAGACGTATCGTTCATCCGCATGGACCTGGCGGCACTGGCTTCCGTGCGGAAAGCAGCAGGCGAGGTCCTGAAGACCGTTCCCCGTATTGATGCGCTGATCTGTAACGGCGCCATCGCCCAGGTGCCCAAGCAGCAGTTCACGGCGGACGGCTTTGAGAGCCAGCTCGGCGTAAACCACTACGGTCATTTCCTGCTGCAGGGCCTGCTTTTCCCCCTGATTGAAAAATCCGAAGGCCGCATCGTGGCGGTCGGCAGCGAAGGCTATAAAATGGGCCTTAAAACCATCCAGTTTGACGATATGAACTGGGACAGGAACTATCACCAGAATCATACCTACTGCCACAGCAAGCTGGCGCAGATCATGTCGGTCTATGAACTGCAGGACCGATTGAAAAAAGCGGGCAGGACGGGGGTGAAGGTTTATGCCTGCCATCCCGGTTCTTCCGCAACATCCCTGATTACAACCAGCGGTAATTTAACCACCCGGATCCTGTTCCGCCTGATGTGCCTGTCGCCCTTGGTACAGTCCGCAGAGAAAGGCGCCTATCCGGAAGTCATGTGCGCCGCAGAACCCGGCCTGGATGAGGGCGGTTTTTACGGCCCGACCGGATTCATGCACTTTGTCGGCCCCGTGGGTGACTGCGTCATCGAACCGCATGCCGTAGATAAACCGACAGCGGAAAAATTATGGACCCTCTCCGAAAAGATGACTTCCCTCAGCTGGCCGGTGTAGGAAGGCGGGAAAAACTGTCCATCCGGCATAATGACAGCATGAACGGCCGCGCACTCAAGTTGCCTGCTCGGGATACGCATACGGCGGTACTACAGGCCTTTCGTTTCGAAGAAGGCGGAGGCTTTCTGGTAGGCGAAAGCGAGGATGAGCAGCAGCAGGCCGGTGCCGATGAAGGCGCCGATGCGCTGGAGGCCGTCGAGCTCGGAGGAGTCGACGACCAGGACTTTGAGCGTGGCCAGGCCGAAGAGGATGAGGCCGAAATAGCGGTGCGGCACCGTGCGGCGCTTCATGCCGTAGAGAATCAGGGCCAGCGCACTGACCGCCCACAGGATGGTGATGCCCATGGCGGCCCAGTCGGTATCGAGCCGGCTGATTTCCAGACTGAGCAGCCCCAGCAGGGAAGCCAGTGCGGCGATGTTCATGATCCACGGGAACGCGGGTGTTTGCTGGAAGAACCCGCCGTGCTGCTTTTTGATGCGCGGCTGCACGAGGCCGATGTGCACGCCGAGCATAAGCAGCTGGAACCAGAGGAAACGGCTGGTGAACGGTTCGGGCTCGATGCGGAAGTTTTCCAGGGCCAGGAGCGCGTCAACCAGCAGGATTTTTACGGGGACCGCGGCAAAGAGCAGGCAGCCCAGCCATACCACGGATTTCCGCCGCGGCGCAAACAGGAGCAGGCCGCTTCCCGCAGCCAGCAGAACGGCAGACGTCAGCACCCAGCTGACCGGATCGTCTTCGCCGACCGTCCAGAAGACATCGGCAAAGAAAAAGAGCACCGCCGCGGCCGCGCCGCCGATCCAGGCGATATCGATGCACAGATCGGGCTCATCGGCATCGGTCAGGCGCGCGGCGAATCTTCCCTGCAGTGCGAACAGTGCGGCCGAAGCCAGGCCGACGGCAAAGCGGGCGTTGAGGAAGAGGGTCGGCGGGACATCGTAGTTTTCAACATCAAAGACGAGCACTTTAAGGATACCGATGAGTCCGAGAAAAAATGCACCGCCCTGCAGGGTGCGCGACTGGACGCGCAGGGCGAACCACGCAAGCACGGCCCCCTGAACGGCCCAGCCGAGCGATACCCATTCGCCGTCGAACTGCACCGGCAGCGCCATGGCGAATGCAGCAATGCCGCCGGCCGTAAAGGCGGTTGATTCGCCGGAAAAACGGGTGAGGATTTTATGCGAAAGCGCCGCAACGCCGCACTGCAGCAGGCCGAGCAGCACAAAGGCGGCGCCGCAGCCGCTGCGGCCGGTTTCGGTAAAAAGCCAGTAGACCATGCCGAGCAGGAATGCGGAGAGCAGCGCGAGGCGGACGAGGTCGGCGGCGCGGCCGTGCACCGCCTGTTCGTTGCGCAGCTTGAGCAGGCCGAGGGCGGCAAACTGCAGGTAGAGGAGGATGAAAAAGACCAGGCCGGGAATGAAGTCGGAATCATTGAGCCGGTCCATCCAGAGCAGCGAATGGGTGACCGAAAAGACGAAGGCGAGGTTGTAGAGCCACTGCCATTTACGGTGCACACCGAGCAGGATGACGGGTACATTGACGAGTGCGATGTAGACGAGCGGAAAGACGCCGGCATCGAGGTCCCCGCCGATGAGCAGCGGGGTGATGAAGGCGCCGAGCACGCCGAGTACGGCTACCGACTGCGCCGCGTAGAACATGGCGAGGCCGAAAACCGCCGCGGCGCAGACAAAGAGTCCAATCCCGGCCAGCACGGGCCCAATGAGATGATAAAAGGCGTAGGCGGTGAAGACGGTGAAGTAGAACAGCGCACTACCGCCGCCGGTGAGCACCCGCGAAAAGAGGGTGAATTTTTCATCGCGCCGCGAAACCCAATGCCCGAGGCCCGCAAGCACCAGACCGGAAAACAGGCCGAGCAGCACGCGTGCACCGGCGCCGAGCCAGGCGTTCTGGACAGCATAGCCGACGAGCAGCGCAATGCCGATGACGAGTATGCCGATTCCGATAAAGGCGGCCGCGCGCCCGCCCATGATGAACTCGATGCCGATTTTCGGCTTGGGCGCTCTCGGCGGTATCGGCCGGGAAACGGCAGGCGGTTCCTTTTTCGGCGGCACGGCCTGCGGAACGGATTTCGCCGGCAGCGCGGATTCCGCGGGGCGTGAACGAAGCGCGCGGGTGAGCTGCTCCACCTCACGGCGGAGCGCCGTCACCTTCACCAAGGCAATGATTGCGATGATGCCCGGCGCGAATACGATGAAGAGTGCTGCGAGTATAAAAAATGTTTCCATGACCATCCCCCGTCTATTGGCGCTAGACTAGCGGGCAGGGTCATGCGGGGTAAAAGCTATTCCTCTTCTTTGCGCTTATCGAGCGAGATGACGATGGCGGTTTCATCGACCACCGGTTCGGGCGCCTCGGAATCGCCGCCGCAGCCGGTGGAACAGGTGGAGCAGGTGCCGGCGCATTTGGAGAGCGCATAGCGGATGCGCCCCTTTGCTTCGAGCTGGTCGAGCTGCGGCTGCAGTTCGTTCGGTTCGATTTCCAGCAAGAGCGCAAGATTGCCGACCGACATCATGCGGCGCGGTGTGAGGACTTCCATAATCTGGTTGAGCATATTTCTTTCTCCGGTTGATCTCTCCTCCAACCGTGTGGGTTTATGTACGCGTGCACCGCCGCTCACACGAGCTTTTTCTGCTGCCGAAGGGTTTGTTTAAACCCAATCTCAAAAGGCGGATAAGGCGGTCGGGCGGCTAACGATAAAAAAATATCGATTTAGGCTTTCCAAGGCCGGGAACGAACGGTATATCCCCATTCCATATTTTTATATCGATTGCGGAAGCGGGAATGGTGACTGTTTTTATCCCCTATATGCATTGCTGGGTCAAAAAGGCGGTGGTAGCTTTCGCGGATTGAATAGGTCTCACAAACTTAAGGAGTAGAGAAAATGGCACGGAAGAAAATTGCACTAGTCGGCGCCGGGCAGATCGGCGGAACGATGGCCCTGCTGGCCGCGCAGAAAGAACTCGGCGACGTGGTTACGATCGATATCGCAGAAGGCGTACCGCAGGGTAAGAGCCTGGACATCACGCACGGCGCTCAGGTGATTCCCTCTTCAGTCAGCCTGACCGGTTCCAACGACTATGCGGCCATGAAAGATGCCGACGTCGTAATCGTTACGGCCGGCCTGCCGCGTAAACCGGGCATGAGCCGCGACGACCTGCTGGAAGTCAACTGCGGCATCATTAAATCCGTGGGTGAAAACATCAAGGAACAGGCACCGAACGCCTTCGTGATTGTGGTCACCAACCCGCTCGACGCCATGGTTTACACCATGCAGAAAGTCACCGGTTTCCCGGCTGAAAAAGTGGTCGGCATGGCCGGCGTACTCGACAGCTCCCGTTTTTCTTCGCTCATCGCCCTCGAACTCGGCGTTGCGGCGGAAGACGTTACCGCCATGGTTATGGGCGGCCACGGCGACACCATGGTTCCGCTGATCCGCTACGCGACCGTCGGCGGTGTTCCGGTCACCCAGATGCTTCCGATGGACACCCTGAACGCCATTGCGGCGCGTACGGCCAAATCCGGCGGCGAAATCGTCGGCCTGCTGAAAACCGGTTCGGCCTTCTACAGCCCGGGCATCTCGGCCATCAAGATGGCTGAAGCCTACCTGAAGGACAAAAAATCGGTCCTCACCTGCGCGGCGAAGCTCAGCGGCGAATACGGCATTGACGGCCTGTATGCCGGCGTACCGGTCATCATGGGTGCCGGCGGCGTGGAAAAAGTGATCGAAGTGGAACTCGACGAGACCGAAAAAGCGGCCTTCGACGTTTCAATCGATGCCGTAAAAGAACTGACCGAATGGGTTGAAACCAACTTCACTGCGTAACCCTGCAGCGCAAAACATTCGGTGCCATGCCCTATTTACAGGGCATGGCTGTATTTTTTTAATCATCAAACAACCAGGGAGACAAAGGCATGGACGCCTTTCATCAGTTACTACTCGATCAGCCGCTCATCACGCTGTTCGCCATCATTGCAGCCGGGCTGCTGCTCGGCAACGTAAAGCTTAAGGGACTTAATCTCGGCAGCTCCGGCGTACTCTTCACCGCACTGCTTGCCGGCCACCTCGGCTATTCCATTCCGAGCGGCGTCGGTAAACTCGGCCTCGTGCTGTTCGTCTACTGTGTCGGCATCGGCGCCGGCGACCGCTTCTTCGCATCACTGGCCCGCGAAGGGGCCAACCTTGCTAAACTCGCCGTTCTCATTGTATCGCTCGGCGCACTCGTCACCTACGGCGGCGCCACCCTGCTCGGCCTGCCGCCGGGCCTTGCCACCGGAATTTTCGCCGGCGCACTGACCTCTACCCCGGCCCTGGCCGCGGCCACAGAGGGCCTGGCCGCCAGCGGCGGCGGCGATGCCGTTTCGATCGGCTACGGTATTGCCTACCCGTTCGGCGTAATCGGCGTGGTGCTGTTCGTCCAGGTGCTGCCGCGTATCCTGCGGATCGACCTCGACGCCATCAAAGACACCTCGGCTGACAACACCGGAAACCGGGTTGAAAACGTGCTGGTGGAAGTCACGAATCCCAACCTGTACGGCATGAAGATTTCGGAATCCGGCGTCACGCAGTTCAATGCGGTGCAGGTCACCCGCATCATCAAGGACGACCGCCTGGTTCCGCTCAGCTACGATGATATCTTCGAAGAAGGGCAGTACGTCCTGCTCGTCGGCCGCCGTTCCGAAATGAAGATGGCCGTCGATTTCATCGGCCGCAAAAGTGACCGCGAGGTGATGAAAGATTCTGAAAACGAGCGGCAGGACATTGTGGTTACCTCCGTGGCCTGGACCGGCCAGAAACTGGGCGATATGGCGCCGCTGCGCAACTACGGCGTGGTCATCACCCACATCAACCGCCTCGGCCTCGAGTTTGTTCCGAATGCCGACACGATTCTGGAACGCCACGACCGCCTCAACTGTGTCGGCCGCGTGGATGACATCAAGACATTCGCCGTTGCCGTCGGCCACCGCAGCAATGCGATCGACGCCACCGACCTGCTCTCGCTCTCCGTCGGCCTGACGCTGGGCATCATCGTCGGCCTGCTTCCGATCGGCCTGCCGGGTGCCAGCCCGATCACCCTCGGCCTGGCCGGCGGTCCGCTGCTGGTTTCGCTGATTCTCGGCCACTTCGGCAAAGTCGGCCGCATTGTCGGTTTCATTCCGCGCCCGACGCGCATGCTGCTGCAGGAGCTCGGCCTTGTCTTCTTCCTGGCCAACGCCGGTGTCAAAGGCGGTGCCATGCTGGTTCCGACACTGAAAGAACATGGTTTCGTGCTCTTCCTGCTCGGTATCGCCGTCTCCTCGCTGCCGCTGATTGTGGCGTGGCCGATTGCCCGCAAGGTATTCAAAATGAATGCGCTTCAGTCGCTCGGCGGTATCTGCGGCGGCATGACCTCCACCCCGGCGCTCGGCGCCATTACCGCCAAGACCGATTCCACCATTCCAGTTGTCAGCTATGTTTCGGCCTATCCGGTTGCACTGATCATCATGATCGTTGCCTCCAAGATCCTGATCAAGGTCATCACCGGCGCATAACGCTTCGGCAAAACGGCTGCAGAACGCGCTTCCCGCAAGGGGAGCGCGTTTTTTTTTGCGGCGGGGTCAGTCAATGGCCTCGGGGATTTCGCGGTAGAACATGACGAGGATGATGGCGGTGCTGACCGCCTGGCCGACGACGGCCTGCAGTGCGAGGCCGGGGCCGGCTTCCCAGGCCAGCAGGATGTACGAAAAACCGGTGACCAGGATGACGCCGTAGGTGAAGGACGCGGTGATGCTGAACGGTTCCTGCCACTCATCGCGCAGGTGCTTGAGCCAGCCGAAATACTGGTAACCCATCAGCACAAATACAGTATAACTCAGCCAGGCGAAGCTCATCAGCGCCGGAACCATCAGGAAGGCATCGTAAAAACCATGGATGGCGACAGCCAGAATGAACGTTGCGGCGGCGTGCTGGATATCCTCGCCCCGGTGGTAGACCGCGCGGGCCAGCGAGAGGCCGCACATGGCCGTCAGCGCAATGTGCAGGAAGTTGGCCGTGGCAAACCGCGCCATCGCGCTGAGGCCGGCCGATGCATCGAAATAGCTGATGTTTTCCTCCAGCGCAAAACCCAGGCCGACGAGCCCGGCCGCGGTCAGGATCAGGAGGTCATTTTTGTTTTTCAGGAACGGGATGAGCGGCACGAAAAAGAGGAGCTTCAGGCCCTCTTCGCGCAGGCCGATGAGCAGGCAGTAGAGCAGCTGCTGGTAAACGGTCAGCCCGAACCCGAACCCGAGCTGGTTCTTCTGGAAAAAGAGGCTCAGCAGGGCGGCGTGTGCAGAAAGGGCCCCGAGCAGCAGTGCCGGCAGCAGCCATTTCCAGGCCGCTGACAGCGCGCCGCTGAACCGCATAAGCAGCAGGGCCCAGACGAGGCCGGAAAACAGGGCCAGCAGCAGTATGCCGAGGCGGGTATTCTGGTAGGAGGCGGGCAGGAGCGTCTTCAGGATCATCGGCCAGTCGAGCTGCGCGAGGGCAATATCCTGCAGGACTTTAGGCGTGAAAAACGCGGCGTAATCCGGATCCTTTGCCAGCGCATGCAGCAGGTCATACCGCCCCGCCTCCAGATACACATCAACCAGCTGCTCGCGCGCATGACGCGGGTTGTACAGTTCGATTTCGCGGTTCAGCGCCTCAACTGCGCGGACCGTTTCGCGCCGGTCCATCAGGACAATCGCGAGGGCAAAGTTGGCATGGCGCGGCGCCTCCCCCTCCGCGAGCGCTTCAAGCGCCTGGACGGCGGCCTCTTTGTCCGGCCCGGAATAGCAGGCCGCCAGCCTCTGGGCAACGGCCTGTTCCGCCGGGGTCAGGCTGTCGAGCTGCGGCAGCTCAACCGGTGCCGCCGGCGCCATGCAGTAGAGCATAAAGGAGAGGTCCATCAGCCGGGCATAGAACGGCGCACTGCTTTCCAAGCCTTCTAAAACAGCCCGCAGCACAAAATCTTCCGTATAGCCCTCCGCGCCGGGGGCGCTGACTTCCACCGGAACCTCCCGGGCATCGGCCGGTGCCGACACCACTTTCTGGAACAGGTCCAGCCGATTACGATTCAGCAGACTGACGGCGGTGCCGATGCCCAGCAGCAGGGCCGCCAGCACACCGGAACTAATCCAGATGAAGGCGGACTGCCGCGTCAGCTGGTACAGTTTCAGCTTATTTATTCCCATCCGTATCGGTCCAAATCAATTCGGCCGCTCCTGCTGATTTCAATGCCTTCGGCCTCGAGCAGCGACCGCTGCTCTTCGTAGCCGAATCCCGGCTTCAGCGAAATCATACCCCGGCTGTTGACGATGCGCCACCATGGGAGGCCCTCTTTCTCGGAATAGGTGTGCAGCACGCGCACCACCTGCCGCGCAGCACGCGGATTGCCCGCCAGCGCCGCGGCACCGCCGTAGGTGCAGACGCTGCCCATGGGAATGGCGCGGATCACTGCAATAACCTCTTTTGTGAAAGGATGCATGGCTGTTTTATGAAGGAATCTGCCGCGAATTACACAAAAAAACAGCGGCCGGCAAGGGGGAACCGGTCGCTGCATAAGGCCGAACGGCCTTTCAGGGAGTTGTTGGTAACATCATTGACCCGGCACCCAAATGTTTGTTCAAAAAATTTCCAGAAAAGTTGCAGCCCTTTGACCAGATCATTATGATGTGACCTAGCTGTTGAGGAAGGGATATTTCATGTCACACATCATTATTGAGAAGAATCCGTCGGATAAGCGGCTTAAGGAACTCGGAGTCTACGATTGGGATGTCTGGTCGAAAGAGGTCTCTGTCTTTCCCTGGACCTACTATATTGAAGAAACCTGTTATGTCCTTGAAGGGGAAGCCAAGGTGACGCCGACCGATGGTGATTCAGTGACGTTCGGCGCCGGCGATCTGGTGACCTTCCAGCCCGACCTGGCCTGCACCTGGGAGATTCTCAAACCGATCCGCAAACACTACAGGTTTTCTTAGACCGTCCGGCCCCCTTTAAAAAAAACAGCGGCCGGCAAGGGGGAACCGGTCGCTGTTCTCGAGGCCGTTGCAGCCTCTCAGGGTGTTGTTGGTAACTGCATAGACCCAGCCCCGGGCATTGCGTTCAAAAAAGATGCGGCGATTTTCAATTCGCGCTGCGCACCCGTTCAAATGCGCCTTTTTTTGATGTAAATCCAACGGCCGCCTCTTTACCCTCATTTAACAAAATCAAGGAGTAATGCCGTGAGGATTGAAACTGATATTAAACTGGGCTTTAAGGATGTCATGTTCCGCCCGAAACGCTCCACGCTCAAGAGCCGCTCGCAGGTCGACCTGAACCGAACATTCAGATTCAGGCATACCGGCCGCGAATGGAGCGGCATACCGGTCATGGCCGCGAATATGGATACGGTCGGCACCTTCGAAATGGCTGCCGCCCTGGCCGGCCGCGGCCTGTTTACCGCCGTTCACAAGCACTACACCCCCAAAGCCTGGTCCGCGTTTCTGAAAACCGCGCCGGAAGGGATTGAAAACCACCTCGCCGTCAGCACCGGCACCGGCGAGGCCGATTTCCAGAAACTGATCACTATCAAGGAAGCGAATCCGCAGCTGCAGTTCATCTGCATTGACGTGGCGAACGGCTATTCCGAACATTTTGTCACCTTCCTGAAAAAGACCCGCGAGCAGTTTCCCGACAAAGTCATCCTGGCCGGCAATGTGGTCACCGGCGAAATGGTGGAAGAGCTGCTGCTTGCCGGCGCGGATATCGTGAAAGTCGGCATCGGCCCGGGCTCGGTCTGCACCACCCGGGTAAAAACGGGCGTCGGCTATCCCCAGCTTTCGGCCATTATTGAATGCGCCGATGCCGCGCACGGCCTCGGCGGACAGATTATTTCCGACGGCGGCTGCGCTGTTCCCGGCGATGTATCCAAAGCCTTCGGCGCCGGGGCGGATTTCGTGATGCTCGGCGGCATGCTTGCCGGACACGATGAATCCGGCGGGGAGACCATTGAGCGCGACGGCAGGAAATTCCGGCAGTTCTACGGCATGAGCTCATCCACCGCCATGGAGAAACATGTCGGCGGTGTGGCCGACTACCGCGCCAGCGAAGGTAAAACCGTTGAGGTTCCCCACCGCGGCGCAGTGGATCAGACAATCAACGACATCCTCGGCGGGGTCCGCAGCACCTGCACCTATGTCGGTGCCGCCACACTGAAGGAACTGACCAAACGGACCACATTCATCCGTGTGGCCGAACAGGAAAACCGGGTCTACACCAAATAGACTGCCGGAATAGCTATAGACGTTCTGTTGCCGCAGAAAAACACAGATTTTCACGGATCGTTCTCCATTCCGTGATCATCCGTGCTGTTCTGCGGCGATGATCCTTAGAATTCCACCGTCGGGGCCGCGGCGGCTTCCGGCGCGGCTTCAAAGGCTTCCTTTTTATCGAAGCCGAACATGCCGGCCATCATATTGCCGGGGAAACGGCGGATACTCACATTATAGACCGCAACGGCTTCGTTATAGCGCCGGCGTTCGACGGAAATGCGGTTTTCTGTTCCGGCCAGCTCTTCCTGCAGCGCCAGGAAGTTCTGGTTCGCTTTAAGATCGGGATAGCGCTCAACCACCACCATCAGGCGGCCGAGTGCGCTTTCCAGCATGCCGGCGGCTTTAACGCTCTGCTCGGTATTGCCCGCGGCCTTGGCCTCGCCCCACTGGCTGCGAAGGCGCGTCACTTCGGTGAGCAGCTCTTTTTCGTGCGCAGCAAAACCCTTGACGGTGTTCACCAGGTTCGGAATCAGGTCATAACGGCGCTGCAGCACGGTTTCCACGTTGGCCCAGGCCTTATCCACATTTTCCTCCTGCGTCACAAAACCGTTATATTTTCCGGCCACGCACCCGCCCATCGACAGCACGCCGAGAACAAGTACACCAGCGGCGATTAAGGGAATCAGACATCCTTTTTTCATCATTATGCTCCTTTTTGAATTTCGGCATCCACCGCGTCAATGACGCATTCAATCGTGGATAAATAGGTATTGAACAAATCTTCGACATCACACGCCGCCGGCTTTTTCGAACCATCCTTGAGCTGCTGGACTGTTTGGAAGACCGCGGGATCGAAAGAGAGATAGGCGCCGAGTTTTTCGAGCGCCTCGGCTTTTTTCTGCGGGATCTCCTTTTCAAACAGCCGCAGCGATGCCCGGAAGAGCACCAGGAATGTGGAGAGCGATTCCACCATCAGCTCAACAACCGCTTTCGTTTTGCCGCCGGTCAGCAGATAGGCCTGCCGCAGCTTAATCAGGCTGCCGCGGAGCTCGTGCTCGATTTCCAGCCGCAGGTTGGCGGTATCAATCTCCAAATCAGCAACCGGATTATCGCCGTAGAGGATTTTATGGCATTCGCGGATATCGAGCAGCTCGATCGGAAAGACATCCGTCGCCTGCCGAAGCCGGTCCTGCGTAAAAAGCAGCGGCGCCGGATTACCGGCTTTGGCCCAGGCCGCCGCGGTTTTAGACAACGTGTTGAGGGTCTTCACCCCAAGCTCTTCGGCCAGAACCAGCACATTGTAGTCGGACCGCTTTCCGGAGTGATCGCCCGCGGCGGCCGAGCCGTAAAGCACGACCGACTTCAGTTTATCCGGGCAGGCCCGCTGCAGCTCTTCAACCAGTTTTTCAGGTGTCATATCTACCTCTTGATGCGTGATGCGTAATTTTAAGAATGGGGTTTAAAGAATCCGGCTGCGTCATTCACCAGCCCCCGCTGGAACCGCCGCCGCCGGACATACCGCCGCCGAATCCGCCGCCGGAAAAACCGCCCCCGCCGAATCCGCCGCCGCCTCGGCGGCCGCCGCCTCCGCTCAGCAGCAGCAGGAGTGCCAGCTGCGGATGCCGCACCGCAAAAATCGCAAATCCGATCATGAAGACCAGCGGCAGGATGGGATTTCTATTCCGCTTTTCGGTTCGTCGGTTTTGAGCGGGATAACGCGTCTGAGGCACGGCTCCGCTGAGCTCGACACCGTATTCCTCGGCAATTTCCTGCGCCAGCGCAACAACGCCGAGCTCAATGCCGCTGCCCGGGTTATTGATCTTGAAATAAGGGGTAATAATGTCGCGCCGAATGCGCCCGGCGGCGGCATCGGGAATCGCGCCTTCAAGGCCGTAGCCCACTTCAATGCGCATTTTGCGTTCCTGCATAGCGGCAAGAAACATAACCCCGTTGTCCTTGCCCCGCTGTCCGATGCCCCACTTTTCAAATAGGCGGTTGGTGAAATCATCGATCTCGCCCCCGTCCAGCGAGGGTAAGGTGACCACGGCAATCTCGGCGCTGGTTTTGAGCTCCAGCTCGTCGATCATCGCTTCGATTTTTGCCTCCTGCGCGGCCGGAATGACCTGGGCAAAATCGCTGACGGCGCGGCCGTGCTGCGGCTGGAGCCGGTTGAGCAGCGCATCCGAGGCGGCAGCCGCCGAAACCACCAGCAGCAGGCCGGCTGCCGCTGTTAAAAATTTTCCCTTTTGCATGCGGCCCATCGTACTGCCTGCAGCTATGGATGCGATTACAAACCGCCTGCATTTTTGCAAAGCAGCGCGGCTGAATCCCTCAGCGGCCGGCCGGCCGGGACATGCCGTCTTCTCAGCCGGCGGCACGGTAATGACTGTCGCACCAGCAGCGCGGCAGCGATTCGCCTGAAGGGAAGACGAGCGCAGTTTTATCGAAATCCGCCTCATCCATCGTATCTTCACCGATCTGGGTGCGGCCGTGTACCACCGCCGTGAAGGGATTAAAGACTGCATTCATATCCAGGACTTCGATGAGTCCGTCTGTCATTTTATCGCGCAGGAACATCTCGTACCTCCTTGCTCTCAACTGAGGGGATATTAGCGCCGAAACACGAAAGGAGCAACGTGATTTTCAGCAGGCGCCCGGCCGCCGGCGGCGGCTTTTCACCGGTTTCTATAGATTGTTCTTCCCTATTCTATACAGCGGTTCATATTCGTGATTATCGTCAAACCAGGAGATGCGCCATGGGTAAACTTGCCGTTATACAAGAAGCTCCCGTACTGCTGAACCGAGAGGCAACGATCGAAAAAGCCGTTGCTGCCTTGCAGACCGCCGCGGCACAAGGCGCCGATGTAATCGTTTTTCCCGAGGCCTACATTCCGGGCTACCCGGTATGGATATGGGGACTGCGGCCCGGCGGCGACATGGCGCTGACTTCTGAGCTGCACGCACGGCTGGCTGCAAATGCGGTTTGCATCGAGCGCGGCGACCTCAATCCGCTGCTCGAAGCCGCCCGGGAACACGGCGTCACAGTGGTCTGCGGCATGGATGAAATCGACAGCCGCTCGAGTCAAACCACTCTCTATAATACCATCGTCATCATCGGGCCGAACGGCGAAATCCAGAACCGTCACCGCAAAGTGATGCCCACCAATGCAGAACGTATGGTCTGGGGCTATGGCGACGGCTCCGGCCTCAAAACTGTGGATAGTCCATCCGGGCGCATCGGCGCGCTGATCTGCTGGGAAAACCTCATGCCGCAGGCACGGCTGTCGCTCTATGCCCAGGGAGTGGAACTCTACATTGCGCCCACCTTCGACAACGGCGATGTCTGGCTCGCCTCCATGCAGCACATTGCCTATGAGGGGCGCTGCTGGGTCGTTGGGAGCGGCTTCGCCCTGAACTCCGATGACATTCCGAAAGAGCTGCCCGGCCGGGATCAGCTGTTTCCCGAGGAAGGCGCCTGGATTAATCCCGGCGATTCGGTCGTCGTTGCACCGGGCGGCGAAATTGCTGCCGGTCCGCTGCGCGGTGAATACGGAATTCTTTATGCTGAAATCGATCCGGCTGCAGTAAAAACCGCGCGCCGCGCGCTAGATGTTGCCGGGCACTATGCGCGGCCCGATATCTTCCAGCTTCATGTCAACCGCGATCCCCAGCAGCCGGTCGTCTTTGATGAGGACGGCTGAGGATCGAAAGACCGCTCACTTCCCGGAACTGCGCAGGCGCTCGATGAGGGTGAACGCCAGGGCCGCGCGCTCGTTGCGCGTGCAGCAGGCTTCAATGCTCTCGAGGATCTCTTTGAGCTTAGGAGCTGAAACGGGATCCTGCTCCACCAGCCGCTGCGATTCCTTCAGCTGGGCCTCGTTGATACAGTAAACGGACTCGCCGCCGAGAATCGATTTGGGGTTAACACTCATCAGGCCGCATCCGTTTTAAAACTCGCGCCGCAGCCGCACGAATGCGAGGCGTTGGGATTCTTGAGGATATAACCGGGCTGGATCAGGTCGTCCGAATAGTCGATGGTTATTCCGTCGATAAGATGGGCATAAAGGGATTCGGTAACGACTTTTAAGATGCCGTGGTCGTAGACCACTTGATCGTTCGGTTTCTGCTCGGAATCGATAAACGCATCATAAGACATTCCGGCGCAGCCGCCCGGTTTGACAGCCAGCCGCAGAAAGGAATTTTCTCCGATGCCGCTTTCCAGCAGCTGGTTCACGGCTTTGGCAGTAACAGTAATATGCATAGATACCTCCTGACATGTTGCAATACGCTCGGTTTGACCCTGAACCCGTTAAAAAATTCAATGAATCCGCCCGTAAAAATCTGGTACTGCGCACCAGCGGGCCTAGCGGCTGAAGCCCATGCTCGCGGTAATTTCAGCGTTGGCGGCTTTGAGCTTGGCGGCCAGCACCGGAATTTTCCGCGGCGGAAACGTGCTGACAGAGGCGGTGATGCCGACGGCGGCGATGGTTTTACCGAATGCATTGAATACCGGCGCGGCAATGCAGCGGACCCCGGGCAGATACTCCTCGTCGTCCATTGCATAGCCCTGCAGGCGGGTCTTTTCGATGCTCGCCATCACGGCATCCACGGTATGGTCGGTGTGCTCGGTATAGGCGGTCAGCGTCAGCGTTTCGCAGAATGCATGCGGCTCGGGAATACTGAAGGCCAGGAAGACCTTGCCGGTGGATGAGCTGTGCAGGTCGACCATAGTGCCGGGACGGGAAGCTATTCGAACAGGATGCGGACTATCGGCCACCTCGACCAGAATCGATTGTTTGCCGTTGAGCACGGCGAGATGGGTCGATTCACCGGTATCAGCCGCCAGCGCTTTGAGTACGGGCCGCGCAAAACCGCGGATATCGAGCTGATCCAGGGCTTTGACCCCGATCTGGACCAGGGCGGTGCCGAGTGTAAATGCCCCGTCCTCGTTGCGGGCCAGATAGCCGGCCTCGAGCAGGGTTTCGGTGATGCGCAGCGCGGAGGTGCGCGGAATCTGCAGCTCGCCCGCCAGTTCCTTCAGGCGGCCGCCGCCGGGCCGGCGGGATATCCAATCAAGTACCTCGCAGGCTTTTGCCAGATTTGGAATGCGGTATCTGCTCATACCGGGGTAGTGTGTTCATATTTGAACAAAAGTAAAATTATTTAAACCTCATAATTGTAACCCCTCCTTGACCGGTGCACATTCCCACATGTGCGATTACGGATTGAGAGCCTGATCAAGGGTGTAACCTGCTCGTGTTCACAAGCAGCGGCGCACAATGCGGATCCGGATGACCCGATTATGAAGAACCCAGATGGAGAAAGCATATGGACGTAAGATATACAGTAGGAAAAAATGAATATAAAAGGATGACGACTGCTGAACTGCGGGAATCCTTCCTGGTTGATCTTTTTGAAGTCGGCAAACTGAACCTCCTTTATACCGAAGTGGAGCGCTCGATTGTCGGCGCAGCGGTTCCGACCGCGGAAGCCCTGACCCTCGAAGCCGGCAAAGAGCTGGCGGCGGACTATTTCTGCCAGCGCCGCGAAGTCGGCGTACTCAACATCGGCGCGGCCGGCATCGTGACCGTCGACGGAACCGAATACAGCATGGAAAACCTCGACGGCCTCTACATCGGCCGCGGCAGCAAGGAAATCTCTTTTGCCAGCGCGGACGCCGCCAACCCGGCCCGCTTCCACATGGTCAGCTATCCGGCCCACACCGAATACCCGACCACACTGGCGAAAAAAGCCGATGCCAATGCCATTGAACTCGGCACGCTCGAAGACTCCAACAAACGCACCATTTATCAGTACATCCACGAGAACGGCATCAAGAGCTGCCAGCTGGTTATGGGCTTCACCGCCCTAGAGCCGGGCAGCGTCTGGAACACCATGCCGTGCCACACACATGAACGCCGCACCGAGGTGTATATGTATTTCGGTCTGGACGATACCTCCAAGGTTTTCCACATGATGGGCCCGGGCGATGAAACACGCCACCTCGTGGTATCAAACGAACAGGCCGTGATTTCGCCCATGTGGTCGATCCACTCCGGCTGCGGCACGAAAGCCTATACCTTCTGCTGGGCCATGGGCGGTGAAAACCAGCGTTTTGACGACATGGACCACATTGCAATCGCAGACGTAAAATAAAACAAGGAAGAGAGAAAAATCATGATTCAGGAATTATTTGATCTCAAAGGTAAAGTTGCCCTCGTCACCGGCGGCACGCACGGCATCGGCATGGCTGTTGCAACCGTACTCGGCAAAGCCGGCGCGAAAATCTGCGTGAACGACCTCAACGAAGAAGTACTGGCCAAAGCGAAGGAAGCCTACGCGGCAGAAGGCATCGACGCCTACACCATCGTTTTCAACGTGACCGATGAAGCGGCTGTTGATGCCGGCATCTCCAAAATCGAAGAAGAAGTCGGCGACATCGATATTCTGGTCAACAACGCAGGCATCATTAAGCGTGTACCGATCCTCGACATGCCGGTTCAGGACTACAAAACAGTCATCGACGTCGACCTGGTTGCTCCGTTCATCGTCGGCAAACGCGTTGCGCCGAACATGATCAAAAACGGCGGCGGCAAAATCATCAACATGTGTTCGATGATGAGCGTTTACGGCCGTAACTCCGTATCCGCATACGCATCGGCGAAAGGCGGCCTCAAGCTGCTGACCGCCAACATGTGCTGCGAATGGGCGAAACACAACATCCAGATCAACGGCATCGGCCCGGGCTACATTGCGACGGCGCAGACCGCTCCGATCCGCGAAGGCGGCCACCCGTTCAACGATCTGGTGATGATGCGTACGCCGGCCAACCGCTGGGGCGAGCCCGAAGACATCGGCAACGCCGCGCTGTTCCTGGCCTCCAAGGCCAGCCAGTTCGTCAACGGACACGTCCTGTACGTCGACGGCGGCATCCTGGCCAACTTCGGCTACGTTAAAGGCGAAAACGACGCGTAACACGCGGCGGCCGCCTATCCCGCAGGATAGGCGGCATTTCATTACCCCCTTCCCGCGATTTTATTTCGTTTAAGCGTGTTTCTAAACCGCATCCTGTGGCAAGACACCAAATTCCCGATGGGTTACGGGGATTTTCATCCGTTTAAAGACGGACTTTTTCCGGATGAATAAGTGAAGGGTGACAGAAGAAGTAATAGGAGTAATTTAATGAGTGAGACGAAATCTAACGATCCGCGCAATGCAGCCGACATGCTGAGCGCAGAAGACCAGCTCTGGGTTAAAGAAACAATTGGAAAGATCGCGGCCAAAATGGCGTGGGTCAGTGATAAATCATCGGAAAAGATTCCTTACAGCACCGATGAAAACGGCGAACACGACGACAAGCGCGTCGGCGAATTCCGGGTCGATGACGGCCTCCAGTGGTGGACCAACGGCTTCTGGGGCGGCATGCTCTGGCTGATGTTTCAGGAAACCGGCGAAGAAAAATATGCTGAAATCGCCCGCAAATCTGAAGTATGGATGGACGAATGCTTTGCCCGCTTTCACGGCCTGCATCACGACGTAGGTTTCATGTGGCTGCCCACCGCCGTGGCCGACTACCGCCTCACCGGCGATATGGAAGCCCGCCGCCGCGGCCTGCATGCAGCCAACCTGCTGGCCGGACGCTTCAATCCCGTCGGAAAATTCATCCGCGCGTGGGATGACGTCGGCGACGAAGATACCCGCGGCTGGGCCATTATCGACTGCATGTTCAACATTCCGCTGCTCTACTGGGCCTGGGAAGAGACCAAAGACCCGCGCTATAAACACATCGCCATGATGCATGCGGACACCGTGATGGAAAACTTCATCCGCCCGGACGGATCCAGCGAACACATCGTTAAGTTCGACCCGGAAGTCGGCGGCAAGCTCGAAACCTACCGCGGCCAGGGCTATGCCAAAGGCTCGGCGTGGACCCGCGGCCAGACCTGGGCGCTTTACGGTTTCATGATGAGCTACATCCACACCAAGAAACCCGAATACCTCGATACCGCCAAGCGGGTTGCCCGCTACTTTATCGACCACATTCCGGAAAACTATGTGATTCCGGTCGACTTCCAGCAGCCGGCAGAACCGGCCTACGAAGACTCCACCGCGGCAGCGGTTGCCGCCTGCGGCTTCATCGAAATGGCTAAATATGTCAGCGAAGACGAGAAAGATGAGTACATCCAGACTGCCCTCAAGCTGCTGAAAGTCCTCGACAAAGATAAGTGCGACTACAGCGATGCGCAGGACAACTTCCTGAACATGTGCAGCGGCGCCTACTTCAACAACAAGCAGAACATTTCCATTATTTACGGTGACTACTACTACATAGAAGCACTGCTTAAACTCAAAGGCGACGACGTCTTTTTCTGGTAGGAGATATAAACATGGCAAAAGATAACGTAATGCTGACGCTCAAGCTCCTGCGTGCTGATATGAGTACCGGTGCGGTGAGCAGTGCCGAAAACGAAGTGAATATGGTGTTCACCTCCGAATATCAGGAGGGCGACAACATTGTTCTGGAATCGTCTAAATCCGGCATTTTCCTAGTGTTCCAGGCTGACGATGCCCTCGGCAGCGCGCTGGTCTACATGAAAGGCGACTCGCTCTGGTATACGGTTCCGTTTGGTGAAAAGCGCATCTGCTACTCGCCGAAACCGTTCTCCGGAAACCGCCACCTCATCAGTGTCCGCGTGGCTACCGATGCAGAAATCAGCGCCTACCGCAACCTGGCCCTGAACGTTGCGGACCAGCAGAGCAACACCTACTTCTTCCCGCACGCCCACGCCAATGTGGAAACCCGCGAAGAATCCGTGTTTGCCGCCCGCAACGTCATCGACGGCGTGAAGGAAAACCGTTCGCACGGCGAATGGCCCTATCAGTCGTGGGGCATCAACCAGCGCGCCGACGCAGAAATCACCATCGAATTCGGCCGCGAGGTCGAGATCGATAAAGTCGTGATCTACCTGCGCGCGGACTTCCCGCACGACAACTGGTGGAAGCAGGTCACCCTGCGCTTCTCCGACGGCGAAACCCTGGTTGCTGACCTGGAAAAAACCGGCGCCGGCCAGACCGTCACGTTTGATAAACGCACGGTCGAGTGGGTCCGCCTCGAGCAGCTGATCAAGTCCGACGAACCCTCACCGTTCCCGGCCCTGACCCAGTTCGAGGTTTACGGTACGGAAGCCTAAACCGGCTTCGGCATCCACAAAGGCGCTCCAAACGGAGCGCCTTTTTTTTGCAATGCCGGGCAGTCAGTCCCGAAAAAAGAACCCAAGCGGGGTCCCGGCTTCATAAAGGCAGGCATCCGTGCTAGCTTGTTAAAAATTTTACCGCGGAGCAGGAGTATGGAGACATTCGATATCATCATCATCGGAACCGGCGGCGGCACCAAAATTGCGCAGCCGGCGGCAGACCTGGGTTATAAAGTCGCGCTGATTGAAAAAGAGGACATGGGCGGCACCTGCCTGAACCGCGGCTGTATTCCGTCCAAAATGCTCATTCATCCCGCCGACCAGATTCACCACATACAGCATGCAAACAAAATCAATATCGAAGCCGACCCCAATCCCCGCCTGCAGTTCCGGCCGCTGATCGAACGGGTTGTGGAAACCGTGGGCGCTATTTCCGAAGGGCTTGCCCCGCCCTACGAACAGCATGCAAATATCGAGCTGATTCGCGGGGTAGCGGCGTTCAGCGGCGATCGAACAGTAAAAGTGAACGACCGCGAATTATCGGCCGCCCGCATCTTTATCGCCGTCGGCACCCGCCCGCATATTCCGGAGATTCCGGGGCTGGCCGGCACGCCGTTCATGACCAGCCGCGAGGCGCTGCGCAACACCGACCTGCCCGCGCGGATGATTGTGCTCGGCGCCGGCTATATCGGCTGTGAACTCGGCCATGTCTACAGCTCGGCCGGAACCGACGTCCACTTTATTGTCCGCAGCGAGCTCCTCCGCCGCGAAGACCGGGAAATTAAAGAGGAATTCCACCGGGTCTTCTCCAAAAACAATACCCTGCATGAGGGATTTACCGCCGAAAAGGTCGAGCATGACGGCGCCCGGTTTAAAGTCACCATTCGGGGCAAGGACGGCTCGGAAAAAATCCTTGAAGCCGAAGCCCTGCTCGTGGCGACCGGCATTGTGCCCAATACGGACCGCCTGGGCCTGGAAAATACCCAAATCCAAACCGATACGGCCGGCTTCATTTCCGTCGACGGCCAGCTGCAGACCCACGTGCCCGGCGTGTATGCCATGGGCGACTGCAACGGCAACTATTTTTTCCGGCACACCGTCAACTGGGAGGGCGAGTTCCTGATGCGCGTCCTCTTTGAACAGCCGTCCAATGAAACCATCGACTACGGCGCCGTGCCCCACGCCGTCTTCACCTATCCCCAGATCGCCGGCGTTGGAAAGACCGAGGACGAGCTGCTTGAAAAAGGAACCGCTTATGTCCGCGGGTTCTGCCGCTACGAACACACCGCCATGGGCATGGCCCGGCAGGCCGGCCACGGCTTCGTGAAACTCCTGATCGGTCGCGCGGATAAGAAAATCCTCGGTGCGCACATCATCGGCGACGAAGCCTCCAACATGCTGCATATGATCATTGCGCTGATGTATAAAAACGGCACGCTTGATGACCTCCTCAACATGATCTACATCCACCCCGCCCTGCCCGAAGCCGTCCGCGACGCCGCCCGCGATGCGCGGAAGCAACTCCGAAAGCGTTAGCCGGGATCCCCGGCTCCATTCGAGGTCTTTTCGCCGCAATGGATGCAGTGGATGCCGCCGACGGGGGTCGGCTTGCTGCAAGCGGAACAGTCGACAAACTGGTTCGCTCCGCAAAACGCGCAGGCCGATGCGCCCGCCGGCAGTTTTTTGCCGCATTGGATACAGGCCCCTTTTGACAGCCGTTTCTGCATCAGCTTTTCGCGGCTGAACACTTTTTTCTGGATGATATAGACGAGGAACAGCCCAAGCGCAACGGCCCCGAGAATCACCAGATAGTGCCAGATTGCAATGAGGTGCAGCGAGCGCAGGATCCGGAACAGCCCCTTGAAGAAATGATCCGGAATGAGATCCACGACCAGCTTAATGAGTTTGATCAGGATCGGAATAAACGCGACCACCAGCAGGTGGCTGGCCATCAGGCTCTGAATTCGGTGGTCCCTTTTAGCGCTCCGTTCGCTCCAGAAATAGAAGACGGCGAAAATCGGAATGAGAAAGAGCAGCTGCCAGAGCAGCTCCCGCAACAGATACCACCGCTCAAAGCTTCGGTAATCCTTTACAATCTGTGGCCGATTCTGGTTTTCGGGATCGGTGAGGGTCCAGATTTCCTGAATGCCGGGATGCGCGTTGATTTGCTGCTCGAGCTCGTCGATCTGTCCGGTCAGCCGTTCGATCTGCGCCGTGAGGGTTTGGGACTGGGCGGCGATCGATGCGGTGTTTACGCCTTCTTTACCGGCGATGGTTTCCAGCAGCTGCGTATCGTATGCTCTCTTGATTTTGTCCTGATCGGTGCGGATGCCGCTGCGTTCCTTGACTTTCAGATCGCGGCCGACGAACAGGTTGACAAGGGATTCGTCCTTCGAGAGCGCATGCATCTTTTCGTAAAAGCCGCGACAGAGCGGATGCATCGGCTCCAGCTTTTCCGGTGCAAACATGCTGCGGTAGTAAGTGGAATATCCTTTTCGGTCGGACAGGATCAACGGCTGCAGCTTATCCAACCGCACGGAAGGCGACCAGGCCTGGTCAATAAACACCTGCCGCGCGATCTGCGGCATGTATTCGTTCGGAGACACCAGCTGCTTCGTGTGGTCTTCGAGACCGCCGAAGAGCATCGAGAGAACGAACAGATCCAGCAGAATGATCACGGCCAGCGCCAGCTTGTTGAGCGGTTCCTCGCGCCCGATCGTCGTCAGCCGCTTCTTAAATGCCGAAAAGTTCCCTTTAAACATAACCGCCACCTCAATTCCGACCCCGAAAACAGGGACAAATTACCACGCCGGTTCCCGGCTTAACAGGGAATAAACCAAAGGGTCACTGCCGAAAGGTCGGACCGGAATGGCACTAAGATAAAGTGATCGGCAGTTATAGGGCGGCAGCGGTTGAGGACCTTTCCGCCGGGCCCGCCGGGCTGTCTAAAAAGATCGGTCTGCACGAAAAAAAGCGGGAGCAACGATATTCGCGCCCCCGGCTTCGCACCATTGCGACTCTCTATGACGGCTTCCCCAGCCGCAATCCGTTCCTGAAATACGGAGCCCATACGCTGCCTATGAGCGCAAAAATAAGCGCGGAAGATCAAACTCCGTGGCCGCTATGCGCTCCCAGGTTTGCGACGCTTTTGCCGCCGCGATCAGCTTCTGGCATTACGAGACGATTTCCCGCAGGCCGCCGATGAGTCCGCGCCGGCGGCATCGAAAATCGGCGTGCCGGGCTCCTTGTTTGACACACCATCGTGCCCGGCTTATAGACGGCTAAACGGAAATCTCGGTCCCGCGCTGAAATATGGCATTAAGCCTGCTTTTAAAAAGTTATGAAAGCGATCGAATTGAAACCGGAAGAGACGTATAGCGATTTTAAGACCTGCACGGTCTGCGCCCACCGCTGGCCCCGCATCGCCGACCTGGTCCGGGATGAAAGCCTCTACATCAACGGATATCAGGCTTCGTTCAGCGATGCCCACGAGGGCCTGTTTCTGGTTACGCATACTGTGGACGGCTGCGGCACCACCCTGGCCATTACGGCCGGCGCCCTGAAAAAGCTCTATACCGGTCCGGAACATACCTTTCGTATGGCTTTTACCGAACGCTGCCCGGGCCGCTGCCTGCATCAGGATGACCTGGGTCCCTGTTCCAATGACTGCGACATGCGCTGGGTCCGCGACGTTTTACAGGTCCTCAGACAGCATGGTCCTGAGGAACTGCTGAAGGTTTTGGACGCATCGGCCCACCCGGATGATTCAGCACGCGCATAGTCGGTACTGGATGCAGTTCATTCCCGGGGTTCGGTGAGCGGTTCCTGCGCGGCTTCCGGCTTGAAAATAAGAACGCGCCGGGCGAACGGAATCTCGATGCCCTCACGGTCGAAAGCCTCCTTGATCTGCTTGCGCAGCTGGCGGGAAACCTGGAGGTGGCAGCCGGGATTCACCCTGGTGATTGTCCGCAGGAGCAGCTCGGACTCCCCGAATTCTTCCAGGCCGAGCACTTTCAGGGGTTCGAGCACATCCGGATGGCTCTCCTGGATCTGCCGGCCAACCGCTTCCAGCACGGCGTAGGCGTGGTCGAGATCGGTATCGTAAGCCACGCCCACCTCCACCTCGGCATAGGTGTAGCGTTTGGAATAGTTGATGATGTCGCCGATCTGGCCGTTGCGTAAAATATGCTGCTGTCCGCCGGGATCGCGCAGCCGGGTAGTTCGAATATCGATCATTTCAACCACGCCGCGGCCGTCGCCGGTTTCGATATAGTCGCCGACCAGGTAGAGGCTCTCGGAGAGAATAAACAAGCCCGAGACCAGGTCATTGATCAGGGGCTGGGCGCCGAGCCCGACGACGATGCCGACAATGCCCGCCCCGGCCAGCAGCGGCGCCGGATTCAGGTTCATCGCATTAAGCGCCAGCAGGAAGGCCGTGAAAAAGACAATGTATTTCATGGCGCTCTTCATCAGCGGCACAAGCGTCAGGCGCTGCTTGCGCTCTTTTTCGCTCAGTTTTTGCTGCTCCTGCTGGTAGCGGTCGATCAGGATATTACCGATTTCCACCAGCACCCGGCTGATGAAGAAAATGCCGATGACTTTCGTCAGCCGCGGGCCGATCGCGGCGAGGTGCTGAATGAAATTCAGCTGGAGAACCACCAGCGTCGCCACCGCCACATAGATGACGTATTCCAGGCAGCGGCGGAAGAGCGGAATCAGGATGCTGAGCTTTTCGTAATAGCGCAGCCAGTTGTCGGGACTCGAGTATTTCTTGCTGAGCGCGTCGAGGCTGTCGACGATGGCCGCGACCGCCCTAACCACCAGCAGTCCGATGGTGATGAAGAGATAGATGTAAAGAGCCGCAAGCAGTCCGGCCGCCGCGCGGTCCGGCAGCAGCAGCAGTTTGGCGGCGGCAATCACGACGAGGAATTTGATGCTGTTGGTGAGGATGGCTGTCAGGGAGCTGAAGAAAACCTCAATGCTCTCATCATTGGCTCGAAGGCCTTCAAACGCCTTCGCCCTTGCCATCAGGTTTCCCAGCACGCGCCGCAGCAGCCTGATCACAATGCGGCCCGCAATCACGAGACCAATCACCTGCGCAACGGCCAGGCCCATTGTGAGCCAGAAACCCGGGGGAACGGCCTGAATCCACTCCTTCGTCTGGACATACGGATCGGTTTGCCGGTAGACCAGAAATCCGTTCAGCCCCACAACCGCCAGGCACAACAGCATGGCCACGAAGACCAGGGCCAGGCTGATCTGCCGCCGCGCCTGCAGGAGGCGCTGCTGCTGCGGCCGCATGCGCGGAATCAAACCCAGGCGGCCTAACAGCACACGGGCCGTCAGGCCCAGCAGCAGGCAGATGACTAGAACGGCAGCAAGTTCGCTCCCCAGCAATGCAAAAGCACGCGGCAGGTTTTCAATCCCCTCAAACTGCATCTTTTCCTCCTTTGTGGACAGCTGCAACAGTTTTAAGTTATCACAAGTAAGGGTTTATGAAAAGAAGCCGTCCGGCATGAATTGATCCGGGGTCAGCTGCCGCGTTTCAGCGAGAGCATGGAGCTGCCGTTTTTATAGAGCGTGAGCGTGCCGGTTGATTCCGACAGCACCAGCGAAAGCGCACGGGTGCAGGCGGTGATCGCCTGGCCGGCGGTGTGCCGCGCCCCCAGGCCGCCCTGCAGCTGCTCGCCCACAACTTCCGCGCGGATAAAACTGCCGGCCGACATAATCACCCCGTCGCCGCGGATCACGAATGCCCCGTCGATATGGGCAAACTCCTTGACGGTCTCCGCTAGGCTCGGATCGAGGATGTTTTTTTCGGGGTCACTGTAGCCCTTGAAAGGATTAATCACCATTTGATGGCACTGATTCTGGACGTGCTCGTAATCCCCCACGACAAACAGCGTGCCGATCGGTTTACCTTCGCGCCCTTCCCGCGCCAGTTCCGAAGCCAGAGTGAAAATACGCAGCAGCACCTGAAAGTCGATAATGCCGGATTCCAGCTCTTCGCGCAGCGTGAGCGGCACGCGCAGGTCTTCGCCGGCATGCAGCAGGCGCACCGTATCGAGCCGCGCCGCATCGGAACTGCCGTAAAGACAGACGATGGTGTCGTCGAGACGGAGTAAACTGCGCGAAATCATCAGCAGCAGGGCAAAATCGAGCGCATGGCGCGGCAGGATGCCGCGGAGCGGAATCTCGAACAGATGATCGAACGGGACATCCGGGGCATCGAGCCGGCTGCACGGATTGGTCACCAGCAGGGTTTTGCACGGTGCCGGGTGGTCCGCCGCAAAATCAAGTCCCGCCGGCTGGTCGGTCATCACCAGCAGGCAGCCGGCGCCGGTTTCCGCCGCCAGGCGGCAGGCGGATTCATAGACGGCCGCCGCCGCCGCCTGCCGGCCGGGATCGACCGCAGCGCCTTTTGAAGCGGTACATCGGAGCAGGGCCTGGTAGAGCTCCCTGCCGGAGCGGGCTGCGAGTATTTCCCGCGGAATTTTCCGGCTCTGAAAGGTTCGGGCCAGCATGGCCAGCACATGTAAAAACTCGGCCGGCGCGGCGTCATCGCCGATCAGCAGCACAACAAGCTTCACGCTCCGCTCGGCGGCGGCCCCCCAGGCAATCCCCTGCCTGCTGAGCCCCGCCGCAATCAGCGGCTGACCGATGCCGGGCAGATGCGCATGCGGCAGCGCCAGCCAGCTGCTGACGTTTGTTCCCACGTCGTGTTCCCGAACCAGCACCGCCTCCAGCACCTTTTCCGCGTCGAGGTTCGGCTCGGTACGGCAGAGCAGGCCGACCAGCTCCTCAATGGCGGTTTCCGCCGTTTCGCTCTCCAGCAGGCAAACCCGCCCGGGACTCAAATAATGGGCTAATGGCATAGCTTGATGATACCTGCCGCCGCCGTTCCCCGGCAAGCCGATTCATTCGAAACAGCCTCGCCGATCAGGGCTGCAGCGCTTCTTTGAAAACCGGCCGAAACCGTTCAAAATCTTCAATCTGCGGCAGATGGCCAAGACCGCTGAGTTCATAAATCGCCAGGTCGGGAACCAGCTTTTTCAGCTGTTCCCCGAACCGGTCATAGCGGCCGAGCTCGCGGTCCACCCCCGGGCGTTTCCATCCACGGCCCGGTCCCGTGCGGTCGCGCGTGCCCAGGATCAAGACCGTCGGCACCTTGAGATCGGCAAACTCCGTGATCACCGGCTGGGTGAAAATCATGTCGTAGGTTAAGGCGCTCACGCGGGCGATGGTTTCGTGATCGGGCCCCTGGATCCAGCCGACCAGCGGATAGGTCAGGGCTTCATAGCGCGCGTTCCAGGCCCCGTCATAATAGTTTTTCTGCTGGTAGCTGCGGATGCCCTCGGCCGTTTTCTTCAGCTCGCTCTCATAGAAAAAATTCACGTCTTTGTACTGCACAAACTCCAGGTAGTTTTCCAGCCCGATGGGATTTACCAGCACCAGCTTCTGAGTCAGTTCCGGATACAGCAGCGCAAAGCGCGCAGCCAGCATACCGCCCATGGAATGACCGACCACAATGGACTGCCGAATGCCCAGGGATTCCATCAGCGCTTTCGTATTCGCAGCCAGCGCCGCGAAGGAATACTGATAATCCGTGGGCTTCGACGATTTACCAAAACCGAGCTGGTCGGGCATCAGGACATTAAAACCCTGCTCCTGCAGAAACTGCGCGGTCTGTTCCCAGTAGGCGCCGTTAAAGTTTTTACCGTGCAGCAGCGTCACCCACGGCCGCTCCGCACCGGCCTCCAACACCATATAGGCCATGTTCAGCGGCCGGCCCTGCGATTCAAAGGCAAAGGTGCGCACCTCAAACGGGTAGGCGAAGCCGGAGAGGTACTGATCGTACGACAGATCTTTGATTTCTGCGGCCCGGCCTGCCAAGGCGGCGGACACACAGAGAACCAGCAGCGGCAGTAAACATTTTTTCATATCAGTTTCTCCCTTCAGGTGAATAAGGTTGAAACTGAATGGAACGGCTTACACAAGGCGGCGTTCAAATTTAATACGGTTTTATAAGCTTCAGCTTTGCAGGTTCACCAGCACGCGCCGTTTCAGGCGGGCACCGAGCATGCCCGTAATTTTTTCTTCCAGCTGCGCCAGCCCGATTTCCTCCGCCATGTCCGGCAGCGCATCCGGTTTCCATTCTCCGGAAAGCCGCTGCCAGGCCTTCATCCGTTTTTCCATCGGGTATTCCGCGGAATCAATGCCGATCAGCCGCACGCCGCGCAGGATAAAGGGAAACACATTTATCGGAAGATCCGCCGATTCAACCAGGCCGCAGCAGGTTACTGAGGCGCCGTACTTCGCGGCCTTGATTGCGGCGGCCAGCGTGCCGCCGCCGACACAATCGACTGCACCGGCCCAGACCGGTTTCATCAGCGGCCGTTCGCTGCCCTCAAGCACCGCGCTGCGGTCGATCACCTCGTGAGCACCAAGCCCTCTCAGGTAATCTGTTTCCGATGCCTTGCCGGTGGCGGCCGTCACTTCAAATCCCGCCTTTGCGAGCATGGCAACCGCCAGGCTGCCGACGCCGCCGGTTGCGCCGGTCACCAGCACCGGCCCCTGTTCGGGCTGCACGCCGCCCGCCATCAGTTCCTGCACCGATATCGCCGCGGTCAGCCCGGCGGTACCCAGCATCATGCTCTCCTTCAGGCTCAGCCCCCTCGGCAGCGGCACCGCCCATGCACTCGGAACGCGTATCAGCTGCCCGAATCCACCGTCGGTGCCCATGCCCAGGTCATAGCTGGTCACGATGACTTCGTCGCCCGGCTGAAAACGGCCGTCCGTACACGAAACGACTTCGCCGGCGGCATCGATCCCCGGGGTATGCGGAAAACGGCGGGTCACGCCGGGATTACCGGAGGCCGACAGCGCGTCTTTGTAGTTCAGCGAAGAATAATGCACCTTCACCAGCAGACTGCCTGCCGGCAGTTCCTCCGCGCGGCGGGTCACTACCGACCGCTCAAATACCTTCTTATCAACCTGCCGCACCTGAAACGCCTTGAATTCCATCATCTGCCATCCTTTCGTGAAACCGCAACTATACGGCCGGAACCCTTTGAGTCGATCTTTACGAAACCGCAGATTCCGGATGCTTAATCGGCTGATCAATGGCACGATCGGCCGCTCATCCTCATTCATGAAACGGATTTCTTATGCTGCTGTTTACCGATGGAAGTGTGCACCCGCCGTCAAAAACCGGGTACGGAGCCTGCCTGATTGCAGAAACAGCCGGCGTGCCGGCGGCCGGCCGGCAGCACGAGGTGCTGGTAAAACGCTTTGAAAATACCTCCTCCACCCGGCTGGAGATTGAAACCCTCCTCTGGGCGCTGTCCCTCATAAAACCGTGCCGCATCACCATCTATTCCGATTCCCAGAACCTGATCGGTCTGCCCGGACGCAGAACGCGCCTCGAGCAGCAGCACTTCTGCTCCGCCGACGGACAACCGCTCCATAACGCCGCGCTCTACCGCGAATTCTTCCGCATCACCGACCGGTTTGACTGCACCTTCATCAAGATCAAAGGACACCGCAGAAGCCTCGAAAAAAGCGGTCTCGACCAACTGTTCACGCTGGTCGACCGCGCCGCGCGCCAAGCGCTGCGGGCCGCACGAGCCTAAGACATCTGCCGGCTCATGCCGATAAGACTTTCATTTGGATGGCAAGCCCGCAATGCGCTACGATGCGCTGATGAGACGGACAGCATGCCTATCGGTTCTTCTGATTGCCCTCGCCGCCGCGGCCGCCCCGCCCGCGGCAGAAGAGCAGGCCGACCGCCTGCGGACTATCCTGCAGCAGGCGGACGAAGCCTACTTTAAGCAGCACGACTCGATTATGGCCGATGAGGCCTATGATGCGCTGCGCGCACAATATGCCGCACTGGCTGCAGCATATCCCGATCTGGAGCCGTATACCTGCATCGGAGCGGAACCGGATGATGCGTCCCGAACGGTCGAACACCAAACCCCGATACGCAGCCTGAAAAAAGCCTACGACGATGAGGCCCTGCTCAGGTTCGTTGAACAGTGCGGAACCAACGAGCTCTACTGCATTGAACCGAAAATTGACGGACTTACGATTGTACTCCGCTACCGCGGCGGCCGGCTCGCGGAAGCCGCAACGCGCGGAAACGGCAAGACCGGTCAAAACGTCACCGCCGCCTTGGCCGCCGCCGAATGCATCCCGCTTAAGCTGAACAATGCCTCGGAGGATTTTTACGTGCGCGGCGAAGTTTTCATGCCGTTGGCCGCATTTGATGCACTGAATAAACGCAGGATATGCGAAGGAAAGGAACCGCTGAAAAGTCCGCGCAATACGGCCGCCGGCACACTGCGCCTGCTGGACCATGCCGAAATAGCGCGCCGCGGCATCCAGGTCCGGATCTTCGAACTGCTGGATGCAGATGAGGTTCCCGAAACCCACACCGCCGCGCTCCAGCTTATTAAAGAGGCCGGGCTGCCGGTCATTGAAAGCAGAACGGTGAAAGGATCCGATGTCTGCCGAACGGTTCACCGAATGAACCCGCAGCGCACAGCCTATCCCTTTGCCGCCGACGGAGTGGTCATTAAACTCGATAACCGCGCCGCCTTCCGGCAACTGGGTTCCACCGCGCTTTATCCGCGCGGCGCCATTGCCCGGAAATACAGAACCCGGCCCATCTCAACCCGGCTGCTGCGGGTGGAATGGTCCACCGGATCCAGCGGAAAACTCACGCCGATTGCCTATTTTGAACCGGTACAGTTTAATGGCGCGGTCGTGGAATCCGCCACCCTGCACAACCTCAATCACCTGCGGGCACTGGACCTCATGATCGGCGACTCTATCCTGGTGATTCGCGCCGGCGGCGCCGTCCCGCAGATCATCGGCGTCGAAACCGAAAAGCGCACCGGCAAGGAAACGCCGATCCGCGATCCGCAATAATCTGCTTTCGATGCAGCTCAGTCGATATCGTCCAGGTTGAACGGGGTCATCTGGTAGACATAGTAGTTGAGCCAGTTGGCAAAAAGCAGGTGGGCATGGGAGCGCCAGCTGACCTTCGGCAGTTTGGAAGGATCGTCGTTCGGGAAATAGTTGGCCGGAACCAGCGGATTCATCCCTTTGGCCAAATCCCGCTCGTACTCCTCTTTCAGCGTCAGCGGATCATATTCGGAATGGCCGGTCACAAAAATCTGCCGTCCCTCGCGGGCGAGCACAATATAGATGCCCGCCTCCTCGGACTCGGAAATGATTGTGAGCTCCTTGACCTGCTCAATATCTTCGCCGCGCACTTCCGTATGCCGGGAATGCGGCGCGAGAAACCGGTCGTCGAAACCGCGGATGATCGGCTCCGTCGTGGTTCGGACCGTATGCTC
This sequence comes from Pontiella sp., assembly GCA_041582935.1. Lineage (GTDB taxonomy): Bacteria > Verrucomicrobiota > Kiritimatiellia > Kiritimatiellales > Pontiellaceae > Pontiella. Next base: position 65,198 of record JBFHGU010000009.1, read on the forward strand.
AAACACGCCGGAAATCTTGTTTTCCACTCCGTATTTCGGAATGCCGTAATGATGGTAAAGGCCGGCCTGCGCACCCCAGCAGATATGCAGCGTCGAGGTCACATGGTTCTTCGTCCAGTCAAGGATTTCGCGGATCTCGTCCCAGTACTGCACATGCTCGAAATCCATCGTCTCCACCGGCGCGCCGGTAATGATCATCCCGTCGTACTTATTCGCTTTGATGTCGTCGAAGGTTTTATAGAAGGTCGAAAGGTGTTCCGGCGCTGTATTCTTCGGCTCATAGGTGGCCGTGCGGATCAGGTCGACTTCGACCTGCAGGGCCGAATTCGACAGCAGGCGCAGCAGATGCACTTCCGTTGTTTTTTTGATCGGCATCAGATTGAGGATCACAATCTTCAGCGGCCGGATATCCTGGGTCACCGCCCGGGATTCCGTCATGACGAAAATATTCTCCTGGTTCAGAACATCCGCAGCCGGGAGTCCATCCTGAATTTTTATCGGCATATCATTTCCTTCCAATCCTCTCCCGGCATTACGCAGCCGGGCAGCCAAATCGTGACGGGGAGAATCCGAAATATAGCGGCATTAGGCAAATGGCAAATTTTTTATAATTCACCTGATGCCCGCATAAACGCCTCTTCCTGAAAGCAACACGACGCCTCTGCCTCTTCTCTAAACGCCCAGCCGCCGGATGAGCGCGCGGACGCGCACTGCTGGCGGGCTGCGGCGGGAAGGTCCTCAACGGTTTCCGCCCTACAACTGCCAACCGCCTTAACCTAGGTGATCTTCGGGGCCGACCCTTTGCCCTCACGGCGGATTTAAAAAAACCTGCCGGAGACCGCCTAAAATAAAAAAACCCGCCGCCCGCCGCACAGAATGCAGAGGAACAGCGGGATGAGCAGCTCGAATTATTCTTCTACAGTAACTTCATAAAACACCGCAGCCGCGCCGCTGACCGTGGAGGTGTATGAGGTTTCATCAGCCAGCCCAATCAGGTTGGAGGCCGTAATCCCATCCTCCGAAAAGAAGAGACTGGTATTGGTGATCACGCTGTAGCTCTTACCTTCAACGGACTGCCAGGTAATGACAAAACCACCGTCATCCAGCACCTCGGCAGCGGTGAATTTCAACAAGGAGCCCGCATCGTTCGCTGCTGTGCCGGCGACATATTCTTCATAATTTGTCATGCCGTCGCCATCCAGGTCCTCATCGCGGTCGGTTGGATCCTCCGGATCAAGACCATAGATGGATTCATAGCTGTTCGGAATTCCGTCGCCGTCGTTATCCCCTTCCGCAATGATGCCGGCAACAGAAATAGAAGTGATGTCAATCACCGCATTGGACACATTCCCCTGATAAAACATGGAAGCGAAAAGGTCCGGATCGGCCCCGATGTAAGCATAATCGAAATCAGCCGGCCATCCGCCTGAACCACCGATCGTTGTGTCTATACTATTCACCGCGACCGACCAACCGTTGGTATTCATGATCATCTTGGCGGTATACCCATCCAGCAGGCTTTCCGCGGTATAGGTTCCCAGCGATCCAATCACCACTTCATTTCCATTTGTATTATCATAAACAAAGGTAACAGATCCGCCCAGGAAACGAATGCCGACTGCCCAGCCATCAGCTCCGCCGGGAGCCTCGGCATTGTTCCACAGGTTGCTGTTATTACCGATCAGGCCAATCCAATGGCCGTTGTAGGCCGGACCACCGCCATCGTCGATAATGTCGTCGATGGTAAACGTCGTCGTTAAGCTGTTGTAGGCGGCACCGCTGATGGCCGCATCACTCACACATCCCACGGTTCCGGGCTGGCTGTCGGTGAACGTCATGGCAGCTTCGCCGGAGGCATTGCTCCACGTATAAATTCCCCCTTCCAGATTATTGTCCACCAGGCTGAAACTCTCGTTCACACCATCATCAATACCATTGAACGTGGCATCAATCAGCGTCGACTGCCCCGTCACATATTCACCACCGGCGGACCATCCGAGGCCATAACCAACATAAAGCGTAGCATCGATTACTCTGAAGCCCCAGTCATTGGTCGCCGATCCCATGGCAGGATCAAAGACCATCCCGAAGTCACTCATTGTTCCTTCAGACACCATGACCGCCCAGGAGCCGGCCTCCATGGCGCCGTCGATAAATTCAACATGCAGCATAGAGCCCGGAGCAAATACCGCCAGAGGCGACGTATCATCAGCCGTGTCCGCGATAAGGATGGGCGTAATCCCATTCGTGGAAATACCCGCCCGAAGGACCGAGTTCGAATTCTGTACCCAGGAACCATCCCTGCCGGTTCCGATCATGATTTCATCCGCACCTGCGCCCTGCACACTGAACGTTCCCGTTCCTGAACCATCGGTCCTGCCCAGGTAAATGCCGGAATCAGTCATGAGTGTTCCTCCGCTGATTTCGATGGTTCCATCCCCTCCGGAAGCCGCCGCCTCAACATCTGTACCCAGAAAAACTGAATAGTCGCCGCTGCTGCCGGGAAGTATCAACCGGCCCCCGGAAAGATCAACGAGGCCGCTGCCGCCGGCCCCGATTTCAAGATAGTTAATTTCATTACTGCCGCCGGTCTGGTTAATCACACCGGTCTGATTGGAACTGCAGCCAACCTGAGAGCCCCAGTCGCCGGCAGCCGTGGCCTGCAGGGCTGAGCCCGATTGCAGGTTCAATGTCCCCGCAGCGTCGACCCCGATTTTGACCGAAAGAATATTGTCGGCAACACTATTGGAAAGAACTGCAGTGCTGTTCAGCACGGCAACCTCGTTCGCCGCAGGATACATTCCCGTCTCCCAGTTGGCGCCATTGGACCAATCGCTGTCCACAGCCCCTGTAAATTCAACCTCAATCCCGATCTGCTCACTGATCAGGGAGGTCACCGTAAACCCGGCGGCCTGCGCAGTCAGCGTAGGAATAAAAAAGGCCAGCCCATTGTTGGGGACGGTCCCGTTCACCCAATCCTGTACCCAGCCGGTGATGTCTAATACCACTTCATCTGCGGCGGCGGCGGGATCCTGAGTGGCCACATTGGAGAGGACAAGGATACCGGTACCGGTCTGGCTCGGCGTATACCACGACGCCAGCGGATAACTGCCAGGCGCGTCACTCCAGGTATTCGTTCCCGCCACCTGATCCGCCCGAACCGCAGCCGAATTGGCCGTGTTCAACTGATCGGAATAATCCAGCGTCAGGATAGAGGTAAATCCATCGCTGTTCACAAACTCCGTTGTCAGGCCGCTCAGGTCAAACTTGATATAACTCACGATACGCCGGTCGCTCTGCCCGGCGTTGGAACGTTCACGCACCGCAAAATCATACGTGGTCAATCCTGTGTTGACTGTGCCGACACTGTTCGTGCTGTCCTGATCGAAGGAGACCATCACGAGCTCATCAACCGTGGAGGTGACAGAGGCCTGTACACCGATGGCGCTGGCAAGCAGCCCACATAATACCGCTCTATTTTTCATCCCAGTTCCTTTCCTTTTTTGCCTTAACTGCCTCATAAGACTGCCGTTTACTCCGCAAGTGTAACAATGGTGCCGGAAAATGAAAGCCTGTCTTTGGCATGATCACGCCATGCCGCCGCCAAAGGCGCAGATCAAAAATTCCTGTTCGCGAAAACTAAACTGCTCAAACATCGGCCCGGGAAAGAATCCCGGCTCTAAACGCTTTGGAAATCACGGCGGGGCGTTGGGCACATGCGGTTTTTCGTAGATATGACGGACATGGTTTTCCACCGTATGAGCGCTGATACGGAGACGATTGGCGATCGTTTTTCAACCACCCCTTCCCCCAGCAGCCGCAGAACTTCGGTTTGCCGTTCAGAGAGAGGACGATCGTCTGTGCAGCCTTTTTCCCCGGCCCTGTATCGTTTTCAGGATATACCGCGCAACATGGAGGATCAATCGGCGCCCCCGGTTCCATGACGAGCCGTATAGCATCGACAATTTGAGCGCGGGTCGCGGATTTAAGCAGAAACCGGCAGCTCCGGCCGTGATGGCCGCAAGCACATCCGCCGCGCAGGAAGAGTCCGCGGGCGATGCGGCAGAGCTGTTTAAGCAGGTCATTTCTGTAACGTTTGCAGCAGACGCTCAGTAATTCCCCGCTCTCGCCCTTTAAATGTAAATTCCGGAGATTGGGCTATAGTAACCAAACTCGGCCTTAACTTTTGCCTGACCGCCCTCATGGCCTCCTCCATCAACTCCTCGAAAACATCATCATCTGGATAAAACTGAATCAAATCCGGCTGCCCCTTCGGATGACGGGCACCAAAATAATCTTCATCAATATCCAGTATAGTTGAACGGTCTTTCAGGTGCGGAAGTCCCGCTGCATCCACCACTGTCACTGACATCTTCCGCCGCACATTGTCCGTATTGTAATCAAGTACGTTAATTGTCATATGTGTGACGGCATTCCGGGCATTACGAACAACCTTCACCCGTCCGGAATAGGTCCGCAGAATGCAATCAACATAATTTTTATCCAACCGCGGAACGACCCAATAAATGCCGCCGATGATTCCAGCAATAGCAGCCGGAACAATGAAACTGTCAATAGAGATGTCCTGTACGCCGGCCGCCAGATCATCCAGCGCCTTTTCAACCCTCCTGTTATCAGAAACATTCAGTTCTTTCAGCGAAAACAACATGTATAAGCTCTGCTGGAGTGAAGCATCGTATATATCGCCATGCGAATCAAAATGAACGAGCGTAATCTCCGGTCTGGCCTGCCCGCTCACAAACTCTTTTTTGACGTCATCCCCGAATGCATCGTCCAGTAAGCCTTTGATCCAAAAAAACAGTGCGTTATTGTGGCCTTGGCAAAGAAAAATTCTGGCATTAGGGCTTAGTGCTGTCGGCACCCCTTGTTGAAAACGGGTATTTCGACATTCCAGAGATTTGAAATAATCAGCAAGACGACAGTATTCCTGATACCTCTCCAAGCTTCGCCACGTATCAGCATTTACAGATGACTGCTTCAGTGAATCCACCGCCATTTTTCGGCTTACGGGATCGGTCAGACTCCCCAAATAATCCTGGGTTACGGCATCATCAAAATAAAAAAACAACGTACCATAAGCCGAATACAGCAATTCCCTGCTTTGAAAGGGCATACTTGAAATCAACTGGTGGACATCCGCCAGGTTACGCGTTAACTCATTTACAAAAAGACGATCCACCTGCGCTAATTCTGCGATCAGGTTTTCCCGATGCAGTATTTCATATGCATTCAACCAGTCACTTTCATCGAGACGCTGCAGAAATCCGGTTGACTGTAGACGGCTCAACAGCGCAGGAGGAAGGTTTTTAAATTCACCACTAACCACTTCAAAACGTAGTATCAGGCTCTTTTTTTTATTATGATGAAGCCCCCAATACCCCATCAGGAAGAGCCCCCCTAAAGAAATCAACCCAGACCTGCGGTTGAATTTCAGACCAGCAGAGCGCGTAGTTAATGTTTTGTTGTTTGGGAATAACATCGAAAAATCATCCCGTTAAGAAGGGTATTTCAGTCCAGCCTGCAAAATAACAGGAAAACTTATCATCGCTTATTAGGCATAAAAAACCGCGATTCCCATGATGGAAAATCGCGGCTATAGACCTAACAGAAGCAGGGTTAGATCGAGAAACGGCGGCGAATGAAGAGTAGTCCGCCACCGAACAGAGCAACCATACCCAGGGTCACCGGTTCCGGAATAGCAACGACCATCGCATCAACACCGCCGCTGGCATCGGTATCTTTAAATTCAAACGTCCAGCCTGCCGCCGCGGCTGCATCGGATAGGGTCAAGCCATTGTCGGTCACAACGGCGTCATCCTCAAACTGCATCAACGTCCATTCCCCATCCACTTCAGTCCCCATGAAACCCAGATCAAGAACAGAACCAGCCTCAAACGTAATCGTCTGCAACTCAGTTGCGTCACTAGAATCCTGCAGATTAATGGTAGACAACAGACCGTCTTCGCCGACATAAGCACTCAATACACCAGTATCTTCCTGATACCAGGTTCCCACATCAGCGCTTCTTGTTCCAAGATTAATGGTAGCTCCGCCTCCCAGGATCGAAAATTCAGCACTACCGCCGTTATTCCCGAGTCGGGCACCGAAACCTAAACTCAGTGTTCCGCTATCGCCGATGGTCAGCGAACCGCTCGCTCCGGAGCCATCCCCCATAATCAGGCTGGAGGACGTTCCATCCGTATCATTATTGCCGCGACCGACAGAGAGAGTACCGCTTTCACTGATGGTTAGAATACCGGTACCGCTGGAAGTTCCCAGATGAACACCTCCGCCGGAATCAATCATACCCGTACCTGAAATATTAACAGTTCCTGTATGACCAATGCCCCATTTATAACGACCTCTCTGACCGCTGCCCTGAAATGTCCCGGCAGTTACGTCCAAACGGCCATCAGCACTCTGACCAACGTAAATAGCATTCACCGTCATTGTTACCGAGTCGTTATTATAGACGGCATATGAACCGGAAGAATCCACATCAAACTGGGTAGCATTACTGCTGGTCGGAGCTGCCGCTGCGGCAATCCCGTTCGTTGTCCAGTTTCCGCCATTGGTGAAGTCATTCTGGTCAACCGCTCCCGTCCACACCCAGTTTTGGGCGAATGTAGTTCCTGCAGCCAACACAGCTGCCCCTACCAGTATACTTTTCTTCATTTATTCTCCTTTTCATTACCAGCGCCCAGCCCCCCCTAAGACGAGCTGAGCTATTACGCATAGTTTACAATTCATTTGTACATGAATGGAATATAGTAACCCATAGACATTCTAGTTACCTTGTTTAATTCAAATTCTTCACCATCCAGCACGACGAACAATACGCATAAATCTTAGAGAAAAGATTCAATGAACAGCAAAGTCACCACTTAAACCACATCCCGAAATAAATCATTCTGTTAACAAAAGGTCGTGCACAAGAGCCGCTGATACCCCACACCCAAAAAGGTGCCGTCGACACCAGGTTCGAACAGCACCTATGCCTTAACCGTAGTCGTGTAGAAGGTTTCATCCCAAAGACCGATGATGCCGGATTGCAATGTTCCCTCATTAGACTGACAGATTAGGCTGGTGCTGGTACTCACCCAGCAGCGTTGGCCATCAACGGATTACCAGGTGATCGCGAATTTGTCGTCTTCAGCACTCAGAACATACCCCATGCAGCCGCAGTGCCGGTAGAGTTGATCTAACACTGGAGGTATCCATATCTTTTGCCAGGCCATTCCAGCAGAGCGTTCTTGCCGGATTTTGCGGTGCGCAGCACCAACCATACAAAACCGCAACCGTCATCTAAATTGCTTTTGAAAGTATGCGCCACGTCTCCAGTGAAAATCCCTGTATCAAACCATGAGTTCAATAACCCATTGGATTCTATTTCATTCATCACAGTTACCGGTCCCGTAATCCAGTAATGTGTTTTGAAGCTATTGCGGTGGAAAGGGGCGTTATGCGCTGCACAGAAGAATTTCTTCGGTGCGAGGCAAGACGGCCGGGCAGCTCGTGGAGCCGTGTGAAAGGGGCCGTCTTTTTCTATTTCGACTGGATCACTAGATTGCGGGACTGGAAACCGTTTCCCTGACGAATCGCCCTTGGAATAGCGAAAAGCTGTCACACCGCAAGAGGGATGCAATTTATAATGCTGCAAATCACGGGCTGGCACTTTCGCCTGTTGCCAAAATCCGCGCGGATCAATGGCGCAGCATGATCCAGAAGATCTATGAGATAAACCTCCCGCTTCCTTTTCAGAAACAGCCGCACTGTGACAACAGCCAACACAATTTCCGATTAGGGCACCAGACAGGTGCCCTAATCGGAAGTGACGCCGTATCAAGAAAAAACAGCTAAAGGACGCTTAAAATATCGCCTTTTTCCGCCTTTGGATACGATCCTGCTCTTCGGTCAGATCAAAAATAAGCGACGAATAGCTAAGATTCCTCCACCGAAAAGCCCTATCAGTCCGATAGTTGCAGGTTCGGGAATTGCGGCATTTACGCTGTCGAGCGTGCCGGACGACAGTTCCAGTGTACCTTGATCGGTGGTAATGTTATAAAATTGATTAAATGCTGCATCAATTCCTCCGGCCTGTGAGTAATCCGAGGTTCCATCCCAGCCGGGCATTGAGGTATCAGACACGGTCAGAATGTTCCCTGCTGCGGAGTTGCCCGACATATTTATTGGAGCAAACCTAAGCGCCGTTGTGTTATATACCCACACACCGTGATCCTGCGTGATGTTGATGGGATCCGTTTCGTCTTGAAGCGAAATTACCGAGGAGAAAAGGTTAGTAAATATCGGTTGTGCCGATCCCCAATTTGAATTGATTGACTCGCTGTCATAAGAAATGTCCCAAGTGAAGGTTTTGTCCGTGAACCCGACTCCATCCAGCGACCCTGAACCCGTTCCCGACATACTCAGTGTAACGATAGAGGCCTGAGCGCATGCGGAAAGTCCGCCGATTATAATTGCGATTAGGGCTTTTTTTTTCATGTTTCTCCTTTGTGCGTTTCTGTTCGTTTATTCTTTTTTCTGCCGTATCGCCATTGCGGTTACGGATCTTTCTTATATATGACAATGGTGATAATATATACAGCGCATTGACGACCCCGTCTTTCGGGGTTACGAACCCATCTTTCGGGGTTACGAACCCATCTTTCGGGGTGATGAACTTGCGGTTTGGGGATGTAGCCTGATCGACAGCCGCGTTCGACGCGCGGATGTTAACTCAGAAATTGCTCGGGGAGGGAGTGGTCTCGCTTGCGAGAGCTGATGAGAAGACGGATGGAAAATATCAAGATAAAGCACCTTGGTTGGCTGTATGGATGGAAGACACCCTGCCGGATGGATTTGAGGTCTTCGCGATTCCTGCCAGGCATCGCCGCCGTTTGCGGACAACGCATATCGCCAAGCGCTAGAATCGGGAAATTAAAAGAAGAACCCGTGCGTCAGGGCTCTTTCAAATGAGGCTACATTGCTTCGCTTGGTCCGTGCCCTATTAATGGGAAGTAAGCGGGAAGAGGGGTCAAGACGCTTTTCTCGTCATACCTAAAAAGGGCACCGAAAAAAGCGTTCTGACCCCAATAGCTCCTCCTTACGAAACCGCGATGTTCACCAGGCGGCCGGGGACGACGATGACTTTGCGGATTGTTTTGCCTTCTAACCACGGCTGAACCTTTTCAGAGCCTTTAGCGGAGGCTTCGATCTCTTCTTTGGAGGCTTCGGAAGCAACGGTGATTTTGTCGCGCGTTTTTCCGTTTACCTGAACGACGAGCTCAATTTCGTCGCGCTTGAGGGCTTCTTCGTTCACGGCCGGCCAGTCGGCATTCATGATGCCGGCATCGTGTCCGAGCTCGATCCACAGCTCTTCGGCAATGTGCGGCGCGAAGGGCGAGATCAGCAGGATTACGTTTTCAATGGCGTCGCGGAAAACAATCTTGGCCGATTCGGAGGAATCGTCGGAAATCTTCAGGTGATCGACGGCATTCATCAGCTCCATAATCGCCGCGATCGCGGTGTTGAAGGTAAACGCACCGTCGAGGCCGCGGGTGATCTGCTGGATCACTTCGTTGGTTTTACGGTAGAGGTCGCGCTCGGCATCAGCCATCTCGCCGATCACCGGCTCTTTGCCTTCAACGGATTTGAGCAGGTCGAGGTTTTCCGAAACTCGGCGCCAGATGCGCTTGAGGAAGCGGTAGGCCCCTTCCACACCGGAATCCTGCCATTCAGCTTCTTTTTCCGGCGGGCCGATGAACAATGTGTAGAGGCGCACGGTATCGGCGCCGTATTTTTTGAGCAGTTCTTCCGGGGAGACCACGTTGCCCTTGGATTTGGACATTTTATACAGGTTTCCGTCGGGGCCTTTTTTGCAGATCATGCCCTGCGTAAAGAGGTGTTTAAACGGCTCTTCAAAATCGATCAGGCCGAGATCCTTGATCGCTTTGGTGAAGAAGCGGGCGTAGAGCAGGTGGAGAATCGCGTGCTCAATACCGCCGATATACTGGTCGACCGGCATCCACTTGTTGGCAATGTCAGTATTCACCGCCTGACCGGCATCCCGGGCGCTGAGATAGCGCAGGTAATACCAGGAGGAGTCGACGAACGTGTCCATGGTGTCCGATTCGCGGCGCGCCGGTTTGCCGCACTTCGGGCAGGCGCAGTTCATGAAGCTTTCGCTCGATTTGAGCGGCGATTCGCCCTCGGCCTTAAATTCAACGTCGGTCGGCAGCAGGATCGGGAGGTTTTCCTC
>JBFHGU010000010.1:0-75139 GCA_041582935.1 Pontiella sp.
AGGCCGACCTGGTCTCCAATTCAACGCGTACGGTGACCTCCGCGCTGCTGCAGGGCATGGTGCTCGTGCTGCTGGTCCTGTTTGCCTTTCTCGGCTGTTTCCGCGCGGCGTCGATTGTGGCGCTGGCCATGCCGTTTTGTGCGCTCGTGGCGATTATCGGCATGAACCATTTCGGTATTTCGGCCAATCTGATGTCGCTCGGCGGAATTGCCGTTGCCCTGGGTATGCTGGTCGACGGCTCTATTGTGGTCACCGAAAATATCCACCGCTTCCTGGGCCTGAACACCTTAAACGCAAAGGCGCAAAGCCCCGCAGAGAAAGAACGTTGCGAAACTTCGCGCTCTCAGCGCCTTTGTGTTGAAGATCGGTTGAAACTGATTCACGACGCAACCCGGGAAGTCGGGCGGCCGATTGCTTTTGCGATCATGATTGTGATTGTTGTATTCCTGCCGATCCTCACGCTGGAGGCGACCGAAGGCAAAATGTTCAAGCCGCTGGCCTATACGGTCATGCTGGCGCTCGGCGGTTCCATCGTCTTTGCGCTGGCCGTGGCCCCGGTGCTGGCCAGCTGGTTCCTGAACGAAAAGCCCTACAAGGAATCGAAGTTTTTCCAGGCCCTGAAAAACGGCTACCGCAGCGTGCTGGGCCGCGCGCTCAAAGCGAAAATCCTGGTCTTTGCCCTGCTGGCTGTTGTGCTGGCGGCTTCGGGCTTTTTCCTGCAGCGGATCGGGACGGAATTTATTCCGGTGCTCGATGAGGGCACCATCAGCATCGATGTCAGCATGGCCCCCTCGATTGCGCTGGATGAGGCGGAAAAAACGATACAGCGGGTGAATGGCGAGCTCATGCAGGTGGAGGGGGTTCGCGAGGCCGTGGCCATGATCGGCCGCCCGGAAGCCGGCGGCCATCCGCATCCGGTCAACTTTGCCTCGATTCATGTGGAGCTGGACGATCCGCGGGACAAGGAACGGATAGTGGACGAATTGCGCGGGCGGCTGAAGGGCTATCCGGGTATGCAGGTCAATTTTTCCCAGCCGATCCAGCACCTCTTCGACGAAATGCTGTCGGGCACGCGGGCGCAGCTGGCGATTAAGGTATACGGGGAAGATCTCGATGAGATCCGCGCCGCGGCCGATTCCATGCGCACGGCCCTCGAAGGCATTGACGGGCTGGTTGACCTGTCGGTTGAGCAGAGTTTCGGGCAGCCGCAGTTTCAGGTGGTGCTGGATCACGATGCGCTGGCCCGCTACGGCGTGCTCGGCGAAAAGGTCCTCGAGCTGGTGGAATCCGCCGTGGGCGGCGAGGTCATCAGTACCCTCTACCGCAATACGCGGCGCTACGGCATCCATATCCGGCTGGCCCCGCAATTCCGCTCGACCCCGGAACAGCTGACCGAGCTCTTTATCCGTTCCGATGACGGGGCGCTGCTGCGGCTGGACCAGCTGGCGGAAATCCGGGCCGTGGAAGGTCCGCTGCAGATCAACCGCGAGCAGAATCAGCGCCGCTGGATTGTGCAGGGTAATATCCGTGAACGCGCGTTGAGCGAAGTGCTTAAGGATATCAAGACGACCGTTGCCGAAAAGGTGGATCTGCCCTCCGGCGTTTTCATTGAATACGGCGGCCAGTTTGAACAGCAGCGCCGGGCCATGCGGCGCCTGGGTTATATTGTTCCGGCCGTGCTGGGACTTATTTTTGTGCTGCTGTGGATCACCTTCCATTCCGTACGCCATGCCGCAATGATTATCCTCTGTGTGCCCATGGCGCTGATCGGCGGCGTCATCGGGCTCTGGATAACCGGACAGTATCTGTCCGTACCGGCCTCGATCGGATTCATCGCGTTGTTTGGTATCGCCATGCAGGATGCCATGGTGCTGCTGACCGATTTCAACGACCTGCGCAAAGAGGGGCAGGGGATTCACGACGCCGTGGTGAACGGAAGCCTGGTTCGTTTCCGTCCGGTCATCATGACCACATTGACCACGCTGCTGGGGCTGACGCCGCTGCTGCTTTCGCAGGGCGCCGGGGCCGAGGTGCAGCGGCCGCTGGCCGCGGTGGTCGTTTTCGGGCTGACCACCTCCACCTTCCTGACCCTGTTTGTACTGCCCGCCATCTATGAAAAGGTGGAGCTGAAACTGGAGAAACAAAATGAAAGTTAGAATGACACTCACCGGCGCCGCCGCGCTTTTACTCGCCGGCTGCGCGACCGTTAAACCGGACGGAGCGGACCTGCAGGTTCAATCGAGCAAAGACGTGCTCATCACGAAAGTGCATGTGGATGAAGCCGGGGCTGAAGTAACGGTGCATGGATCGCTCGTTCCCCGGATCCCGGTGACGACCCGCGTGGGGCATGTGGATGTGGAGTTTGTCGATGAGGACGGCGGCGTGCTGAAAGCCGTGCAGGCCGAGACCAATACGAATCTGTTTTCACGGAACAGTGCCCAGCGGCCGACCTTCAGCGTTGCGGCCGAAGTGGAGGATTTCAGCGCGATCCGGCTGACGCATCATTCAGATGTCCTGCAGCAGTGCGGCCTCTAAACGTCCAGGCATTGGAAAACCGCTTCGGCGGTTTTCCGGCTGATCGTAACGAGCACGTCGACGTGCTCGTTCTGCCCGCTTTCGACCGTGGGGTCGCCGGCGCACGCGCAGCCCGGCGTTAAGGACTGATAAAAGAGGCCCGCCTTTACCCGGATAAACGCTGCGTCGGCCGTCTGGCGGATCACCATCACCTCGACGGAGTCTTCAACCGCAAAGCTGCCGGCGGCCAAACCTTCCTGCAGGGGCAGGGCATTTCCCAGGGTTGGAAGTTCGGCTTTGAAGACCGCTTCAAATTCCGGGGTGCCCCAGGCGTTGCGCGATTGTTCCAGGCGGGTCATCGGCTGCGCCTGTAGTGGGTTTTCACAATGCCGTTTTTGAAGGCTTCGTTTTTGACGAGTTCAAAGCGCTGCGCTTCGTCGAGCGCACCGAAGAGCGGAATGCCGCCGCCGAGCACGATCGGGATGCGGGAAATAATCAGCTCGTCCACGAGGCCCTTGCGCATAAAGCTTTGCACGGTCTGCCCGCCGTCGAGGTAGAGGTTTTTGAACCAGCGGTCGTTGAGGTCGTTCACAATAGCGTGCAGGTCCCCGTTCACCAGCTCCGCTTTGCCTTCGAGGTGCTGCGGGATTGCGGTGAGTGTGGAGGAGAGCACAAATACGGGCAGCGGATAGGGCCAGGTATCGAACGACAGCACCTTTTCAAAGGTTTTGCGGCCCATCACCAGCGCATCCATTTTCCGGATGAATTTGCCGAAACCGAAATCCGACTGCTCCGGATTCGGAAACTGCATCAGCCAGTCCAGCTCCCCGTCGGGCCCGGCAATATAGCCGTCCAGACTGGTCGCGATGTAAACAGCGTTGGGCATCGCCTAAAACAGGCCCTTGATTTTGTTTTTGATGTCCTGGGCTTCGTCGGATTCGAGGGCTTTGTTGAGCTGTTTTTCAGCTTCCTTCTTCGCCTCTTCCTTGGCTTTTGTTTTGGCGGCTTCGACGGCGGCCTCTTTCAGGTTATCGCCTAGTTCGATCTTCACGCGCGGCAGCAGCAGGGAGCCGTAGAGCTTGCCGGGAATTTCAAGTTTGCCGAGGCTGTTGAGTACCTCGTTATCCGTTTTCAGGTCGCGGACGAGCAGCGAAAACGGCAGGTCGAGGCTGTCGGCGGAAAAGGTGCCGTCGACTGAAATGTCGGCCTTGGCTTCCTCAATCTTGAGCGTATCGCCGACCTTGACCGCATCGGCCGCATCGATGCCTTTCACGTTGGCCTTGAGGGTATGCATCAGGTTGGGCGCTTCAAAATGCAGGGTGATTTCGGCCATGGGGTCGGAGCCGTCTTCCGGCGTCAGGCGCAGCCGGGTCGGCTGGGCATTGAGCCCCGGGTGGCTGGAGAGCTCGGTGCCTTCGAACATCTGGACGGGATAACCGGAGCCGAGCTCGACCTGGTCGATCTCAATTTTACGGATGGTGAGCTTCGCGCGGTCGGCCGTGAGGTCGGCATCGGCCTTGCGATAGCCCACCTTATCGGCTTCCGCCACCGCGGCCTGCTTGTCGGCCTTCGGCTTCTCTTTGGCATAGGCCTCGCCGGTATACACATCGCCGGCCTTTTTGAGGTATTCGTAAATCTTTTCGCCCCAGCCTTTCCACTTTTCGGCCTGCGCCAGGTAGTCGTCGAGCGTTTTGCCGTCGGCCTCTTCTGCAGCGGCTTTTTCGGCTTCTTCCTGCGCGTTCTTCTCCTGCTGATCCGCGTAGATTGCTCCGGGCGTTTCGCGTTCAACGTCGAATTGGAGGATGGAGCCGGCGAGCAGGTCGATCGTGTAGGTGCGGCGCAGGAGGTCGCTGACGCTGAGATCCGCGACCATCTGGTGAATCTGCAGCAGGTTGTGGGTCGGTTTTTCCGGATCGGTGACCTGCAGGTTTTCGATGCCGACTTTGCCGCCGCCGATGGTGAAGTGCACCTTGTCGATGTCCACCTGGGCCCCGGTCTGTTTCACAATGGCGGCCTGGATGCCCTTCTTGATGAGCATATTCGCGAACAGCAGGTCCATCAGCAGGCTGACGGCCAGGACGACGGCCACCAGGATGATCCCCGACTTGCGGAACAGCGGCGACTGTTTCGTGAGCACGTCAGCCGTGGAGATCTTCTGTTTGCCGAAGGCAAGCCACATGAGGAACCGCGAAAATTTATTGCCGACCGCTTTGCCGACCTTTTCGTGTGCGGCGGCTTTAACCATCTGTTCGCGGACCTTCGTGACGACGGCCGACATGATTTTACCGAAGAGGATCCCGACGATAATCGCGAACGGCAGGCTGCCGATCATGGAGTAGACGTTCAGGTCCATCAGGGCCAGCACCGGTGTGTTGACCAGCTTGGTGAACACGCCCTCCAGCCCCATGCTGTGGATGATGAAAAAGCCGGTATGGAAGGTGACCACCGAAAGGGCCAGGCCGGAGAGCTTGCCGACCGCGGCGCCAAGCAGCGTGAAGCCGATGTTGGCGTTGAGCAGCAGGGTAACCAGGACCGCCAGCAGCAGCGTCAGGCTCAGCGTCGGGTTAAAGCCGATGAGTACACCCAGAAACGCCCCGAGAAAAATCTCTTTCCGGCCCGCACCGCCGCGCAGCATTCTGCCGATTTTACGAATAAGCTTTAATGAAACCACCATGATGCATCCTCCATAAAATTGAATTTGTATCGTAATTCTTTATGGCCATTCCGGTCAATGGAGGATGCGTACTAAGAATGCAGGGTGATGTATAGCTGCCGGTGCTCATTCAGGGCCGCAGAGAGGTCTAAACCCAGCGCATCGGCACAGGCCCTGGCAATGGAGAGTCCGAGTCCTGCGTGACCGGATTCGGTTCGGGCGCCGTCTTTGCGCCACATTCGTTCAAAGAGGTGCGCGGTGTCTTCTGCGGAAAGTTCGGGGGCATCGTTCCGGCATTGGAAAATCGTTTGGCTGCCGGTTGTTTTGAGGAAGACGGTGCTGCCTTCCGGTGCGTATTCCACGGCGTTGCCGATGAGGTTGCTGATGATGATGCGCAGCATGCGCGGGTCGGTCTGGAGCGCGGCTCCGGTCGCCAGGTCGGCTTCCAGCTGAATCTGCCGCTCTGCAGCCCGTGCGGCATGAAGGGCGATGCATTCCTCCACCAGGGCTGCGCTGGAAACGGTTTCCGGATTCTGTTTTTCCGCGGCCGATTCCATGCGGGCGAGCAGCAGCAGGCTGTCGAGCGTCTGCTGAAGGCCGGAGGCGATTTGAAGGATCTCTTTAAAATCCTCGGCCGAGGCCTGGTCGGGCCATTTAACGGCGACTTCGCTGGTGGTGCGTATGGCGGCGAGCGGCGTGCGCAGCTCGTGGGCCAGATCGCCGCTGAAGCGCCGTTCGCGCGCAAAGCTTTCTTCAAGTTTGGCCATGAGGCTGTTCAGCCGCTCGACAATCGGCCGAATATCGGCCGGTGCGCTTTTTTCGGGGAAGCGTTCATGAAGCGATTCGGCATCCATGGCGGCGGCCTGTTCGCCCAGTTTCTGCAGGGGACGCAGGGTGATGCGCAGGGTGAAAATCAGCAGCAGGCTGAGCAGCAGGCAGATGGCCAGGCCGCCGCCGACCAGGTTGCGGCCCAGCCGGGCCAGTGTTTCGTCGACCCCCAGGCGGCTGACGGCGAGGATCACCTGCGGTCTGCGCGCGTCGCGTGAAAGCGGCAGGCGCGAGGCCCAGGCCCGCAGCGGTGTTCCGTCCGCCAGGACGGTATCGTAAAACTCGGGATTATCCCCGATTTCTGCGGGCAGGGTAATGCTGCTGTCCTGCAGGTTGTCGGTTTTCAGGTGCACCTCGTGGTCGCCCGCCCAGATTTCGCAATAGACATTCGAGGGCAGGTTTGTGAGCAGCATTTCGGAAAACCGCATGGAACCGCCTGTTTTACGGCCGGGGGTTTCCCTGAAATCTTCCCGCGGTCTTTTTGAATCGTGTTCCTGAAATTGATTTCTGGTTCCGTCGCGGCCGCCGCCCGGCGGGGTTGCGAAGCGCAGGTCGACCGCGATGCCGGCCAGCTGTTTATCCTGCCGCGCCTCGAGTTCGGCTTTGGTGGAAAAGTAAAAGCCGAAGCTTGCCGCTGCGCTGATGAATACAAAGGCCGGCAGCAGCGTGGCCAGCAGATGGGCGCGGATACTGATCATTTTCCCGGCTCCGAAATGACATAACCCATGCCGCGCCGCGTGTGGATGAGCGGCGCATCCGATTCCGGCGTCTTAATGGCACGCCGCAGGGCGCAGACGGCGGTATCGACCACGTTGCTCATGGGGTTAGCCTGTTCATCATAAATATGCTTTTCGATATCCGTCCGCGAAACCACCTCGCCGGCGCGGAGCATGAGGAATTCAAGCAGGCTGAAAAGCTGGGCCGGCAGCTTGAGTTCCGTTCCGCCGCGTACGGCCCGTTTGGCTGAGGAGTCGAGTTCGAGATCGGCCACCTTTAAAACCGGGGTGCTTTTCTGATAGCGCCGCCGCCCGAGGGCTTCCACACGTGCGATGAGTTCCTCGATGGCAAACGATTTGACCAGGTAATCATCGGCTCCCAGCCGCAGGCCGGTCACCCGGTCTTCGATGGTGTCTTTGGCCGTAAGAAACAGGACGGGGGTTTCGTCGCCGTCGGCGCGGAGTTTTTTGAGGATTTCATGGCCGTCCATGCCCGGCAGCATAATGTCGAGCAGGATGACATCATATTCATGCTCGCAGGCCATCCAGTAGCCCTCCGCTCCGTCGCCCGTTTCATCGACCGCAAAGCCGGAAGCCTTGAGGGCTTTCACCACCGGCCGCCTCAAAGAGACCGCATCTTCAACCAATAGTATTCGCATAGCGTCCTTCCTGTTGCCGCTGAATGTGCGGCATCGGATATGAGCGTAGCATGAAGAAGCAGGCATCCGCCGCAATATTTTTTTCGGGGAATTCCGATTTTTTCAGGCGCTCATGTTCCGCTCATGTTCGGTTTGGTTCTATCGCGGCATCGAAAGGAAAAACCCACAGCCTGAACGGAGGACACTAAAATGAAAACAATGAAGAAGATGACAACAGCAGCAATGCTCGCCGCCGTATTTGCCGGAACCACAGCGCTGGCGGAATTCCGGGTATGGACGGATGTGAAAGGCAAAACCATCGAAGCCGAGCAGGTTGAAGTGCTCAATAGCCAGGTTGTACTGCGCCTTGTGAACAATCGGGAAATCCGCGTATCACTGGATTCGCTCAGTGCGGATGACCGCCGCCTGGCCATGCTCAGCCGGCCGCCGGCACTTGAGATCGAAGGTTCGGCAGAAACAGAGCACTCCAGCTCCACGCTTTATCAGGGCGGAAGCAGAAACCGGATTCAGATTGAAAAAGCGTCGACGGCGGTAACGGTCAATGTCCTGAAAACCAGTGCGGCCGTCTATGAGGAGCCGTTGAAAGCGGTGATCTATGTGATGGGTCAGCGCGGAGAAGAGAACGGCGTGGTGCTGGATAAGCTGACGAAGACGTTTTCCTACACCGGAACCGAAAGTGAATTCACATTCCTGACCGATGAGTACACATCGGAAACCCGCGGGGACAGCATCAGCGGCGATATCTACAAAGGCTGGTTTGCGGCGGTGTACGATTCCAACGGCAAAGTGGTGGCCATGAAAGGAAGCGCAAAAGAATTCGAAGAAAATGCCGCCGTGCTCGCCGAAATGGAGTTGGGGACCGGTGCCGACACGGTGGTCTCCAATCGCCGGCTTTAACCATCCGGCACTGATGAAAACCGAAAATTTAATGAATAGGAGAAAATAAAATGAAAGCAGCAAAATACATTATAATGGCCCTCTTCACCGCAGGCGCATCCACCGGCGTTATCGCAGAAGAAGCAGTCACCGAAACCGTTGTCGTGCCCGTGGAAGCGGACCAGGCCGCAGCGGCCCCGGCCATGAACGACAGCAAAGAAAAAGCCGAGCGCAAGCCGCGTAAAGAACGCAAGGAGCTCAGCGGACGACAAGAAGGTTCTGAGGCTCGAGAAGAGCGGGGCGGACACCGCGGCCGCCGGAGCGATGGTGAAATGGACCGCCGCGGAGAACGCGGCCGCCGGAGTGATGGTGAAGTGACCCGCCGCGGAGAACGCGGCCGCCGGAGCGACGGTGAAATGAACCGCCGCGGAGAACGCGACCGCCGGAGCGATGGTGAAATGAACCGCCGCGGAGAACGCGGCCGCCGGAGCGATGGTGAAATGAACCGCCGCGGAGCGAACAGCCGCCGGAGCGATGGTGAAATGAACCGCCGCGGAGAACGCAGCCGCCGGAGCGATGGTGAAATGGACCGCCGCGGAGAACGTGGCCGCCGGAGCGATGGTGAAATGAACCGCCGCGGAGCGAACAGTCGCCGGAGCGACGGTGAAATGAACCGCCGCGGAGAACGCAGCCGCCGGAGTGATGGTGAAATGAACCGCCGCGGAGAACGCGGCCGCCGGAGCGATGCCGAAATGGACCGCCGCGGAGAGCGCGGCCGCCGGAGTGACGGTGAAATGACCCGTCGCGGAGCACAGCATCAGCGGCACGGTGCCGAAATGGAGCCGTCTGAGGAGATCGAAAAGGCCGAGACCACCGAAAGTATCGCGAATATTGAGACCGCCGAACGTGTTGAAAACACAGAGGTCATCGCGGATACCGGGATGGTCGAAAGCGAATAATCAAATCCGCAACAGCAGTATATTCCTCCGCCCCGTACCATCCGGGGCGGTTTTTTTGTGTCCGGATCAGCACGTGCTGAAGGGGGCTCGCTTTATCCCGCCGGCGGCCGGTCGCCGGCATGTCCTCCGGGTGGTTCGCGATCTACATGCCGGCGTTAAAACCAGATTTCACGCAGCTCGCCGGATTCGAGTTCATTGGCATAGCTGAGGTAATAGTTGCGGTTGGGCGCGTTGTATTCCCGGGCCGCCAGCGCCCGCAGGGCCGCGATCTTTGTTTTACGGGCCAGCTGCCGGTCGCCGTCATCGAGCCATTTCAGGTGGTCGGACAGTTCAAGCGCCCACTGGTAATCCCCGTTTTTCAGAGCAGCATTCATCTGCTCGGTGAGCGGCTGCGTACCGCCGGCGAGGTCAGCCGTTTTCCGCGCTTTGATGCGGGGTTCGAGCGGGTTGAGCGTGGTGGGGTTGCCGTCGTACCAGCCCAGCAGGCCGGCATAGATCGCCCGTACCGCGTGCGGCACCGTGCCGTAGAACTCGATCAGGTATGGCTGGTCCTTCAGGTGCGCGGGCAGTGTCACTTCGTGCGCAATCTGGTCCGGGCCTTTTCCGGCGTTGATGCCTGTGACGGTCTGATCGTAAACGCTTCGAATGGCCTCGCTGTAGTTTTGCAGCGCTGTTGCTGCAGCGGCCGGATCGAGGATCGGCAGGGTATGCCCCGGCACCAGCGCCTGCGGTTGGAAGGACGCCATTTTTGCGACGCTGTCGGACCAGTGCAGCACATCCCGATAGGCCGTGCCGCGAATGGCATACAGGTTCGGGAAGGAGCTGTAAAAATTATCGCCCGCAAACAGCACCTTTTCGTTCGGCATCCAGACAAACAGCGCATCGTCGGTCTCGCCCGGGCTGAGGTAAAATTCGAGCTCCACACCTGCAATTACCGCCTTGTATCCATCTTCGGCAATCCGGACGGTCGGGGCGGCAAATCCTTCGCCGCCGTCGTGATCCTCCGTGCCGGCCGGGGCCACGCCGCGGTTGGTCTGCTGCGCTTTCGGCAGCCTGCGTCCGAACTGGCGGATGTTCCGCTTGCCCTTGACCGGGTTGACGTCTTTGTTGATGCCGCCCTCGGCGGAGCCGAACCCCGCGGCGGCGTAGATCTCCGGCGTGCCGTTTTCCATAAAGGCGCTGGCGCCGCCGATGTGGTCGCCGTGGCTGTGGGTGTAGATGATCGCTTTCACCGGTTTGCCGCTGTATTTCCGGAACGCCTCGTACGCCTTCGCCGCGCTGGCCGGGCCCTTCAGCGTGTCGACAATGATGACGCCGTCATCGCCGACAATCATCGACGTATTGGCGCCGTGGAACCCGACGGCGACGAAGACGTTGTCGGTGACTTTGACAACCTGCTGCTCAAACTGCTGGTTCTGGGTATTGAGCATGCTCAGTGCGGTTTGCGGATCGACCTGTGTGCCTCCGAATGCGGTGCCGGCGGCCCATAAAGAGACGGCCAGCAGGGTGTTCAGCTGTGATCTTTTTTTCATCTCAGGATCTCCTGTGGTTCGGTTTAAAAGAGCGGATGTTTGCTGACGCTGTCTTTCAATTTTACGGATTGGCTGACGGACCAGTGTTCGTCGATTTTTCCCTGGTCGTTAAACCGAAAGGCGTGAACGACGATCAGGCGGGCGGGGGAGCCGTCATCCTTCGCCTTGATTTCCCGGTGCATCTGGAGATAGACCAGATCGCCGTCGGCCGAGGCGTTTTTGAATTCCAGCTTTCGTTTTGGACGATCCTTCCAGCGCGGATCGGTTTCGAGCGCGTCGACCAGCGCGTCATAGCCGTCGGCGATGGTGGGGCCATGCTGGATATATTCGCCGGCATATTTGCGGGCGGCCTCGTAATTCCGGTCGCCCAGAATCAGCTGAATGAAATCGAGCGCCGCCTTTTTGTTGGCCTCGCTGCGGTCGGCGGCCGTCGCCGGATAAAGATGGGCCGCGATGCCGCGGAGATCCGCCTCGCCCTGGCAGTCGGGATAGGCCGCTTTCATTTGGGCGATGAATTCCTCCGCCGTTTCGGCCTGGGCCGCCATGCGCCGCAGCGTTTCCAGATATTGAATCTGAAAATCGAGATCTTCCGCTCCGGCTTTTCCTGTGCCGTGCGATCCGAGCAGCAGGGTATAGCCGCGGGCCTTGGCTTTCAGCGCATCAATCAGCGCGCCGTCGATGGCGGCCTGGCTGCCGATCTGGTTTTTGGAGGCGTGGCGGCCTTTGGCGGGGGCGAAGTGCTGGTAGTAGACGCGGCCGCCGATTTCAATATTCACGCCCGGCATGCCCGGAACCGAGGTCGGTTCCAGGGTGTATGTAACGCCGTCGACCGTGAAACGGGAAGATGCGTCCATGTGCTCATCGAATTCGACGATTTCGGTATCCATTGCGCCGCCGAAGGCCTGGTCGAAATGGGCCAGCATGCCTTGAGCCGCGTCGGACTTCATGAAGCCGGCCATCGGCTGGGTGATGGCTTTGTGCTCATCGGGATAGGCTTTCAGCCCGGCAGCGTGGAAGGAAACCAGTACCTTTGCAATCGGCTTGCCGAGCTTTTCGGTGTAGGCCTTAAACTCCTCGACCTTGCCCTTAAACGCCTGCGGCTCGATGATGACGAGGTGGTTATCGCTTTCGACGATAAAGGAAACGTCGGCCATCGCATCGAACGAGGCATAGGTGTGCAGGGTAAAGTTTTCAAACTGATCGGTCGAAAACTGCGCCGGCGGGGCGGCGAATGCACTGGCGGCGGCCAGTGCGGCGGTGATGACGGTGCTGATTTTCTTCATTTTCATGCTCCTGTTCTGATTTTTAAAAGTTCGTGGCCGAACAATACGGCCGTGGTGCTGCGCGGTGAATGGGTCGGATTTTTTATGCGCCTTTCAGGTTTTGCAGCAGCTGCGTGAGCTGGTCGACGAGTTTTTCGCGGTCGGCCGGCGGCATGCCGCCGTAGAGTTTGTCGAGCATGCGGCCCGAAATCTCTTCAAACGCGGGGCGGATGGAACGGCCTTTTTCGGTGAGCTGCACCAGCATAACACGGCCGTCTTGCGGGGATTGGAACTTTTCCACATAGCCGTGGTGTTCGAGCGTGTTGACCATGCCGGTGACGGTGGATTTGACGCGGCCGGCCTTCTCCACAATCTCTTTCATGGCAACGGGGTGCTGCTGCTGGAACAGGAAAAAGAGGACGATGCCGTGCGCCGGCAGTATGCCGTGAATCTCGTTTCGCTTCAGTTCCTGTTCAATAAACAGCGCGGCGTGTTCCCGAATGCGCCCGATCTGCGCCATGATTCCGTTGATGTGGGGTTTTTCTGTCATGCGGCATATTGATAGTTCGTGGCCGAACAAATGTCAAGGGCGCAATTCGGATCGAATATAAACTGGCTGAAAACGGGGCCGTTTACTGGAAAAGCGCGCGGATCGGGTCTACAACCTCCGGCTTTGCGAAAGGAAATGAGCATGGAAAGCACATACAGCTGCAATATTCGGCAGAAACAAAAGGGCCTGTTTGCGCTGCGGCTGCGGGCCGTCGGCGGCGACCTGACCGCGGTCCAGCTGCAGGCGGTTTCCGCTGTTGCGGAAAAATACGGCACCGGCGGGGTTCACCTGACGACGCGGCAGGGGATCGAAATCCACAACGTCAAAGCCGCGGATCTGGAACCGGCGCAGGCTGCGCTGGAAGCCGCCGGGCTTAAAATGGGTGCGGAGGGCAACCGCGTCCGCATTGTCATTGCCTGTCCGGGCGAATCATCGTGCCGTTTCGGCTCGATCGACACCAAATCGATGGCCGCCAAGCTGGATGAGCGCTATTTCCGCATGGAAACGCCCTATAAGGTAAAATTCGGCGTCACCGGCTGCCCAAACAACTGCGGCAAGGCGCGCGAGGCAGACATCGGCATTATGGGCACGCGCGTTCCCCGCTGGGACGGTACCGACTGCATTGGGTGCGATGCCTGCATTAAATTCTGTGCGGCTGATGCCATCCGCAAGGAAGACGGCCAATACCTGCGCGACGAAGAGAAGTGCATCAACTGCAGTGCCTGCACCGTCCGCTGCCCGAAAGGCTCCTGGCAGACGGTATCCCGCGGCTATACGGTTTTGATCGGCGGTACGCTCGGCAAGCGCCCGCGGCTCGGCACCCCGCTGGCCGCACCGGTTGCGACGGAGGCGGAGGCGCTGGCGCTGGTGGACCGAGCGCTTGGGTTCTATAAAGAGAACGGACAGCCCCGCGAGCGGTTCGGCCACCTGATTGAGCGTCTGGGGGAGGAATTTGTTAAGCACTCAATTATCAGCGGATTACATACTACGCAAAGTGCGTAACGCAGGGTGCGCAATATAAGTTTCCGGTATTGTTTAAAACAAAAGCGGTTATTGCGCGGCTTGACTTGTCCGGTTTTGTTTTATACAAAACCGGACATGAATCCTTTCAAGATAGACGGCATTGTGGGCGGGGCGGATTATATGCCCCGCAAAGAGAGCGAAGAGCTGCTGAAATACCACGGCGCCGGCCGGAATGTGCTGATTCGCGGGCCGCGCCGCACCGGTAAATCGTCGCTGGTGATCAACACCTTTGAGCAGGTGAAGTGCCGCCTGATCCGGGTTGATTTCTGGGGCGTGAAGACCGAGGCCAAGGCGGTAGAGAAAATTGCGCGCGCGTTTGAGCCCTATTGCAAGAAGATGCCGATGCTGAGCGGATTCAATATCGGCGGCATCGGGCTGCAGTGGAAGAGTCCGGAAACGCTCTCCAGCGTGGAGGACCTGCTGCGGCTGGCGGTGGAACTGCAGAAAAAAAAGCCGGTGGTGGTCTTTTTCGACGAATTCCAGGCGCTGCTCGACCTGCCGGACTCCGATCAGTTTCTCGGGGCGCTCCGTTCGGAAATCCAGGCGCAGCCGGAGGTGCAGTATGTTTTTGCCGGCAGCCATCAGAACCGCCTGATGGAAATTTTCTATTCCCAGCAGAGCCCGTTTTTTAAATCGGCCGCGCTCATGGAGGTCGGCAGCCTGGACCGGGACGATTTTATCCGCTGGCTGGAAAAAAAGTTCAGCGATACCGGCCGCTCCATTAACGCCCGCCTGTGGGATCCGGTGTTCGAGCTTTCGCATGCGATCCCCGGCGATGTGCAGGACGTGTGCTACCACCTGTGGAATGATTCCGAAGAGGGCCGGGAAATCGGGCCGGAGGATTTCGGCACCACGCTGCAGCGGGTGCTGCACGAACGGGCGTCCGGCTATGAGGGCATGTGGAATATGCTGACCGATAACCAGCAGAAAATCGCCGCGGGGCTGGCGCGCTATCGCGACAGCAAATATACCTCGCAGGAATTTATGCAGCTCAGCGGCGCGACGTCATCGGCCTCTGTCAAGCGGGGCATTGAGGCGCTCGATGCCAAAGGACTGATCTGGATGAGCTCGAACCACTGGATCTTTTCCGATCCGTTTTTCGCCCTGTGGATTGCCAATTCGGTGGACTGAACGCTGCCGTCAACGCCGCTGGGCAGGGCGCAGTTTATCCCCGTCGATGAACTTCCGCCGCCCTCGCTTCCGCGCACGCAGCCGAAGTTCATCGAGCTGCTTGTTCGGCATCACCGGAATCCGCCGCTGCCGACGGCATTCGATTAGCCGGTCTATTCATTCAGCAGCACAAGCGCTCGTGCATTGTTGTCGGTGGAAAGCACAACGATGCAGGTTTCCTGCGAAACCGGAGCGCTGGCATACAGGTATTTAATGTTTACGGCACCGCTGCCGATTCTTTCGCAGATGCTGCTGAGCATGCCCGGCGAATGGCGCAGCAGTACTTCAATGGAATCGATCTCTACGGGGGCATAGTTGTGGGCGCGCAGCGCGTCCATTGCCCTGAGGTTGTCGTCGGTTACCAGGCGGACAACCCCTTTGTTCCCTTCTTCAACCCATGCCGCGGCGGCGAGGATATTGACACCCTTGTCGGCCGCAATCCGAGTGAGCTGGGCCAGGATGCCGATGTCGTTAAACACCCGGACGGAGATTTCTTTGCACTGTTTTGCGGTGATCATTTCGGCCACCTCCTTCGCTCGTAACCTACTGCGGATCCAGCGGTTTGTCGAGGCGGTAAGCGGTAGACGCACTGCTATTCGGAGGTCGGAATTCCGGGGCGGACCTTGACGGTTTTTTCGCGTTTGATCGTTACGCTGCCGGGTTTGGCCCCGCGGGGTTTGCCGACGTGTTTGGCCTCGGTGTATTTGACGGGTACATTTCCGGCGCTGCGGGCCTTGGAATGCCAGGCGGCGATGGCGGCGGTTTGGCGGATCAGGGTGTTGTCGGGCCTTTCGCCGTCAGGTGCGCGCAGGATGACGTGGCTGCCGGGCAGGCCGTGGACGTGGAACCAGAGTTCCTCGGGGCGCGCGGTCTGCAGGCTCAGCAGGTCGTTGTCGCGGTCGGTTTTTCCGGCCCAGGCCTCGAAGCCGCCGGGCAGTTGATATTTCCAGCAATCGGGTTCAGTATTCCGCTCTTTCATGGAATGGATTGTTAACTGCTGAAATCATGGAATACACGGAAATATCAAGATGAACTTATTTGCTTATGGAACCCTGATGTGGCCGGACATACTGGAGGCGGTCATGGGCCGGCGGATGGCGGGCCGCCGTGCCGTGCTGGCGGGCTACACGCGGCTGCGCGTAAAGGGGCAGCACTACCCGGCGGCGGTTCCTGCGCCCGATGAGTCGGTGGAGGGTACGCTATACACCGGCCTGACCCCGCAGGAGTTTGAGGCGCTCGACCGCTTTGAGGGCCGGGAGTATGACCGGATCGAGGTCGATATCGGCGGCACCCCCGTGTTTGTCTATGTGCTGGCCGAGGAGTGGCGGCACATTGCCGATTCCTCCCCCTGGACCCCGGCAGACCTGCTGCCGGAGCAAAGGGCCGCGTTCTGCGCCGAATACAAGGGCTGGTCCGACTTGCAGTCTTGATAATTCTGAAATTAGGACTCTTTTATTCATTGTCCATTCCGGTTTTTGCCCTATTGTGCCCCCATGTCGACAGACGTCCAGCCCCGCGAGCGTATTGCTGTGTTTAGAACGCTGGCTTTCAAACTGAGCCTGGCTATCTTTGTGGTAGCCACCACCCTGCTTTCAGGGCTGGGCATATACTACATTCACCGGTTTTCGCAGGAGCTCAGCTGGCGGGTTCTCGACAATGCCTGCGTGCCGGCGGAGCTGGTCGCCAGCCACGACCTGCCGCTGGAGGTTGCCCGCGACACGGTTGCGCTTTCCGAGCTGACCCGCAGCCGGATCCTGCGCTCTGTGGTGACCACCACCAATGACGTCGTGGTCTGCAGCAGCGAGCCCGGCCTCGAGGGCACATCTTCGCCCGTCTACGCCGCCTATACCGACCAGTCCGATGTCCTCTGGAGCGGGGGGAAGGCCTCGTTCGCCTATTGTCCCGAAGGCGGGCAGCCGCGGGTGATGGTCACGGTGCCGACCCGGGACCCGAACGGGCGGCCGCTGCACTGGAACCTGCTGCTGGACGGCGAGCAGATCCGCAACGGCCGGATCTGGGTGGCCAAGCTGTTTCTCGGCGGCTTTACCGGCTGCATTGTTTTGATTTCAGTCATCTGCGCCGGGCTCTCCCACTGGATGCTCGGGCCCCGTCTCAAGGGGATTACCGAATGCCTCGGCCGAGTGGAGGCCGGAAACCTTGTTCCGGCCGTGCGGCGGGTGCGCAGTACCGACGAGCTGGGGGTCCTGGGCCGCGGCGTCAATCAGATGATCACCCGGCTGGCGGCGCAGCGCGATGCGGAAAAGCGCCTGCTCGACGAACTCGAGGCCGCCAAAGAGGCCGCCGAAAATGCCAGCCGCAGCAAGAGCGAGTTCCTCGCCAACATGAGCCATGAAATCCGAACCCCGATGAACGGCGTGCTGGGTATGGCGCAGCTGATCAGCGGCACGGAGCTTTCCAATGAGCAGCGGGAATACGTCGATATCATCTCCTCATCGGCGGATAACCTGCTGAAGATCATCAACTCGATTCTCGATCTCTCCCGCGTCGAAATGGGCAAATTCGACCTGCATGTCGATACGGTGGATGTCTGCCGGATGATGCAGGAGCTGCAGGCGTTCTTCACGCCGGCCGCGCTGGAGAAAGACCTCGATTTCCAGGTGACTTTCCCCGAAACGATGCGTGCGGTCCGCACCGATGAGGGCATGGTGCGGCAGGTCCTGATGAACCTGGTCGGAAATGCGCTCAAGTTTACCCCGCAGGGGGGCGTGACACTTTCCGCGGCTGTAATCGAACAGCACGGCAACGAATGTACGCTGCAGTTTGCCGTCAAAGATACCGGGATCGGGATCACTGAGGAGGCGCAGGAACGCATTTTCCAGGATTTCACCCAGGCCGACGGCTCGCATACCCGCGAATTCGGCGGCACCGGGCTGGGCCTCTCGATCTCCAAAAAAATCGTCGAACTGCTGGGCGGCCGGCTGACCGTCCGCAGCGAGGAGGGCCGCGGTTCGGAATTCGGTTTCCGCATTACCGTCAACCTGGAAAAACTTTCGGCGCCGGCGGCCGACCGGGAAAAGCGGCCCGCCGAGCAGTCCGTCAACCTGGACCTGGATGTGCTGGTGGCGGAAGACAACCGGCTGAACCAGAAGGTCCTCACCAAAATCCTGGAAAAGGCGGGCTGCCGGCCTGTTGTGGCTGAAAACGGCAAAGAGGCGCTCCGCGCCCTTAAACTGCTGCTTCCCATCGAAGCCCGCCCGCGGTTTGATATCATTCTGATGGATATCCAGATGCCGGTCATGGACGGCTTAAAAGCCGCGGATATGATTCGTGCACAGGAGGGCGATGAGCGGCGGACGCCGATTGTTGCCATCACGGCCCATGCCATGAAGGGCGACCGCGAAAAGTTCCTGGAGCACGGAATGGACGGGTATCTCTCCAAGCCGGTGCGGCGCACGGATTTGATCGAGATGCTCAAGCAGTACCGCTGAGTTTTCTAGTATAAATTACTAAGTATTTTTGAGAAAATTTACGCCCCAACCCTGTGTCCGGTCTGTATAGTGCACGCGTATTAATCAGGAGACAGATCTATGGCGGCAGGAAACGGCAAGGTACCGATGTTCAGAATGCGTCCCCAAATCGGAACGCTGGTGCTGGCCGGCTTCGTCCTGCTGCTCGGGCTGCTGCTTTTTCTGGAGGGTCACCGCGACCCCGGCGATATTCCGGCCCATGAGCGTTCGACCTTTATCCTGGTCGTTTCCGTGGTGCTCGCCGGCCTGCTGGCCATCATTTCCACCAGCCGCATGTGGTTTAAGCACCTCTGGCACGACCGCTACCGCTAACGGCCTCTGATCATCCGGCCGCCCCGGCGCGGCGCATAAAGCCTTAATATCCGCTCGAAAAGCCGCGTCATTCTGTTATGTTCTACAGCGTGCAGGCGATAGATCACTTTCGACAGAACCGACCCGTTCACTTGGCACGGCGCGATGTCTACTTCGAGCGCGCCGCCGGAATGCTTCGTAAACAGCAGTCCAGCGGGCTGCAGACGGACATGGGGGAGTATGAAGAAATTCTCTTCCTGCTCCGCGTTGCGCGGCAGCACGCCAAATTCTCCATCCGCGTGGCCGGTAAAAATGAGACCGATGAGCAGTTTGCCCGCTTCATAAATATCCTGGCGGGCAATGTGAAGGCCGTTTTATCCATGCTGAACCTGCAGGCCCTGGTGAACGATTCCACCGACTCCTTCTTCAGTTTCCTCGGTGCCAACCAGGCCTCGCTGGCCCTGCAGGCCGAGGAATACCAGCGCCGCGCAAACGACATTATCCGCTCCATGCACAACACACTCAAGCTGGCGGAAGATCCGTTTGAACTGCTGAAAATTGAGAACGCCGCCTCCAGCACGGCGGTGGAGCGGGAGCGCTACAGCAAAGCCCGCGAGCATTTCACCAAACTGGTCGAAGAGGGGCGCCACCGCTACCGGATTTCCAAAAGCCTGCGCAGCATCGGCAAATTTTAGTTTCGGCTGAATTTGCGGTCCAGCTCGGTAAAGCTGGTATAAATCAGCGTCGGCCGGCCGCGCGGCGACGTGTAGGGCATATCCGTCTGGGCCAGGTCCGCAACCAGTTTTTCAATGGCGCTCTCCGACAGGCGGTCCTTGGTGCGGACGGCCATCTGGCAGGCGGTTTGGGCCACCTGCTCCAGCAGCAGCTCGCGGGTCCCGCGCTTTTTGCCCGCTTTTTCGAGCTCGTGCGCAATTTCAATCAGCATCGACTCCACCGGATTGTCCTGAACATAGACCGGCAGCGCATCCACAATGAAGGTGTCCCCGCCGAAATCGGAAACGCCGAAGCCGAGCTCATTGAGCACCGCAATATTCGTCCGCACGATCTCGGCATCGGCCGGCAGCAGCTGCACGGTTTCGGGAGCCAGCAGGCCCTGTTTCTGCACCGCGTGTTCGCGGACCGCGCGGATAAATTTTTCGAACAGCACGCGCTCGTGCGCCGCGCGCGGTTCCATCAGCACATAGCCGTCCTCGGTTTCCAGCACGACATAATTACCGCCGAGCTGCCCGACGACGCGGCACCAGCCCCAGGGGCTCGCAGCATGCGGGGGCGTTGAAGCCTGCGGCTCGGGATCTGGAGCCCGAACGGATGCCGAAGGGGTATCGACCGCCGCCGCTGCGCTTTGCGGCGCGGCGGATTTGGTTTTCCGGCGGTGGACGGGATCGCTCTTCCGGTCCAGCAGCGGTTCGGGTTTCCGCAGGATCTCATCCATCTGTTTCTGCGTTTCGATCTGTGGGCGGACAGCCGCCGGCGGGGGCGCAGGGGCGCGGGGACGCGGCGGCGGGAGCTCGATGCCTTCGTCGTCCGATTGAACGGCGGGGGCTTCAGCTTTCCGGCTTTGGAAGTTTTCCGCCTGAAAGGTGAGTGCTTTATTCAGGGCCGCAAGGATGGCATCGCGCAGCTGGTTCGGTTTGCGGAAGCGCACCTCTTTTTTGGTGGGGTGCACGTTGACATCCACCAGCGACGGTTCCATTTCGATAAAGAGGAAGACGGCCGGATAGCGGCCCTTGGTGATCAGGGCATGGTAGGCTTCGTTGAGCGCATGGAAAACCACCGGCGCCGAGGCGGGGCGGCCGTTCACAAAAATATACTGGTCCTGCCGGTCTTTCCGCCCGGTCTGCGGCAGCCCCGCATAGCCGGTAATCCGGTAGTCGGCATCGGCATGGTCGATCTCCAGCAGCTGCTCAAAGAATCCGTGGTTATAGAGTTCCGAGATGCGGTCCTCCATCTTGCCCGACATCGGCAGGCTGTACACCATGCGTTCATCGACCTTCAGCGACATGCCGATTTCCGGGTGCGCCAGCGCCATCACCAGGAAGAGCTGGCGGATGTGCGAGAGTTCGGTCTGTTCGGCCCGCAGGAACTTACGGCGTGCCGGCACATTAAAGAAGAGGTTGCGGATCTCCATGCGGGTGCCGACCGGGCAGCCGATATCCTCGCAGCTCAGGAATTTTCCTCCGGCAATCTGGATTTCGGTGCCGGCGAGTTCCTCGGCGGGGCGGGTGATCAGCGAAAAGCGGGAAACCGAGGAAATGGCCGCCAGCGCCTCCCCGCGAAAGCCCATGGTGTGGATGTTTTCGATATCGGCCTCGGTGCGGATTTTACTGGTGGCGTGCCGCTCAATGGCGAGCAGCGCCTGGTCGCGCGTCATGCCGCAGCCGTCGTCGGTAATGCTGATCAGCTGGCGTCCGCCGCGGATGATTTCCACATCGATCTGCCGTGCGCCGGCATCGAGCGAGTTTTCAAAGAGTTCCTTCATGACCGAGGCCGGGCGCTCGACCACTTCGCCGGCGGCGATCTTATTGATGACCTGGTCCGGCAGCATTTGAATGACGGGTTTTGACTGCATCGGCGCAACATAGCAGAACGGTTCCGAATATTGGAAGCGCGGTTGGCGGCTTAATGGCATCGGCCCCGCAGCCGGCATTCCGGGCGGTGGAAGTTACGG
The DNA here is from genome assembly GCA_041582935.1 of Pontiella sp. Lineage (GTDB taxonomy): Bacteria > Verrucomicrobiota > Kiritimatiellia > Kiritimatiellales > Pontiellaceae > Pontiella. The sequence continues at coordinate 21,211 of JBFHGU010000010.1, forward strand.
CATTCAGCGCACGGCAAAGCGCCATCCGGCCGTCAGGCCGCGGCGCCGAGCGTTAAAAACAACACGCTTTATGGCGGATTATCGCCCGCGCCAAACGCCGTCATGAAAAAGGCAGGAAATAGCATTGAAACACACCGCGCGGCATCTCATCTTGAAGGTCACGTCGACAGCGCTTCCGGGGAGATCAGTCTATGAAAAAAAAATATGCGGATAAGTTTTTAACACATATACGTCATTACGCGTATGCATTTGCGGCGGGTGCGGTTTTATACACAAATGTGTATCAAACGGGGTCTGTACCGGCATCCGGGGCAAGGGATCGGGTGACTTCACATGCTTAGCGGCAAGCGGATTTCGGATCTCCTGCTGGAGGTCTACGACTTTGAACGGAGTGCGGATTTCAGCAGTCATCTGTTTGCTGTTTTTAAGGACTGCATCCCTTCAACGATCAACTATTTTGCGGTGACCGACCTGGAAAGCGGACGCATGGAAATCAAAAAAGCGGTTCACCTGCGGGGAGCCGCGGCCCTGCCGCTGAGCGCGATGAATGCGGCGATGAAGGATCATCCGTTTCGGGACTATTTCCTGGATAACAGTGCCGGCGCGGTGCTGGCGACACTGGATATCATGTCGGATGAAGAGTGGAAGCGGAGCCGTGTATACGAACAGCTGCACCGGCCGCACGGCTCGATGTACGACACCAGCATCCGCTTTTACTACGGCTCAAAATGCATGAGTTTCCACTTTTCCGACCTCGTGCCGCTGGATATGGATAACCGCCGGCTGCTCACGCTGATTGCGCCGCACCTCGGCCGGGCCTACCGGCTCCATCACGACCAGGACCAGGGGTTTCTGCGGGCGCTGCCCGATTATATCCTGACGCTGGACAAAACCGGGCATATACTGGACTTTCCTGAACAATGCCGGACACTTTTCAGGCGCTACTTTTTTGATTATTCGCATGGCCCGCAGAAAGACCTGCCCGCTCCGGTAAAGCAATGGGTCAAACGCATAACCGCATCGGCTCCCGCGGACGGTGATCCGTCGGCCGGCAGCCGAAAGGTACTCAGCCGGCGCGATAAGCACTCGCTGGAAATCAGCCTGCATCGGGGCGAAAACTGCCTGCTGCTGATCCTGGAGGAAATCCGGGTGGTCCGGGTGATCGATGCGCTGATGGATCTCGGGCTGACGAAGCGCGAGGCCGAGGTAATGACCTGGGTCGCACAGGGTAAACAGAACAGTGAAGTGGCCTCCATTCTAGGCATTCGTCCGCCGACGGTGCGCAAACATGTAGAGCATATCCTGCAGAAGCTCCGCTGCGAAACGCGCGGCGCGGCGGCGCAGCTCGCAATCAGTTCCGTCAGCGAGGGTGATTCCGGGGCGCAGTGCCGGTTCTGCACGAAAGCCGCGTGCGACACCTGCAGCATCTAGCGGCCTTGCGCGGGTCTAGTAAAAAACAGTAGGTCATCCTGCTTATTCCCTTTTCGGCATCCCTATGAGTTACTCCGCGCACGGCACACGATGGAGCCGTATTTTTTAAAGGGTGGAAATTTCTTAAGTTGGCAGAAGTCGGCAGCAGCAGCGCCGATTTCGAGAATCAGAAGACGGGAAGACTGCGGATAATATGAAAACTATACTATGTACAATCACAGGAATGCTGTTGTTCGGGGCCGCATCGGCCCGCGCTGCCATCAATCTGTATGCACCGGCCCAGGACGGTGCGTATGCCCGGCTGTACTACGGGTCCACGACCTATGATATTGCGACATTCAGCGGCGGCATTGCCACGCTGGATACCTCGGGGCTCTCGTCCTCCACCGCCTACCGCATTGACTATTCCTACGACGCCGCGGCCAACTGGCAGGGCCGGGTTTATACCCAGGACTCCGGGAGTTACACGCCGGAATTCACCGGCTGGTTTGGCGGTAACATGAGCATCACCTCCGTCGTCGGCGCGGTCACCGCGCGGTCATACGACTACTCCAATACCGGCAAGCGCACCATCTCCGTCACGTACCAGGGGGCCACCGGCGGCGCGCTGTCGCTCTCCGACCTGAACAACGATGATTTCCAGCTGGATGCCACCCTCAATGTCTACCGCCCGTCCACCGACGATGCGGACGAACTGAACGATGCCGTCCTCAAACCCTGGGATCCCGACCAGCTGGAATCCGGCTATACCTATTCGATTACCGGAACCTCGGCCAACGGCGGCCTCGACATTATTGAGATCACCGACGGCGGCGATTTCCTGCACAACTATCTCGGTTCGTGGAACACGGCTTACGACCGCTACGACCTCTATTTCACCCTGCAGGATACCGCCGGCGATACGACATACTGGTCCACCTACGACAGTGACGGCACGGAAGACGGCGTGATTGATAACGGGGACGGAACCTTCACCTTCACTTCGACCGCAACCGGCGGCTTTACCGAACTTGATGAGTCCTCGCCCTACTATGTGTTTATGGAACGCTCGCTGGCATATGACGGCTCTTCGGACCAGGGCGGACTCTCCAGCGGCTTTGATGCGCAGCATACCAACCTGACGGCCGGGGTGATCCCGGAACCGGCAGCCATTATTCTCGTGCTCGGCGGCGGCGGATTGATCCTGGCGAGCCGTCGTTTATCCGGCGTTGAGTTCGGCCGGCGCAAGGCGCGCAAGGGCTCGGAATAGCCGGCGCACCCGCACGATACACAAAGACGTAACATTCGATTTATGACCACCAAACTGAACAGATTTAAAACCCTCTGCACCCTCTTCCTGGGGGTGCTTTTGTCCGGATGCGCCATGCAGGGCGGCTCCTTCGTATCGGCCGACGAGTTTACGGCCGAATACACCGTCCCGGTGAAAGCACGGCTGCTGCATCCGGGCGATGAGCTCGAGTTTTCCGTTGAGGTGAACGGCAAGGTGGAAGTCCCGCCGGCCCGGGTTGAACTGAACCTGGCCGGAATGGTGCCGGCGCCGCTCATCGGCGACGTCAAACTTGATGGCATGACGCTGGTGGAAGCGCGGAACGCGCTGGAAAATGGCTACAGCCGCATCTTTGTTTCGCAGCCGATGGTTGCCGTCCGCATGACCGGCGAACTGGCTGCGGAATGGGGCTACGTCACCGTGCTCGGCCGCGTCGGGAATCCCGGGCGGTTTCCGATTGCATCGATTGCCGGCATGAACCTCAGCGATGCGCTGCATGCCGCCGGCGGTTTCGGCGACAGTGCCAATATGCAGGAGGTCGTGGTCACGCGCGACCTGCCGGACGGCAAACAGGTGCAGTGCCTGTGCGATGTAACCCGGATCGGCCAGGCCGGCTCCGGCCATCGGGACCTGACCCTCCTCGACGGGGATGTGGTGTTTGTTCCGGAGCGATTGTTTTAAGGCGGCCCTGTCCGCCGAACGAATTTAAATGAGTTTAAAAAGGTGCCGCAGGCACCGCGTGTTAGAGATGGAGTGATGGAAATGAAAAACGTAAAAACTGGTTTCTTGCTGGCAGTACTCGTAATGGCTGTGTCCGCGGTATACGCTGCGCGTACGCGCCACCCGGTCATCATTGTTGAAGAGACAGACACCGCCACGCCGCTGCAGGCCTATACCGGGCAGCTGTCCGGCGAAGAGATGAGCTCATCCTCCCTGGGCTTCAGCCTGTTCGAATAAGATTTTCTGTTCCGTTCCCTAATGAGCATCGTCGAATACGGGATCTGAGTCAGAAGAATACAGCGGCGGGGTTGTTGTGGGGTTGCTTGGTGGTCAGGGAAACGGAAAATCCGTTTCCCGTATTCTAGTCTATTTGCTGTTTGCTCTTTTTGCGTATGCATCCTGGGCGACAGGCGGGGTCTATCCACCCCTCCAATGGCCCATGGCGACGCTGTCGGTCCTGGTGCTGGCCGGGCTTTTTTACACCGGCGGTCCGCGGGTCATGCAATCGGTTCAGCGCGATCCGGTCCTCTATCTGGGGGCCGTCTTTCTTTTGCTGCTGCTGGTACAGTCGCTCAACAGCGGCTACATGCTCTACCAAACCGACGCCGGGGCCTACGCCATGCGGCAGCTGCCCCCGCGCTGGCTGCCCTGGTCGGTCGAACCGAAGACCGCCTCGCAGATGCTCTACTGGTTCTTTCCCGCTTATGCCGCCGTGCTGGTGATTCGCCACGGACTGAGCCGCGACGACATCTGGCGATTCCTCTACCTGCTGGTCTGGAACAGCGGCCTGATGGCGCTATTCGGCATCGTCCAGTACCTGGTGCACGCCGAAAAAATCGCCGGCATGGTCACCGTGCCCGGCAGCCGCTTTTTTGCCGTCTTCACCTACCTCAACCATGCCGGCGGCTGGTTCTATCTCAGCGCCGCGCTGGCGGGCGGGCTGCTGTTCCGCGCCATTAACCGTCGAATGCCCGCCGTACAGACCGGCGTATGGGGCGCCTGTTTCGTGCTGTGCATCACCGCGGCCTTTCTTTCCATGAGCCGCGCGGCGGCCCTGGCCGGCACCGTCGTGCTGATTGCATTCATGGGCGAATTCCTGCGCCGGGCCCTGCAGAAAGGCGAAGGCAGCCGGGTCATCAACCTCGCCGGCGTTGCCGGGATCGTCCTGCTGCTTGCGGCCGTGCTCTATTTCGGCGCCGGGAAAGGAAAACTGGCCAAAGAGATACGCACAACGGTTATTGAAAAAGAACACACTGAAATACTGGCGGACCGGGCCATTCAATATCCCGGCGCCTGGGACATCGCCCGCAACTATCCGCTCTTCGGGTGCGGCGGCTGGGGCTACCGCTGGGCGGCGCTGCTCTATATCCCCGAAGGACAGGAGGCCGTCTGGAGCCGCCAAGGCAAAGCCAACGTCCACTGCGATCCCCTGCAGTTTCTCTGCGAGTTCGGCTGGATCGGCAGCCTGCTCATGGCCGGCGTGGTCGGCCTGCTCCATTTCGATGCCGTCAAAGCCGGATCGCTTCGCGAGATCCATTTCTGGATCGGGCTTGGACTGCTGCTGACCTGGTTCCATTCGTGGATCGATCTGCCCTTCCGCTGCCCGGCCATTTTAATGACCTGGTGCGCGCTGCTCGCGGCGCTGCCCCGTATTGCACGGCCCGCTGCCCCGCATCCCGGCATACCGATAGACTGAGTTTTATTCCGGCACCGCCGGAACTGATGAATCGTTGCTCATGAGAGCAAAAACTACATTTAAAAATAGCAGGAAGGTTTCAGCCGCAAGCTGATCGACCAAGGGCGGCAGCGTGGGCGCTCTGCGTGCGCGGTTTTAAGTTTTAGGTTTTAAGATTTAGGAAGGAACCGGCGCTGTAGCGCGGATATCTGATCCGCGGCGCACTGCGTGCGAGCGCACTGCGTGCGCAGTGTTAAGTGTTAGGATTTAAGTTTTAAGAGCAGGTACTTCAGGGATCAGGTTCTGTCCTAAAACCTAACACTTAAAACGCTGAGCGCAGCTCAGCCTAAAACCGCCGCGCAGCGGCCCACCTAAATCCGCGAGCAACGCTCGCTTACCTAAAACTTAAAACCTAAATCCTAAATCTGCGAGCAACGCTCGCTTACCTAAATCCGCGAGCAACGCTCGCCCGGCCTACTAGGAAATGACTATGAAAAAGAGAAGACCAGACGAACAGCAGCGTGACATGCCGCGGGAGCCGGAAGGTTTCCCGCCGGAGGCGCACGGCGCCCGGCCGCCGCGCCCGCATTACTACAGCGAACCGGCCTATTATGCCGGCACGGCCTACGGCGATGAGCCCGGAGGGATCGATGAAGAGGGCATTGACCTGCTCAAGCTCTTCCGCGTGCTGCTGCGCCGCTGGCACACCGTCCTGATCTTCCTGATCCTCGGCGGACTCGGCGCACTGCTTTATATCAACGTCGCTACGCCGATTTACCAGGCGGAGGCCGAGCTCGAAATGAGTGTCCGACGTCCTAAGGTGCTCAACTCGCAGGCGGTCTACGAAGACAATGTATCGACGCGCGACACCGACATCATCATCAACACCCGCTTTGCCAAATTCCGCTCCCCTGCCATGGAGGATATGGTGCTTAAAGAGTACCGCCGCCGAGTGACCGACGATGCACGCACCGATAAAGAAATCCGCACCTTCATGCGGGAGCAGGTGCAGTGGTCCAAGGACCGCAAATCAAACATTGTCCGCATTACCGCGCAGAGTCCCGATGCGCGCTTTGCCGCGCAGCTCGTCAATGTGCTCAACTATTGCGCCGGCGCCCTGATGATCCAGGAAAACCAGGCCCAGTCCGACGGCGCCGTACAGTGGCTCAACTCGCAGGTGGAAGAGCAGCGCATCCAGCTCGACAAGGTCGAACAGCAGCTGGCGGAACTGCGCAAAAATGTGCAGCTCGACTCGCTGAGCCAGCGCAAAACGGCGCTGGGCGAGGCGCTCAACGAAGCCAGCGCCGAACGCAGCCAGGTCGAAAGCCAGCTCGAATCGCGCAAAGCCATTTATGCCTTTGTGGTCGAACTCAACCAGAGCGGCCAGGACCTCGCCAAACTGCCCTCCGGACTGCCCAAGGAGCAGGAGCTCAACCGGCTGATGAGCGAATGGCGTGACGCCCGCTATAACCTCGAACAGGTCGTCGGCGTCTATACCGAAGAGCATCCCGAACGCCGCCGCCTCGAACTCGAAGAGGAGCGCGCCCGCGAACGCGTCGATGAATTTATCGGCATTGCCTCCGAAGCCGTCAAAAACGAGATCAGGCTCTTCGAGCGCCAGCTCGCGCAGCTCAACCGCCGCGTCGAAAATATGGAACAGCAGGCCGTGGCGCTGGAACAGCAGCTGGTCAGCGGCGAGCAGAAGCTGCAGTCGCTCGAACGCCGGCGCGAAGCCGCCGACGATGCCTACCGCGCGGTCCTCAAACGCAAAGAAGAAGCCCGGCTCTCCGCCGATGAAAATACGGCCTTCATCAAAGTCGTGCGCGAGGCCGCCGTACCGGAAAATCCCGTCAAACCGCGCAAGCTGATCGTCCTGGCCCTGGGCCTGTTCCTCGGCACCGGCGCCGGCTGCCTGCTCGCCTTCGTCATGGAACTCTGGGCCGACAAAATCATGCTCGTCGGCGACCTGCGGGATCTCCGCCTGAACGTCCTTGGCACCATTCCGAGCCAGAAGAATGCAGAAGACCGCACCGCGCTGGCCGCCATCGGCCTGAAAGACAAATTCAGCCATGTCTTTGAAATCTTCTGCGGCATTAATACCCTGGTCTCCGCCGAGCGCTATAAAGACCGCACCCAGGTCCTGCTGGTCTGCAGCGTCATGCCTGGCGAAGGCAAAACCATCTCCGCCTGCAACCTCGCCGTCAGCGCCGCCATGAACGGCACCAAAACCCTGCTGATCGACGGCGACCTCCGCCGCCCGCGCCTGGCACGAATCTTCGATGTGCCCGAAGACCATCCCTCCCTGCTTGAATGGCTCTCCGGTGCCGGCAAAGCGCTCAGCCCCGACGAGCTGGTCAACCGCGGCGTGCATCCCAGCCTCGACCTCATCACCAGCCGGCCCTGCAAAGAAACCAGCCCCGCCGAACTCATGGGCCGCGCCCGCCTCGGCGAGCTGATCGACTGGGCCCGCGAGCATTACGACCGCGTCATCATCGACTCCCCGCCGCTGGGGCTCGTCGGCGATACCCAGGCGCTGGCCGACCAGGCCGACTCGGTCATTGTGGTCTCCCGCCTCGGCAAAACCAAAAAGCGCGCACTCAAATTTGCGCTCGGCCGCCTGGTGGAGCTCGACGCCTACGTCCTCGGCTGCATCGCCAACGACGTCCCGCACTCCCTCTCCGGCATGTTCCAGGGCAGCGGCGACTACACCTACGGCTACGGCGGCTACGGCGCCTACAAAAGCTACGGCAGGGATGAGTAGGCGCGGGCGCAAGCGCCCCGCGCGTTTTAAGATTTAGGTGTTAGGTGTTAGGTTTTAGGAGCGCACTGCGTGCGCGGGCGCTCCGCGCACTACGTACGCGGTTTTAAGTTTTAAGAGGCACTTCCCTAAAACGCGGCTCTGCCGCCTAAAACCTAAAACCTAAAACCGCGAGCTCTGCTCGCTCACCTAAAACCTAAAAACTTAAAACGCTGAGCGCAGCTCAGCCTAAAACCGCCGCGCAGCGGCTTCCCTAAAACGCGGCTCTGCCGCCTAAAACCTAAAACCTAAAACCGCGAGCTCTGCTCGCTCACCTAAAACTTAACACTTAAAACGCTGAGCGCAGCTCAGCCTAAAACCGCCGCGCAGCGGCTTCCCTAAAACGCGGCTCTGCCGCCTAAAACCTAAAACCTAAAACCGCGAGCAACGCTCGCGTACCTAAAACTTAAAACCTAAATCTGCGAGCAACGCTCGCGTACCTAAAACTTAAAACCTAAATCCGCGAGCTCTGCTCGCTTACCTAAAACTATCGCGAAGCGATTATGTATCACTCGTTTGAAAATCTTGATGTCTGGAAAAAGTCGGTTGATCTCAGCGTCAGCATCTATGCGCTCTTGAAAGAGTGCCGGGATCATGGGTTCAAGGATCAGATCTGCCGCGCTTCGGTGTCGATACCCTCTAATATTGCGGAAGGGATGGAGCGGGAATCCAAGAAAGAAACCGTCCACTTCCTGCACATAGCCAAAGGCTCCTGCGCCGAAGTAAGAACACAGTTAACCATAGCAGTACGCATTGGCTATATTACCGCTGAAGAGAGTGAAAAACTGATTGAAGAAACCAAATCCATCTCCCGCATGCTTCATGCGCTGGTAGGCGCACTGTGTGCGTAAGCGCAGGCGCTCCGCGCGTGTTAAGTTTTAGGTTTTAAGTTTTAAGAGGCACTTCCCTAAAACTTAAAACTTAAAACCTAAATCTGCGAGCAACGCTCGCTTACTTAAAACTAAAAACGCTGAGCGTAGCTCAGCCTAAAACGGCGAGCTTGCTCGCCCTAACACTTAAAACCTAAATCTGCGAGCAACGCTCGCTTACTTAAAACCGCCGCGTAGCGGCTCACCTAAAACGCGGCTCTGCCGCCTAAAACCTAAAACGCGCGCAGCGCCTAAAACGGCGAACCTGTTCGCCCTGCGAGCTCGCACGCCCCATTGCTTTCCAATGAATTTCCGCATCCATAAACCGGGTTTGATTCTATCAGCCGCATTGCTGCTCGCATTGCTGCTCGCCCCGCTCGCCTTCGGCGCGCCGGCGGTGCCGTGGCCCGTCGACTTTGCTAAAGACGACGGCCTCGACCTCGGGCGCGGCGTGGTGCTCCAGCCGCAGGTTGAAGCGCTCGCCGGCTACGACGATCGCGTCCGCTACTCAACGGACGGCGGCAAAACCGGCGATGCCTATTCCGACCTCGCCGTCGCGGCCGAACTGAAGAACCAGTCCGCGGCCTACGAGTGGTGGCTGAAGGGGCGCATCGGCTGGCGTCAGTATGCACAGGAGACCGCGCTCAGCGACACGTTCTACACCGCCGCCGCGCGCCTCCAGACCGAGCAGGAACCCTTCACCTGGAAGCTGGCGGCCGACCTCACCAAAACGCTCGACCAGAGTACCGGCTACGATGCCGACAGCGGCACCGATCCGGACCCCGTGCTCACCTACCTCGCCAACACCCGGCTCTATACCCAGGCCGCTGCGGCCTACGACAAACACCTGTTCGGCAAAACCTCCGTCGTTCCCGGCTATAACTTTTCCTACTACCGGCAGGACTACGAAGAGAGCGGCTACGAAGGCAATGAATGGATGATCCACAGCGCCCGCCTGCTGATGCGGCACCGGTTCAGCAAAAAAACACGCATCGCCGCCGGGCTCGACTACAGCCTCCAGCTGCAGGACGAAGAAAACGGCACCATCGGCACCGCCCTCATCGGGGTCGACTACCGCATCACCCAAAAATCCACCTGGTCCGCCGAGCTCGGCTATGCCCTGGCCAACTATGACCTCTCCGGCGAGGACCAGGGCTTCGTCAGCCGCCTGCGCGGCCGCTGGCAGTACACCAAAAAAGTCGATTTCTATGCCTTCGGCGGCAACAGCTTCCAGCCCGGCTACGACGGCGAAGGCGCGCGCATGGTCTACCGCCTCGGCTACGGCGCCGGCTGGCAGGCCGCCCCGAAACTCAAATTTAAAGGCGCCGTCCTGCACGACTACCAGGACCTCATCAGCGGCACCACCTCCGACCCCGCCTACGGCACGCTGCGGCACTATATCGACCTCACCGCCGCCTACGAACCCGTCAAAGCCCTCTCCCTCATTGCCGGCTACCGATTCAACGACGACGAACGCCCCGACCCCCAGAACAAACTCTACCTCAGCGCCGTCTATCGGTTCTATTGAGACGCATTCAGGGGCCTTTTCACACTCTTAAAACGCGCGAAGCGCCCAATACTTAAAACCTAAATCTGCGAGCTTTGCTCGGTAAAAATGCTGTGTCATGTTGAGTCGAATTAAACAAAATGCGATAGCGAACCTTTTTGGGAAACTGGTTCTCCTAGCCCAGCAAGTGATATTGGTTCCTGTATTCTTATGGAAGTGGGATGCTGAGTACTACGGGGCATGGTTAGTCATTAGTGCGATTCCATTGACTCTAAATTTAGCGAATCTGGGGTTGGGCAGTGCCGCAGCTGCGCGAATAGTTCTGGAGTTGGGCAAAGGAAAAGTGCGTGATGCAAACAGTTTATTAGTTAATTCTTTCTTAGGGATATTAGGAATGTTGGGCGGTGTAGTAATAGTGCTCTATTTTATCCCGGAAAAATTTTATGCGTTCGGCAATGATTTCCCCATCTTGAATGCATCGCCGATAATTTGCCTGTTAATGCTTTCGGTACTGCTCAATTCTTTGCAAGGTCCGTTTGAGGGTTTTTATGTTTACAAGCATAAAGCATCGTTAGGAATTAATCTTAGAACAGTTTCAAGTGGTTTTCAGGTTTTGGCTATTGTTATTGCACTGCTATTGGGCAGCCAAGCATTTGGAGTTGCATTAGGCATTTGTGTAGCAAGCTTTGTTGGCACTGGTTTATATATCTTGGTAATAAGTAAATATCTGGAAAAACCATTCAACTATGATTTCAGCTGGTGGTGTTATCGCGAATTGCTCGGCAATGGTGCAGGATTCCAACTCGGATCTCTTTGGCAGGCCATTTATTTTCAAGGATCAATCTGGACTGCCAATGCCTTGCTGGGTCCTGCTGGGGCAGCGACATGGGCGACATTGAGGATCTTATCCCGGGTCGGTAATCAGTTGATCGTATTGGTGAACCACAGTGTGAAGCCGGAATTACGAACAGTTGTGGCTAGGCATGATTTTAAAAGGGCACAGAATTTATATTCGATGGCTTCAGTCATAACTTTAGCGCTTAGTTTGCTTGTAGCGGTTGGTTTGGCTGTGGCCGGATGGTATGTATATGAACTATGGGTCGGACAAAAATTTAATGTCCCATATGCGGTGTGGCCATTGCTTGGAATTAGTCTTGTCCTGAATGCACTATGGTGGACTTCCTCTATAGTTTACGAATCATTGAATAAGCCGTGGCCGCTGAATATCTGCGGAGTTTTTTCTTCAATTATTTCTGTAGGGGTTATGGCATTCGTTGCCCATGCCAGTAAATCTATAATTGCATTTCCTCTGGGTACCATTGTGTTTGATGGGCTTATGACTCTTCTGATCTTTCGCGGGTCTATGCAGTTACTTGACGACACTTGGACCGGATTTTCTGCGAGGGCTTTTATTCAGATTCAAGAGCTCAGTGAAAAACTAAAACGATTTTTTAATGCATTCCTAAGCAGGCTGAGAGTGCAATAGGTTTTATCTAAAGAGAAAATTAGTTTAGATGTCTATTTCACAAGGAATAAATAAAGGCAGAAAACAACTTGTTGGGTTGGGCGTTTGGCTGACTTTTGGCGCGGTGTTGGCTCAGCTCATCATCGAGTTTTCTGTAGCCAATTTTGCGGCCTCGGTTCTTGCCTTAGTTTCATGGCCTATTGCATTAGGAACATTTCTTGGTGTTAAGGGATTTTCGCGCAATCCCTTGCCCTCATTGGTGGTGACCGGTTTTTGGTCGACCCAGATCATTCTTCCCATTATCGCCACGGCGCTGGAAGGACGCCCAGCCACCTACAACCTTCAAGTTCCCGGCTTGGTTATTCTGCACAACGGGCTGATTTTTCTCGTTTTGGTTTTGGCTTGGACGATCCATACAAAAATTTCTGTTCGCGAAGGCAAGTTCACGAAAACGGTCCGACGCTGCTTTTATAAACTTGGAATATATGAAGTTCCGACGCCTAGGTTCCTCTATTTCATTGGCTGTATCGGTTTGACGTCGATGTTCTATATTTATTTTTTCCTGCCCTCTCTAGGTGTGGAAGCTTCTGGAGCCGGACAGAAGTTGATTCAGGGTTTAATACCTATGACCTATGCCCCGTACCTATTACTCTATGGGAAAATGTACGGAAGCCAAGTGCACTGGAAAAGACATGTTCTAGCCCTCGGTGGATTTTCTTTTTGTCTTCTCGTTGTTGCTCTCGGTTTTAACAGTAGAGCCGCTTTCATGGATGCTGCACTCTTTGGCGGTACGGCATTTTTAACAGGAGTTTTTGGTGGAGTCTTCAGAACGCGGATATTTTCATCAAAGGTATTAGTTGTTGGTATTTTGGGGTTGTTTCTCATTATGGGACCGATTGCTGATCTGGCTACCGCTATGGTGCTTGTGCGGGCAGAGCGTGATGATATTGCTCGAAATGAGCTTGTTGAACTAACTTGGGATGCTTATCTGGATAAAGAGCGCATAGCGGAGTACAGAAAAAATAAGCAAGGCTTGTTGAGTTTTGGTCAATGGGATGAGCGGTATCTTTCTAATCCCCTTCTTAGCCGATTTTGTAATCTTAAATTTGCAGACCTCTCGCTTGATCTTTCCCGGTATGCAACAAAAGAAGCATCTGCAGATTTTCGGCAGTTTTCGTATCAGCGTTTGTTGGCTACGTATCCGCGACCTCTGATCGGCTTATTTGGTCTGCGGGTTGACAAAGATTATGTAATGTCCGGGTCTCATGGTGACTATCTCTTTACCGTTGCAGGTTCGGGCTCGGGGCTTGGCGGGTTTAAGACCGGACACATGGCAGGAACCGGAATGACTGCGTTTGGATGGGGGTATCTTGTTTTGCTGGGGGTGGGGGTCTTGGTCAGTTTTGTCTTTCTTGGTTGGCTGCAACCCGTACAGGGGAACCGGATTTGGAAGACAAAGTTTTCTGCACTCGGGCTGCTTTATTTGACCCCGTTTTTTATGATGTTTCCATGCGAGAGTGTTGTGATGGTCGGGTCATTTATTATGCGGGGTTTCTGGGAGATGGTATTTTTGTACGGGATCCTTTGGCTCGCTTTTTCGGTTGTTACGGGAATGCGTAGTCGGGGTCGAATGAGAGAAACGCTATGAGAATACTTTATGTTGGAACATTGGCCTCTGGAACAACAAGCCTTCAGCGGAAAAACGCCTTTGAGCGTTTGGGTCATAATGTTGTCGGCATTGATTCCGGTCTGATTATACCGCGACCAGTCTTTATTAATCGATGTTTACTTCGCTTGTTTCGCATGGGATTTCCAGTAAAGCTAATTACTGTAGGAGCTTTCTCTTTAAACCGTTCAATCATATCTGAAGTAAAGAGTGGTTGTTTTGATGTTTTGTGGATAGATAAAGGTTGGTCTGTAAATCGGGCCACATTGAAGGCTGTACGGGGACTTGCTCCTGAAATGAGAATTGTGGGTTATTCTCCAGATGTAATGTCAAAACGGGAGAATCAGTCGCAACATTTTTTAGAGCATTTGAATCTCTATGATCATTATTTTACGACCAAGAGTTTTGATTTAGAAAATCTGAAGGCCCTGGGGATGCAGTCCGTGTCGTTTGTTGAAAATGGGTTTGATACAACGGTGCACCGGCCGATTCGGAGTGATGACCCGAGATTCAAGGGAAAGGTAGGTTTTGTAGGAACTTATGAAGCCCCAAGGGAACAGAGCATGCTTTATCTTGCCGAGCATGGAGTTTCTGTCACAGTTTTTGGCGGAAGTAGTAAGGGGTGGTCGGAAGCCTTTCGTAAACATTCCAACATAGAGTTTGTTGATACGGGGCTCTATGGCGATGAGTATGCAGAGGCATTATCTAATTTTGCAATTAATCTCTGTTTCCTAAAGCACTGGAACGGAGATCTCGTGACAACGCGTAGCATTGAAATCCCTGCATGTGGTGGGTTTATGGTAGCAGAGAAGACAGAAGAGCACTTAGCATTGTTTGAGGATGGGAAAGAGGCTGTTTTTTTTGCTTCCGATAAGGAGTTGCTGGATAAGGTTACTTACTATTTAAGCCATGAATCCGAACGTGAGCTTATTTCGAATAAAGGGCATCAAAAAGTCGTGAGTACTCTAGAAATTTGTTCTTGTCTTGATGAGTGTTTGTCGATGCTCCACCTTGGGAATTGATTATCACATAGAGCGAGATTAAAGCTATTCGTGTTGAATACCTGGGTTGAGAATGCCAGCTCAAAACTCCCGTCTTTACAAACAATGATTCCCAGCCCGAAGTACTGTTAAAAAATTATCCCATATCAAGGCGCATAGTCTGTGCGAAGAAAGTAAAATATAAATGCCAAAGATACTGATAATAGGCCACTATGTGAGTGATGCTCAGGAAAGCATGGGGCGGTATGCAGATTGGATCGAGTCCGGATTCTTAAAGGCGGAATGGACGGTGGAGCGGATGATTCCGCAACCGTTTTTTGGCCGTCTGTTTGCTGTCGGGACAAGTATGGGAAAGTATTTGGGCTACATTGATAAATACATCCTATTTCCATGGTTTTTGAAGCAGAAGCTGAAAAGGTTCCGACCAGATGTCGTTTGCGTTCCGGATCATTCGCACGGCATGTATCTCAAGTACCTAGGCAGGTTTCCTAACGTGGTACACTGTCATGATCTATTTGCGATTCGAGCTGCATTGGGAAAAATCGTGCATCAGCCGACAGGTTTAACCGGCCGAATCTATCAACATTTGATTGCGAAGGGACTCATGATGGCAAAAACCGTCTGCTGCATTTCATCGAGTACGGTAGCAGAGTTTCGTGAGACGTTTGTTGAATTTAATGGACGCATCGAGGTGACACCGAATGGCCGAAACTATCCTTACCGTCCTTACCCTGAAAGGAAGCGCAGTGAGGCGCTTGAAGTATTCCGCAGACAATTCGATTTGCCGGCAGATCCCTTCTTGCTGCATGTCGGCGGCAACCAATGGTATAAAAACCGTCCAGGTCTGGTAAGGGCGTTTGCTGAATTTTGCAAGTCATCGGAATCAAATGTTCATTTATGGCTGGTTGGCAAAACACCTGATAAACCGCTGCAGCGTGCAATTTCTGAAAGTGGAGTGATGAACCGCATTCATGCGATCCAGGGGGTCAGCAATGAACAGCTGCGGCTTCTTTACAGTACGTGCGAGGCCTTTTGTTTTCCCTCCATTTCAGAGGGTTTCGGCTGGCCGGTCACGGAAGCTCAGGCTTGCGGGGCCGCGGTGATTACTACGGCTAAGGATCCTATGCAGGAAGTCGGAGGCAGTGCTGCATATTATGTTGCGGAGTTTGCCGAAAATGAAAAGGTTCCCGATGCCTGGTATTCCGATTGTGCTGCGGTGATCCAAAGGGTTCTTGGGCGCAGCACCGAAATAAAAGAGCAGGATCGCCTGTCCGCGCTGGATCATGCGGAAAAGTATGAGACCGATCATTGTTTTGATCGAATATTTGAAGTCTACCAATCTCTGTTGTGACGTTCTTTGTTATTGAAGGAAGTTGTTCCGCGAGGATGTTTGCTCAAGATGGTTGATCGGTAGGAATGCTTGCAAAGCATTCAGCTAGCGTCTCTTACCATTTGATATTTAGAATTTTGACATTAAAACAAGCCGAGAGAGTGTTTTTTGCACGATACCCAAATTTGATACTTTTTAACTCTTACCGCAAAGGTTGTCTATGAGGTTACTACAAGTTATATCTTCTATGGAGGCGAAAAGGGGGGGGCCTGCGCAGGGGGTACGGAATTTTGCTCCGATGTTGAAAAAGCTCGGTGTGGTAAATGAGGTGCTCACACTGGATTGCGAGGAACCGAAGGAGCTTGAAGGCGTTGAATTCGTCTTACACCCAAAAGGTCCGGGAAAAACCTCGTGGGGTTATTCAGCAGGCTTGCGCGATTGGCTAGAGGTAAATATCGATCGGTTTGATGCCGTTATCATCAGGGAGTGCTGGCAGTATCCTCTTATTGCGGCAGCAACGGTATGCAGGAAGAAGGGCATCCCTTACATCATTATGCCGCACGGGACGCTGGACCCTTGGTTTCAGCGGGATCCCAATCGGCGGTTAAAATCTTTACGGAATTGGTTTTACTGGAAGCTTTTGCTTGGTCGACAGGTTGAAGGGGCGGAAGCGATGTTTTTTACCGGTGAAACAGAAAAGCTTTTGGCACGTGAAACCTTTCGCCCCTACCGGCCGAAGCGTGAAATCGTCGTCGGTTACGGCATCGTCGATCCTGCTGATCACTACAATGACCAGGCCGAAACCCAGACATTTAGGGAGGACGGCTCGCCGGGCTTCCTGCTTTTCCTCGGGCGCATTGACCCCAAGAAAGGTGTCGATTTGCTGATACAGTCCTATGCAAAGTTGTGCGCGAAAGTAAATCGTTCGAATCCGATACCTGATCTGGTAATTGCTGGGCCGGGTTTAGAAAGCAGCTTTGGTCAAAAATGTTTGGATCTTTGCCGAAAAGCAGGACTGGATGTCCTAACCGAGAATGCGAAGCCCGATAGAACGGGCCGGGATTCTGTTCGTCCGGGCCGAGTTATTTTTCCTGGACTGCTAGTGGGAGATGACAAGTGGGCGGCTTTTCGTTTGGCATCCGCAATGGTGCTGCCCAGTCATCAGGAAAACTTCGGCATTACCGTAGCTGAAGCGCTGGCCTGCGGAACCCCGGTACTGATTTCGGATCAGGTTAATATATGGCGGGAAATCAGCGATGCTGGAGCGGGCCTGGTTGCAGCAGATACCTTGGACGGCACCTTCCAGCTGCTGAAGGATTGGGTCAACCTGACCTTGGAAGAACAAAATGAAATGCGGTCCAAAGCGCGCCAATGTTTTGAGGAGCATTTCCGGGTTGAAGGTGCGGCAAAAAACTTAGCAGAGACAATTAAATCTCTGATTTAGACGGTTCGTATTCCCGTGCCTTACTGCAATCTGATCGTATAGTGGATATTCATAATATAGGCACGGTATCTTGCTTCAATGAATGATTTATAAATCTATAGGCACTGCATTTGTGTTGAACTCTATGACCTATTTTCTGTCCAGCAGGAAAAATTGATTGAGCACCGTAATCATCAACCCGATTAAGTAATAATATGAAATATCAGGATTTATCCAAATTTGTTCTCCCCAAAGGTTTTCGGGGTAAAAATGGTTTCTATGTAATACTGTGGTGGACTGTCCAAAGTACGTTGTTCGCACTTTCTCCCCAGCCTTTTTTTAAGTGGAGACGCTTTTTGCTGAGACTTTTTGGGGCAGTGGTGGGTGATAATGTTTTGATCAGGCCGACGGTCAAAATTACATACCCTTGGAAAGTTAAAATTGGAGATAATTGCTGGATTGGCGATGACTGTGATTTGTACAGCCTTGGCGAAATCGAGATCGGTAATAATGTCGCGATTGCGCATCGTGTTTATTTATGCACTGGAAATCACGATTATACTAAAGTCACTTTTGACATATCAGCGGAACCAATAAAAATTGAGGATGAAGTATGGCTTCCGAATGATGTCTTTATTGGTCCTGGAGTTACTGTGGGTAAGGGTTGCGTCGTTGGGGCAAGAAGCACTGTGCTGCATGATTTGCCTGAAGGGATGCTTTGCTTCGGAAACCCCGCAAAACCCATAAGGAAAAGGACGGAAGAAGATCAGCAGTGCTGAAAAAGTTCGCTATGTTCACTCTGCTGAGTAACCGGATCGGCGCGCCGTTTAGCCGAATGACATATTTTTAAGGAGCTGTTCAGTTCTACCCCTTAAAAATGAGATCTTGCTACCCTGGTGATTAAAACAAATTGTTAAAATTCACGTAAAAGTAATTGGAATGTTTTAGCTATGAAAACTGTATTTATAACAGGTGCTGCCGGTTTTATTGGAAGCCATGCAGCGTATGATTTTAAAAAATCGGGGTGGCGTGTTGTCGGGACAGATCGATACGAGGCTAAATGGGATCTGTATGATGATTTTTACGTGTGCGACCTATTGGACGGCCATCGTCTTAAAGAGATTGCAGTAAAAGTAGATCCAGATCTTTTTCTTCATTTGGGTGCAGAAATTAGAGTGGAAGGGCTGAAATGGTCTGACTACGCAGTCAATATCGAGGGGGTTTCGAATGTAATCGATGCAGTGAATTCGCTCAACTCATGTGAAAGAGTGATATATGCTTCTACCCGCCTGATATGCCCAGTTTATTCTCCAAGTGAGCACCTGTGGGACTACCGTCCGCCGAATATGTATGGAGCCAGTAAGGTGGAAGGCGAGAAGCTGGTGCGCAATACGAAATCAAATGTTCCGTGGGTTATGGTCCGGCCGACAGGAATTTGGGGTCCAGGTTTTCGTTCCCCATCCTATCGAGACTTCTTTGTTCAGGTGAGGAAAGGACGTTATTTTCATGTAAATGGAATAAATCCTAGTAGAACATTCGGTTATGTAGGCAACACAGTATATCAGCTGCTTTCTCTTGCAGAGGCTCCTTTGGATAAAGTCAATGGATCGGTGCATTATCTGGGTGATTATGAACCGTTACAGGTTCGAGAGTGGGCGGATATGATCGCTCATAACTTTAGCAAACGAGCCTTGATGGAACTGCCCCAAAGCCTTACCAAGACGATTGCTTGTTTTGGTGATGCTTTGCTGAAAATGGGAATTACCCAGTTTCCTCTGAATTCATCGAGATTTCGGAATATGTCTGCTGATTCGGTTTATGATCTTTCTGATTTGGCCGCAGTCGCTCCGGACCTCCCCTTCTCATTAGAAGAAGCCACGAAGCTGACGACTGACTGGATGATGCGCGGAGAAGACCAGTCGCCTTTCGAATAACAAACAAAGCTTGGCGTATGCTGTACGCGTTGACGGTTTATTGCGATCTATGAAAATACTGATCTACACCAATCTCTTCCATCCCGATGAAATTGCGGGGGCGTCTTTGTATACCGACATGGCGCGTTTTTTCCGGGATCAGGGGCACGATGTGCGCGTGGTCGGTACGTTCGGCTATTATCCCGATTGGTGCCTGCGGCCGGAGGATCGCGGGCAGTGGGTGCGGGAGGATGTTTTTGAGTCGATTCCGGTGAAGCGTGTGAAAATGTGGGTGCCGGCGAAGCCGACGGGCCTGACGCGTATGCTGTCGGATTTCAGCTTTTTTCTTTCGATTTGGATCTCCGGCCGTTTTCGCGGCTGGTCGCCGGATGTGATTCTGACGGCGGAGCCGATGCTGTCGCAGTGCCTGGTGCAGCGGTTTCTCTATCCGTTTAAGAAGATTCCGCGGCTGATTATTGTGCAGGATTTTGTGGTGGATGCGGCGCTGGAGCTGGGCATCCTGAAGCTGCCGCTGATCTCTCACGGCCTGCGCTGGATGGAGCGCTGGGCGCTGCGGTCGGCCCGCACGCTGACGTCGATCAGCGAGCCGATGGTGGAGAAGCTGCGGGGGATTGTGGGTGCAGGCCGCCGGCTGCTGTATATTCCAAACTGGATTCACGTCAGTCTGGAGGAGGAGATCCAACGGCAGGGCGATGGTGCACCGCGGGCTTCGGGGGTGCTGTTTTATTCCGGCAACGTGGGTATGAAACAGGGGCTGCCGCAGTTTCTTGCTGATTTTGAAACGGCGGGTTCGGCCGGCTGGTCGATCCGGATCCACGGCGGGGGCGCCAACATTGATACGCTGCGGGAGGCGGCCGCTGAAAAGGAATTTATTGCTCTGGGTGACCTGCTGGATGAGCCGGAGTATGTGAGGGCGCTGCAGGAGGTTTCGGCCTGCCTGATTACGCAGCAGCCCGGGGTTTCCGCCAATTTCCTGCCGAGTAAGCTGCTGCCGGCTTTGGCGGCCGGTACGCCGGTGCTGGCGGTCTGCGATGCGGACAGCCCGCTGGGCCGTGAGGTCGCTGAGGGCCAATGCGGGGCCATTGTTGCTCCGGGCGATGTGGATGCCCTGAAGTCGGTCTTGGAAACGTGGTCGTCGAATCCGGACCAGCTGGCGGCGCTTGGCCGCAATGCGCGGCGGCATGCCGAAAAGTTCAGCCGGGGCAACATTCTCTCGCGGTTTGAGTCGGAACTGTCGGCCCTCGCCCAATGACCGGGCGCTTATGCGGATCGGATATCCGATGCGGGTGTGTGCTGCTGAGGGTGCTTTCGCGGATCGGATATCCGCGCTACTGCCGTGGCCCGTATATCTGATGCGGGTTTCGCTAATTTATATTTCAAGATGACTGAATCAAGTCTGTGACCCCGGCCATCGTGCCGAAGCAGGCCCTCGGGGGCCTGGCGGGGAAACGGCTAAAGGAGCTAGGATTATGTCTAACGGTACTTCTTCATTACCTATAGCCGGCAGTGCATGCCGGGAGGGGCGCGAAGCGCGCCGCACGTTCATGCGGGGACTGGTGCTGCTGCTTTTCTTCGGTGATATGCTGGCGGCTTATGCCTGCCTGGCGGGCGGGCATTGGCTGCGCTTTCACTCCTTCCTGCGGGACCTCGGCGTCGACAACCGCGGCATGAATATTGCAGAGTATATTCCCCAGTTTATCCTGGCGCTGGGGGTGCTGGCGGTGCTGCTGGCGGCTACGGGGCGGTATCATCGCGACTGCATGCTGCGGCCGCGCTACGGCACGCTGCTGATGCTTAAGCCGATACTTTATTGGGGGGCCATTTTTGCCGCCGTTTCGCTGACGATTAAAATGCAGCCGATGCTTTCGCGCCTGTTTGTATTTTATTCCCTCCTGCTCCTGCTGGTCTTTCTGCCGCTGTGGCGTTTCGTGGTGACGCACTTTTTCATTCGGCGGACCCTGGGCGATGCCCTGCGGCATAAGACGCTGGGGATCGGCTGGTGCCCGGAGATGCAGCAGGTTTTGGCGCGTTCGGAAAATACGGCCGAGCTGTTCCCCCTGAAGATTACCGGCATTATCGGCCTGCAGAAGAGTGATGATCTTTCCGCGGTCCCGCCGTCGGTGGCCTGCTGGAAGGAGCTCGATGCGTTTGAAACCGTCCTTCGGGCGGGTAATTACGATACGGTGATGCTGGCCGATTCCGGCCTGCCGGTGGAAAAGAAACGTAAAATCCAGCAGCTGTGCGCGCGGGAGATGCTCGATTTCATGGTGCTGCCGAGTATGGACCGGCTGACCTCGTGCCTGGTGGTGGAAACCATGCAGGGGGTGCCGGTGCTGACCCAGAGCCGCCGCCCGCTCGATCAGCTGGGCAATGCGATGCTCAAGCGGGCGGTGGATATTCTCGGCGCCGTGGTCGGCCTGACGCTCTTTTCGCCGGTGATTGCCTATTTCTGCTGGCGCGTGAAGCGGGAATCGCCCGGCCCGGTGTTTTACCGCCAGGTCCGCACGGGGCGTCACGGCAGGCCGTTTGAAATCATCAAGATCCGCTCGATGAAACTTGATGCCGAGGCCGCATCGGGCGCCCAGTGGTGCCAGGAGGATGATCCGCGGCGCCTCAAGGTCGGTGCTTTTATGCGCCGCACCAATATCGATGAGCTGCCGCAGTTCTGGAATGTCCTCAAGGGCGACATGAGCCTCGTCGGGCCGCGCCCTGAACGCCCGGAGCTGATTGCTGATTTTAAGTCGCAGATCGATTACTACAACCTGCGCCACACCATCAAGCCGGGGCTGACCGGCTGGGCCCAGGTGAACGGCTGGCGCGGCGATACCTGCCTGCGTTCCCGGATCGCCTGCGATATCGAATATATCGAGCGCGCCAGTCCCTGGTTTGACGCCTATATCATGCTCAAAACCCTGACCGCCCGCGAAAATGCGTATTAGGGGCTGCGCTTTGCGCAGCGATTTAAGTTTTAAGAGTTAAGTATGAAGGGATCAGGCCTGTAGCGCGGATATCCGATCCGCGTTGTGGCTTCGTTCATCGGAAAACCCGCATCGCATATGCGCGCTGGGCGAATAGTTTTAAGAGCGCACGTTGTGCGCGGTTTTAGGACTTAGGTTTTAAGTTTTAGGAAGGACCCGTTGCTCTTAAAACAGCGAGCACAGTTCGACCTAAATCTAATCTGATCCCATGAAACTGGACCTTCACTAAGTTCTGTCCAGTAAATGAGGGCAGGTTAATGACATATTCCGACACAATCTTCGTAAATATGAAAAGTAAACGCTATCACCGGCGAACAGACGGGCATTGCGATATACAGAGTAGGAATGTGCACTGAAATTAATGAATCGATCTAACACACTGTTAAGCTCTGAGAATTAAAGATGAGGTCAGTTGTAAAATGAAAAAAAGGAAGTTTTGTATTGTTATATTTATTGTATCTGCAGCATTGGTCCTAGGAGAGCTTTTTGCTAGGTATTATCTTGGGCTTGGAACACCGCCGTTATATATCGCGGATTCGCAGATAGAGTACTTATTAAAGCCGGATTATGATGTTAAGCGTTTCGGTAATCGGCACCATACAAATCAATTCGGTATGAGATCGGATCCACTCCCTAACACGCTAAAAGATAATGAGTTCCGAGTCATGGTCTTTGGTGATTCGGTATTATATGGTGGTGTTTTAATTGCTCAATCTGATCTTGCGACAAGCATTCTACAAAATAATTTTTCTAAATTAACTGCTGGTCAAGTATATGTCGGAAATATTTCAGCTAAAAGTTGGGGGCCGGGAAACTGGTTGGCTTATGCGAAAAAGTACGGCTTTTTTGATGCTGATGCAATTGTACTCGTCATCTCAAGTCATGACTGCGCCGATAACCCTACATTTGAACCACTTAACCCTAATACGCACCCAACAGAAAAGCCGTTTTCGGCTTTAACGGAAGGCGTTGCCAAATACCTGCCCAGATATTTGCCGAATTCATGGGTAGCAAAGACACAAGGAGAGACGGATCATTTTTTAGAGCCCTCTATAGAGGATGTGTCGAGGGGACTTAAGGACTTAGAGGCGTTTTTGACTCTTGCCAAAGGTGTCTCCGAAGAGGTTCTAGTCTTTCAGCATTGGACAAGAGAGGAGGTAAACCAAGGCAAAGCAAAGCTAGGGAATGAGAAAATACGCGTTTTATGTGAAGCAATGGGAATATCACCGATACAACTTGAGCCGTATTTCACAGAATCGATTGCGAATGGCGTAAACCCTTATCACGATAATATTCATCTGAACCAAGTCGGGCAAGAGTTGATTGCAAGAGCTATACTGGAGGCAGTGCCTAACAAATTGCTCCGCTAGGGAATGACCTGACCGTTTTGCGGAAGCCCTTTGACCCGCCGGCGATTGAGCGGGCGCTGGCGGCGGCGCTGGCGTAGCGGGCGAAGCCCGCCGAGCACAGCTCGGAGTTTTAGGTGTTAGGTTTTAGGCGCTTCGCGCGTTTTAAGCAGGTTTACTTAGCGCTCTCTCTTAACACCTAAATCCTAAAACCTAAAACTGCGCGAAGCGCCTTGCGCGCGCTCAGCGGAAGAAAGCCGCGGGGGACTCAGGTCCTTCGCGGCTTTTTTGTTTTTACCGCGGGGCGGCCGGATTCCCCGCGGCGGCCGTTTGACATCGATTAAGTCTTGAGCGTAGAGTCCGCTTGTTTGCTGCGCGTCGAATCTGGTTTTTGCGGGAGAGGGATGATGGGATCGTACATGTATAAACACCGCCCGAATTATGCCGCCCTGGCGGGGGCGCTGATGACGTTTGTGGCCGGGGTGCTGATTTATTTCATGCAGTTTCAGAGCTCGGGCGGGCATATGGATCCGCGCTGGGCGCTGCTGATTCCGGCCGTGACGCTGGTGCTGACGGCGGCGCTGCTGCTGGTGGCTTTTGCGCGCTACCGCTATACCCACCTCTGGAGTAAAAAGCACCGCGGCAAGCACGACCGCTCGGTCCATAAAAAGCACCGCCCGCACCCGCGGCACTGATGCGGGTATGGGCTGCTGAGGGTGCTTTCGCGGATCGGATATCCGCGCCACGGTCCACTGCCGTAGCCCGCATATCTGATGCGGGGGTTTTGCTGAGGGTGCTTTCGCGGATCGGATATCCGCGCCACTGTCTGTTGCCGCAGCCCGCATATCCGATGCGGGTGTGCTGCTGAGAGGGCTTTCGCGGATCAGATATCCGCGCTACCGCCGTGCGGTGCCGTAGCCCGTATATCTGATGCGGGTTTGGGCTGAGGGTGCTTTCGCGGATCGGATATCCGCGCCACTGTCTGCTGCCGTAGCCCGTATATCTGATGCGGGTTTGGGCTGCTGAGGTGCTTTCGCGGATCAGATATCCGCGCCACTGTCCACTGCCGTAGCCCGCATATCTGATGCGGGGGTGTTGCTGAGGGTGCTTACGCGGATCAGATATCCGCGCCACTTGATCCGGGTGTGCTGCTGAGTGTGCTTACGCGGATCGGATATCCGCGCCACTGTCGTCCGGATATCCGCGCTGCTGCGGCCTGCATCGGGCGGCGTTATTCGAGCAGTTTAAGCGCTTTGGTGAATGAGTCGGTGGTGCGGATGTCCACGCCGTGGGCATAGTGAAAGGCTGACATGATGTTCAGGCCGAAGGTTTCTACGGGGCTTGCGACGATGCGGACCACGATTCGGGCGCCGGCGGCATTGCACAGGTCCATGAGCTTGCGGTAGATCTCCCGTGCCCCGCAGTCAAATGATTTCAGCGAGAGCAGGTTGCAGAGGATGCGGCAGTTCGGGCGGATTTCCGCCAGGTGTTCCCGGCACTTTTCGAGCAGTTCGCGGGCTTCGGCCTCTGTGAATACATCGGCCAGCATGATGTTCATGCGGTTGTGCGCCGAATCTATTTCAAATAAATACATATGACCCCTTATCCGTCTTTCTTCGACAGGCGGAATAGTACGCCGTTCAATCGATTTTGCATCGACTTATCTTTGGCGTTTTCTGCCGGATTGGTGTTTAAACCCACCATGCGTTTATTCAAAGAACCCCTGCTCCATTTTGCCCTGATCGGCGCCGCTTTTTTCGGCCTCTATTCGTATGTCAGCCGCCCGCCGGCGGCCGCGGGCATCGATCTTTCCGCGGCGGCGGTCGAAGATTTTAAAACCGCTTTTTCGAACAGCTGGGACCGCGTGCCCGATGCCGAGGAGCTGCGGGAGGTGATCGGCGAGTATGTCCGCGAGGAGCTGGCGGTGCGCGAGGGGCGTGCGCTGGGGCTGGACCGGAACGATCCGGTGATCCGCCAGCGTATTCGGCAGAAGCTGGAGCTGGTGGTGGAGGAGCAGTCGGTGGTGCGCGCGCCGACGGATGCGGAGCTGGAGGCCTATCGGCAGGAGCATGCCGAGCTGTTCCAGGATGAAAACGGGGCGCTGCCCGGCCTGGCGGATATCCGCAGCCTGGTCATCTTTGAATGGGAAAACCAGCACCGCCTGGAGGCGCTCGATGCCTTCTATGCGGGCCTGGAAGCAAAGTACGGCGTGCGCGTTGAGGGGCAGTAGGTTTATGACCGCAAAGGGCTGGACATTTCACCGCGCCGGGATTCAATGGCTTGGGGTTCTTTGGATGGTGCTGCGGGTGCTGGTGCCGTCGGCTTGCGCGCACGAAATGAATACGGCCTACCTCGAGCTGCGGGAGCGGGGCGGCGAGGTTGGTGTGCTGGTGCGGATTCCGGAGTTCGGCCGCCCGTTTTCGGTGCGCTTTCCCGACGGCGCCGCGGTGCTTTCCGAGCCGATTACCCGAACGATTGCCGGCGGTACGGTCAAAACCTGGCGCGCGGCGGTGCCGGGCGGACTGGCCGGCCGGACCGTGGGGATTGACGGCCTGGAAACGAGCGACCTGCTGGTGCGCCTGCAGCTGAATGACGGTTCGGAGCAGACGCTGCGGCTGACGCCGAACGACCGCAGTTTCACGGCGGCTGAGGCGCCGTCGGTGTTTCAGGTGGCGGGCACGTACCTGGTGCTGGGCGTGGAGCATATCCTGCGGGGAACCGATCACCTGCTGTTTGTGCTGTCGCTCCTGCTGCTGGTGAAGGGGTGGAGGAGGCTGACCGGGGCCATTACGGCCTTCACCATTGCGCACAGCATGACACTGGCGCTGGCTGCGCTCGGGGTGGTGCATGTTCCGGCCGCGCCGGTGGAGGCGGTCATTGCGCTGAGTATTGTTTTTGCCGCCTGCGAAATTATCCGCAGCCGGCAGGGCCGGGCGGGCCTTACAGAGCGGGCGCCGTGGCTGATGACGCTGCTGTTCGGCCTGCTGCATGGGCTGGGTTTTGCCGGCGCGCTCTCCGAAATCGGCCTGCCGCAGCAGGCGGTGCCGACGGCGCTGCTCTTCTTCAACGTCGGGGTCGAAGCCGGCCAGCTGCTGTTTGTTTCGGCCGTGCTGGCAGGACTGGCCGCCCTGCGGGGCCTTCGGTTTGCCCTGCCTGCCTGGACCGCCTGGGCCGCGCCGTATGCCATCGGCTCGCTGGCGATGTTCTGGGTGATTGAGCGCGCCGCCGGGTTTTAGGCGCCGCCGTCGCGTTACGTAGCCCGTATATCTGATGCGGGTGTGTGCTGGGGGTGCTTCCGCGGATCGGATATCCGCGCTACCGTCCGCTGCCGTAGCCCGTATATCTGATGCGGGTGTGTTGCTGAGGGTGCTTCCGCGGATCGGATATCCGCGCCACTGTCCGCTGCCCGAAGACCTGTTCGGTATTAATCGAGCCAGTCCGCGGTATGCCGCGTGTACGAGCGGGGCTGAAGTTTTGCTTTGCCGGGGTTATCCTGAATGTATTGCCGAATGCGCTGAAGTTCTTCCCGGTCGCGAATGATGTGATCGTGGCTTTCGCTTTGCCACAAGCGGCTTTCGTGATGCAGTTCCTGCCTGGATAGTTCGGTCGATGTGAAACGCTTGATCGACTGGAGGATTTTTTCCAGCGGATGCGTTTTCAGCGGCTGGATAATCCAATGCACATGGTTCGGCATGATTACAAAGTCGCCGGCCCAATAGCGCTGCCCATGGTAAAACAGCATGCTCTCGGCCAGTATGCTGCGGGCCTGTTTATGCTGAAAGATGCAGCAGCCGCGGCATTGATCCAATTCTGTGAAGAGTTTGCGTGCATGGCTGCGTTCAAAGTTTCTGCGGCGCTTGGAGTCGATTTTAAGGTATGCGGCCGCGCGTTCCGGTTCCGGCAGGGTTTCTGATACTCCGTTGGCTGTCAGCCATGCCTGCCGTTCCTGGTTCCACGTCTCGAGCACCGAACGCGGAATGGAGTCGGCCAAACGGAAGGTGGTGAAGTAGGTGGCGCCTGCCTGCCGCCAATGGGGCAGGCTGCGGTGGTAAATCTCCAGCGGGCCATGTTTGTTGAACGGGCTGAACTTTGGATTCATTCGAATATTTTAATTCGTATGCTGCGTGAAGGCAAAGCAGCATCCCGCCTATCTGTATATTTTCGCGGATCGGATATCCGCGCTGCCGTCCGCTGCCGCCGTCGCGTTGCGTAGCCCGTATATCTGATGCGGGTGTGTTGCTGAGGTGCTTTCGCGGATCAGATATCCGCGCTACTGTTGCCCGCATATCCGATGCGGGTGTGTGCTGGGGGTGTATACGCGGATCGGATATCCGCGCCACCGCCGTCCGTGTCGTAGCCCGCATATCTGATGCGGGTGTGTTGCTGAGGTGCTTCCGCGGATCGGATATCCGCGCCACTGTCTGGTGCCGTAGCCCGCATATCTGATGCGGGTATGTTGCTGAGGGTGCTTTCGCGTTATGAAATGCGGCGGTAGGACACAATCGAATATTCGTCGGTTTCTTCGACTGTTTCCGCCGCGGCAAAGCCGTCGAGCCACGAATCGTTGAAGTAGGTATCGCCTTCGGCGTCTTGTTTGACGGTGGTCACAAAAACCTGGCCGCATTGCGGCAGGAGCAGGTCATAGACCGCCGCACCGCCGCAGATGACGGCATCGGGCGGAATTTCGTCTGCCGCATGTACGGCGGTTGCGTTTTCAAAGGCGGCATGGGGATTGCGGGTGAGCACATAGATGTCGCGGCCTTTCAGCGGCGGCAGGCCTTCGAAGGTGGTGCGGCCGACGACGATTTTGCGGTCCATGGTGGTGCGTTTGAAAAATTGGAGATCGCCTTTGCAGTGCCAGGGCAGGCCGCCGTCTTTTCCAATCACGCCGTTCTGCGAGCGGGCAACAATGCCTATCATGAAAATTCTCCGTAGTACTGTCTGTCTTTTCTGACAGGATCACAGGATTGACCGGATGGGGTTTTCAGCTTGTCCATCCTGTGACGCTGTCTAAACGATGCCTGTTTAAACCGCCACCTCGCCTTTGATGGCCGGGTGGCATTGATAGCCCTCGAGCGCGGCGTGCTGCCATTCCCAGTCGAAGAGGGAGTCGTAGCCGTCGAGTTTCAGGGTCGGCGGGGCGTAGGGCTCGCGTTTCATCTGTTCGTCGAGCTGGTCGAGGTGGTTGACATAGATATGCGCATCGCCCAGGAAGCCGATGAGTTTGCCGGCTTTCAGGCCGCACTCTTTGGCGATGAGTTCGAGCAGCAGGCCGTAGGAGGCGATGTTGAAGGGGATGCCGAGGAAGATGTCGCACGAGCGCTGGTTCCAGAGCAGGTCGAGCACGCCGCCGCTGCAGAGCAGCTGATAGGAATAGTGACAGGGCACCAGCGCCATTTCGTCGAGCTGCTGCGGATTCCAGGTGTTCACCAGGATGCGCCGGCTGTCGGGATTGGTCTTGAGGGTTTCAACGGCCAGGGCGAGCTGATCGATCCCGCCGGTAAAATTTTCGGCGCCGAATTCATAGGTGCCGTTAAAGTTGCGCCACTGGAAGCCGTAGATCGGGCCGAGGTCTTTTTCGGCCGCCATGGCGGCGTAGGCGGCTTCGCTGTGGCCGTAGGGGACTTTGGCCGGTGAGCACCACTCGTTCCAGATGCTGCAGCCGCGCTCCTGGAACCAGGTTTTGTCGGTGACGCCTTTGATGAAGCCTTCGAGTTCGACGCGCAGGGTCTTCCAGGCCATCTTTTTGGTGGTGAGCAGCGGAAAGCCGTTGGCCATGTTGTAGTCGATCATGCAGCCGCTCACGGAAATGGTATCGGTTGCCGTGCGGTTGGCTTTCTTTTTTCCTTCGCGCAGGACCTTCTCCACGACCTGCTTATAGACCTGATCAATATTCATACCTTGGCATCCACTGTTTAAAGAGGCAGAAGCTAGCATGCCGGAACGGGAATGAAAATCCCGATTTAAGATTCGCGCGGCGGGCCGGAGTGCTCTTGACTTTCTTTTCAAATAAATGGTTTATCAAACACCGGCTGACGGCAGGTGGTTCAATTGAAAAAAACAATAAGGAGCAGGTATGAGCGCAGACGCTAGTAAAAAAATTCCCGCAGGAATCCTCGGTATTCTTCTGGGGAGTTTGGGGATTCACAAATTTATCCTCGGCTACACCAAAGAGGGGGTCATCATGCTGCTGGTGACACTGCTGACCCTCGGATTCGGCGGATGGGTGATGGGGATTATCGGCCTGATTGAAGGCATTCTGTACCTCACGAAAAGCGATGAGGAATTCGTCAGCACCTATGTGACTGCGAAAAAGGGCTGGTTTTAGCCGTTTTGATTCGGCGGTTCTGAAAGGCGGGGCAATTTTCCCCGCCTTTTTCGTTTCCATACGCGCGCGCTTTAAGCGAATAATACCGGCTCTTTTGAACCAAACCGGGGATGTAAAATGCTGGATATTCGATTTATTCGTGAAAATGCCGACGCCGTCAAGGCCGCCATGAAAAACCGCAAAGCGGACGTCGATGTAGACGCTGTGCTGGCGCTCGACGCCCGCCGCCGCGAAATTGTGTCCGCCGCTGAAGTCCTGAAAGCGGAGCGCAACAAGATTTCCAAAAGCATCGGTAAAATCATTCAGGAGGGCGGCGACGCCGAGGCGATCAAAACCCAGGTCCGCGAAATGGGCGATAAGATTTCCGCGTTCGACGAAGAACTGCGCGAGGTGGAAGCCCAGCTGAAAGAGGGCCTGCTCTACATCCCGAACATGCCGTCCGAAACCACGCCCGTCGGCGAATCCGAAGACGATAACCCGGTCATCCGCTCCTGGGGCGAAAAGGCCGCGCTCGGCTTTGAGCCGAAAGCGCACTGGGACCTCGGTGCCGAACTCGGCCTGTTCGATCTCGAGCGCGGGGCCAAACTCTCCGGCTCCGGCTTCCCGCTTTTCATCGGTAAAGGCGCCAAGCTTGAGCGCGCCCTGATCCAGTTTATGCTCGACCTGCACACCGAAGAACACGGCTATACCGAAGTGGCTCCGCCGTTCATGTGCAACGCCGAAACCATGACCGGCACCGGCCAGCTCCCCAAATTTGCGGAAGATATGTACACCGTGCCGCTCGACGGCCTCTATCCGATTCCGACCGCCGAGGTGCCGGTCACCAACATGTATGCCCGGGAAATCCTCGACCAGGAACTGCCGATCTGCCACACCGCCTATACCCCGTGCTTCCGCCGCGAAGCCGGTTCGGCCGGCAAGGATACGCGCGGCCTGCTGCGCGTGCACCAGTTCGATAAAGTCGAAATGGTGAAGTTCACCACGCCGGAAACCTCCGAAGAGGAGCACGAAAAGCTGACGGCCGATGCCGAGCGCGTCCTGCAGAAACTCGGCCTGCACTACCGCGTCATTGAACTCTGCACCGCCGACATCGGTTTCAGCGCGGCCAAGTGCTATGACATCGAACTCTGGGCGCCGGCGCAGGATAAATGGCTCGAGGTCTCCTCCTGCTCCAACTTCAAGGATTACCAAGCGCGCCGCGCCAACATCCGCTACCGCGATGAAAACGGAAAGCCGCAGTTTGTGCATACGCTCAACGGCTCCGGCGTTGCGCTGCCGCGCCTCGTGATCGCCATCATGGAAAACTACCAGAACGAAGACGGCTCGATCGACCTGCCGGAAGCCCTCTGGCCCTACATGGGCGGGCTGAAAAAGCTGGAAAAATAGTCCGTTCCGCTGCGGAACTGCCATCCAGGGGCCGGGTTTTCCGGTGCCTGGATTTTTTTATGCCGCCTGTTTGTAGGTGCGGTCCGCGCGCGGCTGCAGCGCAGCCTTGAGGTCGATGTGCCGCTCCGCCTCTTTCAGCGTCTCTTTCGCCATGCAGGAGCGGATGCCCAGCAGCAGGTAGATGAGGGCGACCAGCGGAAAGACCGCCGGCGGAATCGGCAGCCCCAGCAGCGTGCTGACGGTCAGCCCCAGGATGGCCGGGGTGGAGGCGGTGACGGCCAGGCGCATCGTGCTTTGGAATCCGAGTGTGCTGTGGTGCAGCAGGCTCGAAAGAATCAGGCCGACCACCGCCGCGAACAGCATGGCTGTTACGGCAAAGATGTAGGAGAGCATCAGGAAAATGGCATACGAGAGCGGGCCCGTCGTATTTTTGATCCAGCTGAGCCAGTCGTTTGCAATATGCTTATCCATCGAGAAGTCTTCAACGGCGCTGAGGTCGAAGGTATTAAAGAGGTGGCGGCCGCCGCGGATGATGAGCTTGCTCTCGGTCAGCATCAGCTGAACCGACGGATGCTCGATATAGTTCATGCTGCCGGTGGTGTCGATGATGGCAATCGGTTCCCCGTCGCGGTTTTTGATGTAGTACGGCATCCGCGCTTTCACATGGGCCTCGCCGTCGGTGATGTGAATATCGGGAATCTGGTTGATGAGCGATGCTTCATTGGCCGCCAGCGATTGGATCAGGGCGTTGCGTTTGTTCAGGGCGAACGGAACGCAGCAGACCGCCAGCAGCAGGAACAGATAGGTGAAATTGGCCCCGTTCCAATTCCGGCCGATATCCCGGTAGAGGCGTCTCGAGAAAAACGCCATCACCGGCAGCTGCACCATTCTGTATTTCTTAAACTTCATACGGAAGAATAATAAAGCAGGTATGGTGCCAGAAAAAAATATAACCCGCCGAATGAGCGCAGTTTAGGGGGGCGGCGGTGCCCGCCCCTCATCCGGCGGCGTCCTGCTGCTGCGGCCCCCGATCGGGCGCAGTTCCGCCATCATGTGGGCCGCGGCTTCGCGCCATACCGCATCGTGTGGTGTCTGCCCGCGCCGGGTCCGTCCGCCGCCGTTCGATGCCCTGCAGCAGGCGCGAGCCGGGCGGGCGTTATGCTGTAGAAAATAAAAACACACAACGCCTGCTTCTTTTGGGGACTTTTTCACATTTGCGAGCGCTGTCGCAGCAAGCGCTTGGGTTTCCCATGAATGAGAACCTGAACGATGTGTATGGGCGGCATCCGCGGTGGAGCCTATCCCTTTTTCCGCTCCCATTTCCGCGGCTTCGGCGGCTTTTTCAGGGCGTCGGATTTGGCGGCCACAAAGACGGATCCTTCGCCGATCAGGTGTTCGACATTCCGGACGAGCTCTGCGCAGGGGCGGACTTTATAATCATGGTCCGTATTCAGGAAGACCTTCTGGCCCTCGGCAAACTGAATGCAGATGTGCAGCGGGATGGGGCCGCGGTACTCCTTTACGGAGGATTTAATCTGGCCGACGACCTGCTGGTTGACGCCGATTTCGGGCAGGTGAATGCTCACCCGGTCGCAGAACATCGAAGCCGCGGTTTCGAGCGGGTAGATTTCCATCACCTGCAGTTTCGGGTCGGCGCCCTCTTCCTCCATCAGCAGGCCGCCGAACATCAGCGTGGCATCCTCGGTGAGGTGATGGCCGAATTCCGCAAACGGGCCGGGAAAGATGATGGCGCTCACGGAGCCTTCAAGCCCTTCAATGCGGAAAACCGCCATCGGCTTCTGGTCCTTCTTCGTAAACAGCTTGCGCATCTCGGTCACCATCCCGCCCACGCGGGTGCGCGTGCCGGGCGGCAGTTCCGCCACCTTGGCGACCCGGTGAAGCGCAAATTTTTCGATCACCCATTCAAAGCGTGCCAGCGGATGGCCCGAAATATAGAATCCGATCAGCTCCTTTTCGGCCGCCAGCATGTCGGAATCGCTCCAGTGCTTGACGTCCGGCAGCTCTTCGTCGGAGCCGCCGGCGGACTCCGATTCCTGCGAACCCATCATATCAAACATCGAGCACTGGCCCGATGCCTTGTCTTTCAGCGCCTCGGCCGCGCGGCCGATTGCAATATCAATGCCTTCAAAAAGCTGTGCGCGGTGGGCCGAGCTGAAGTCGAATGCGCCGGAGCGGATCAGGTTTTCGAGCACCTTTTTATTGGCGCTGGTGACCCGCGCGCAGAAGTCCATCAGGCCGAGGTACGGGCCGTTGGCATCGCGCTCCCGAACGATTTCATCCACCACGCCTTCGCCGACGCCCTTGATGGCCGCCATGCCAAACCGAATGCCGCTGCCGTCCTGCACCGCATTAAACCGGCCGAGCGACTCGTTGACGCTCGGCGGCAGCACATCGATGCCCATCTCTTTTGATTCGCCGATAAACTGCGTCAGCTTATCGGAGTTGCCCATTTCGCCCGAGAGCAGGGCCGCCATGAATTCGGCCGGATAGTGCGCCTTGAGCCAGGCGGTCTGGTAGGTCACAAAACCGTAGGCCGTGGAGTGCGATTTATTGAAGCCGTACTTCGCGAATTCCGTGATGTTGTCGAAAATCTTGTTGGCGAGCTTTTCGTCGATGCCGTTGGTTTCTTTGCAGCCCTCCACGAATTTACCGCGTTGCTCCGCCATGACCTCCGGCTTTTTTTTGCCCATGGCGCGGCGGAGAATATCCCCCTGGCCGAGCGAGAAGCCGGCCAGCTTCTGGGCGGCCTGCTGGATCTGCTCCTGGTAGACGATGATGCCGTTGGTCTCTTTCAGGATCGGTTCGAGGATCGGGTGGTCGTACTCCACCTCCTCCAGGCCGTGCTTCCGTTTGATATAGGTCGGGATAAACTGCATCGGTCCCGGCCGGTAGAGCGCGAGAATGGCGATGATGTCCTCAATGCAGTCCGGCGCCACCTGCCGCAGGGTGTCGCGCATGCCGCCCGATTCAAGCTGGAATACGCCCACCGTATCGCCGCGCGCCAGCAGCTCAAATGCCTTGGGATCCTCGATGTCGAGTTTTTCCGGATCAATATCAATTCCGTGGTTCCGCTTAATCAGCGCGCACGCTTCGTAGATAATCGTCAGGTTTTTCAGTCCGAGGAAGTCCATCTTCAGCAGGCCGATCTCCTCGGTCGGCCCCTTCTCAAACTGCACCACGGTGAGGCCTTCTTTGGCCTCCTTCGTCAGCGGAATGATTTCGATCAGCGGTTTTTCGCCGATCACCACGCCGGCGGCGTGCATTCCCGTGTGGCGCGGCAGGCCTTCGAGCAGCCGCGCATACTTCATAATCCGCAGCGCATCCGGCTCCGTGCTCGTCGCCTGTTTGAATTCCGGGCTTTCCGCCAGCGCCTTTTCCATGGTCGTGCCGGGCGTGTCCGGAATCATTTTGGCCAGGCGGTCGCAGTAGGGCAGCGGAATTTCCAGCACGCGGCCGAGGTCGCGCATCAGCGTTTTGGCGCCGAGCGTTCCGAAGGTGATGATCTGGCCCACGCACTCTTCGGTATATTTGTCGCGCACATACTGAATGACGTCCTGCCGCCTGGTCGGGCAGAAGTCGATATCGAAGTCCGGCGGCGAAACACGGTCGGGATTCAGGAACCGTTCGAAAATGAGGTTATATTTCAGCGGCTCGATGGTGGTGATTTCGAGCGAATAGGCCAGCATGGATCCCGCGCCGGACCCGCGCCCGGGGCCGACCGGAATGCCCTGCCGGCGCGCCCACTGAATGAAGTCCGCCACCACGAGGAAATAGTTGATGTAGTTGGTCTTAACAATGACGCTGACTTCGTAGTAGAAGCGCTCTTTAATAACCTTTTCCTGTTCAGTGGTCGGATTATCGAGGTCCTCAATACCGTAATGTTTTTTCAGCCCCTTTTTCCCGAGGTAGACGAGGTAGTCGAGGTCTTTTTCAAAGCCGTCCGGCAGCGGAAAGTGCGGGAAGTGCAGGTCTTCCGCCTTTTCCGGGAAAAAGAATTCCACGTTGCAGCGCTGGGCAATTTCGACCGTATTGGCGACCGCCTCCGGGTGGTCTTGAAACAGCGCGGCCATCTCTTCGCCGCTCTTCATGTAATACTGGTCGCCGTGATAGCGGTAGCGGTTCGGGTCGGCCACCAGGTAGCCGCGCTGCAGGCAGGTCAGCACGTCGTGCGCATCGGCGTGCTCCTGCTTTACATAGTGCACATCGTTCGTCGCCACCAGCGGCAGACCGGTGCGTTTGGATACCTCCACCAGGCCTTTGAGGATCGTCTTCTCTTCATCCAGCCCGTGGTCGAAAATCTCGATGAAAAAATTGCCGGGCCCGAGAATGTCGGAATACTCCATCGCCAGTTCGCAGGCGCGGTCGATCTCTTCGTTGCGGCACGCATCCGCCACCTCGCCGCGCATATCGCCCGACAGCGCAATCAGGCCCTTGGAATATTTACGCAGCAGCTCCTTGTCGATCCGCGGCTTGTAGTACATGCCCTCGAGGTGCGCAATCGAAACGAGCCGCACCAGGTTTTCGTAGCCCTCCTGCGTCTCGGCCAGCAGGACCAGGCTCATATTGTCGCGCATCGTCTCGCGGTGGGCGATGCCGTGGCGCGCCACATAGACATCGCACCCGATGATCGGCTTAATGCCGGCGGCATAGCAGGCCTTATAAAATTCCACCGCGCCGTAGAGCACCGCATGGTCGGTCATGGCCAGGTACTGCATGCCCATATCCGAGGCCGCCTGGACCGAAGGTTTTACCTTTGCGGTACTATCAAGCAGGCTGTAACAGGTATGAAAATGCAGATGGGCAAACGGTACACTACTCACGGAAATCGGCCTCCACCAGTTGGAAAACGACTAAGATAATTTTCGGTGCACCCGATGCCCAGAACAATCTTGAGGCCATTAAAGCGGTCCCAATTTAAACGCAATCTCCCTTCGTTTTCCGGGGGGTTCGTGGTTTACTGCGTGGCTTTATCAGGGGTGCGGATATGATCGACCAACTCAAAGAAAAGTGTATTGCGGGAACCGGCTGTTCAGCCGAAGAGGCGCTGCGGCTCGTCGAATGCGGCGAGGCGGCGCTGCTGGCGGCGGCGGCGGAAATCCGCGAGGCGTTTTTCGGGAACAAAATTGAGCTCTGCTCGATCATCAATGCCAAGAGCGGTAAGTGCGATATGGACTGCCGCTTCTGCTCGCAGAGCGCCCATAACTCGACCCGGATCGATGTCTATCCCTTCATGGAATCCGAGGCCCTGGAACAGCAGATCCGCGAGGATATCAAAGACGGCGACCGCA
Source organism: Pontiella sp. (assembly GCA_041582935.1). Taxonomy (GTDB): domain Bacteria; phylum Verrucomicrobiota; class Kiritimatiellia; order Kiritimatiellales; family Pontiellaceae; genus Pontiella. Next base: position 57,643 of record JBFHGU010000010.1, read on the forward strand.
AATGCGGGGTCGTGACCAGCGGCGGAAAACTATCGGCCGATGAGCTGCGCCGCCTGTCCGAGGTGGTGCGGAACATCGGCCGCGGCAGCGAGGCGCCGGTCTGCGGATCGCTCGGCCGCCTGACGCCGGATGAGCTGGCGATGCTGAAAGCGTCGGGGGTAACGCGGTTTCACCATAATATGGAGACTGCCGAGGGCTTCTATTCCGAAATCTGCACGACCCAGGCGTGGTCCCAGCGGCTGGAAACCGTCAAAGCCGCGCAGGCGGCTGGACTGAAGGTGTGCAGCGGCGGGCTGTTCGGCATGGGCGAGAGCTGGCAGGACCGGATTGATCTGGCCGTTGCGCTGCGCGGGCTGGGTGTCGATTCCGTGCCGATCAATTTTCTTTATGCCCATCCGGGTACGCCGCTGAAGGATCGGGAGCCGATGGGTGCCGCCGAGGCGCTGCGGATTATTGCGGTCTACCGTTTCCTGCTGCCGAGCGTGACCCTGCGGATCTGCGGCGGGCGCGCCCATGTGCTCGGCGACCGGCAGGCTGAACTCTTTGCTGCCGGTGCGAACGGGCTGATGACCGGGAACTACCTGACCGTGGCCGGGTCCCAGTATGAATCCGACCTGGAAATGATCGAGCAGCTCGGGCTGGAAATTCAGCCGGCTTAAGATGCCCTTCATCAGTCGGTCTTCGGTGACGGCGCTTGAATTTCATACATCATAAGGTGTGGGAAAAACGGCAGGGAAGGCGGGTCGGCCGGTTAAACCCGTGTAAATGCACCCGGAATTTTAATTGACGCTGCTGCGCTTTGGGCGTTTAGTTTCGCGCTTCAGATTTTAAGGAGCGGCGGATGTACGACGATATCATGAAACAGCTCGAGGAGCGCGCGAAGCGTTTCGGGCCGATGCGCGATGCAAACGGCTATGCCAAAGTACACGGCGAGTGCGGCGATATTGTGGAAGTGTGGCTGCGGATCGACGGCGGCCGCATCCGTAAAAGTTCATTCCTGACCGACGGCTGCGGCTATTCTAAACACTGCTGCTCCACGGCGATCTGCATGTCGGAGGGCATGACGGTGGCACAGGCGGATGCGATGTCCGGTGCCGATGTGCTGGAAAAATGCGATCCGATTCCGGAGGATCATTTACACTGCGCCGACCTGGCGGCTGATACCGTTCATGCGGCGGTTGAAAGCTTTAAATCCGGCAAGGTGAAGGGCTGGCGGCCGAAGTTTTTCAGCCGCTGAATGCACGCGCCGGCCGGCCGGGCCGGGGCAATAGCTTATAATGCGGGTAAGTATACCCGCATTTTTATTTGACCGCGTAATGGGCATATGCTCATATGGTGGCCAAGGAGACCTTAGATGCCGAGACCTGAAAATATTCGTGAAATTGAAAACCTGCCTGCCGTGACGTGGTTTAAGCCCGCGGGCCTTCGAATGAGTGAGATAGGCGAAGTGATTCTCTCGCTTGATGAAATCGAAGCCCTGCGGCTGGCGGATCACGAGGGGATGTATCAGGAACAGGTTGCGGAACAGATGAAGGTTTCCCGCCAGACGGTGGGGCGGATCCTGACGTCGGCGCGGGGAAAAGTTGCCGATGCGCTGGTGAATGGAAAAGCGATTCGTATGGAAGGCGGGGCGGTGGTGGTTCGCGGGAAGAAATCCTGCTGTCGGAAGAGAAGAAGAAATGGACAGCGGGGCAAGTGTGAACAACCCAACACAAAGGAGGCACAAGATGCCGAATAGAAATGGAACAGGCCCGACAGGTGCCGGACCGATGACAGGACGGGGCGCAGGCAAATGCGCCGGAAATACCGATACCGCCGGCGGACAGGCCGGCCGCATGGGCATGGGCCGCGGGATACGGCGCGGCCAGCGCTGCGGCGGAGGCCGCGGTATGGGAATCAAAGGGGCCGGACGGGGCGGAGCAGGACAATGAAAATTGCAGTCAGCACGTCCGGCGAAGACCTGGGCGCCGCGGTTGATACCCGGTTTGGACGGGCGCCGCGGTTCCTGATCTACGAGACGGAAACCGGGGCCTTCTCGCTGAAGGAAAACAAACAGAACCTCAATGCGGCGCAGGGCGCCGGCATACAGTCGGCCACCTGCGTGGCGGAAGAAGAGGTGGATGCGGTGATTACCGGAAACTGCGGGCCGAAGGCCTATGCCGTGCTGGATGCCGCGTCGATTAAAGTCTACACGTGCTCCGGCGCGACCGTTTCTGAAGCGGTGGAGCAGCTGCGTAAAGGTGAGCTGAAACCGGCTGAAGAAGCCAACGTGGAAGGCCACTGGGTATAATGAAGATCGCCGTGGCATCTGGTAAAGGCGGCACGGGCAAAACCACCCTCTCCTGCGCAATGGCGTTTGCCGCGCAGGGGGAGGTGACGCTGCTCGATTGCGATGTGGAAGAACCCAACAGCCATTTTTTTGTGCAGCCGAAGATTGAAACCGAAGAGCGGATTCATCGGCTCGTTCCGGCAGTGGATGCGGAAAAATGCACCGGCTGCGGCGAATGCGCACGGGTGTGTCAGTTCAATGCGGTGATATCGCTCGGCCGGAAAACGATGGTTTTTAATGAGTTGTGCCACAGCTGCGGCGCCTGTGCACGGATCTGCCCGACCGGTGCGCTGCACGAGGTCTACACGCCGATCGGCACCATCGAGATCGGCCGGCGGGACCACGTGAGTTTTGCATCGGGCAGGCTGGACGTGGGGCAGGCGATGTCGCCGCCGGTGATTCGTAAAACCCTGGAGCATTCGAGTGCGCAGGGGCTCACCATTATTGACTGCCCGCCGGGCACATCCTGTCCGTACGTTACGGCGGTGAAGGGATGCGATGCGGCGGTGCTGGTGACGGAGCCGACGCCGTTCGGCCTGCACGACCTGAAGCTGGCCGTTGATACCATTCGCGAAATGGCCATTCCGTTCGGCGTGGCCGTTAACCGCATGACCGAAGAAAATAATGTGATCAGCGCATACTGCGCGGCGGAAAGTATTCCGCTGCTGCTGCAGATTCCGGAAGACCGCCGCGCGGCCGAGGCCTATTCCCGCGGTGAACCGATTAATACGGTTATGCCGGAGCTGAACGAAAAGCTGCGCGCCATTCCGAAGATGCTGGAGGCCCTGTTATGAAAGAGTTAGTGATCATCAGCGGGAAGGGCGGCACGGGAAAGACGAGCATCACGGCATCGTTTGCGGCGCTGGCGGAAAATCCGGTGCTGGCGGACTGCGATGTGGATGCGGCTGACCTGCATCTCGTGCTCGGCCCGGAAATCCTGGCCTCGGAACCGTTTGTCAGCGGGCGTGCGGCGGTAATCCGTGCGGATGACTGCACGCAGTGCGGCCTGTGCGAAGAGATCTGCCGGTTCGGGGCCGTTACGAATTTTGCGGTGGACCCGCTCTCGTGCGAGGGCTGCGGCGCCTGCGTTGAATTCTGTCCGGCGAAGGCGATTGATTTTCCGGAGCAGGAGTGCGGGACCTGGCACCGGTCGGTTACGCGGCACGGGCCGATGGTGCACGCCCGAATGCATCCGGGCGCTGAGAATTCCGGCAAACTGGTCAGCCTGGTGCGGAGCGAGGCGCGGAAAATCGGCGAAGCGGAAAACCGGGATATCCTGCTGGTGGACGGACCGCCGGGTATCGGCTGTCCGGTTATCGCGTCGATCACCGGGGCCGATGCGGTGCTGGTGGTTACTGAGCCGACGCTCTCGGGCGAGCACGACCTGAAGCGCGTCATGCAGCTGGCCGGTCATTTTAAAATTCCGGTGATGATCTGCGTGAACAAGTGGGATATCAACGAATCGATGACCCGGCGGATCGAAACGCTGGCGGTATCGATGGGGGCGAAGCGGGCCGGGCGGATTCCCTATGATGCGGCGGTGACGGCCGCGCAGGTGAACGGCTGTGCGCTGGTTGAACAGAGCGACGGCGCGGCGGCCGAGGCCGTTCGGAATGCCTGGAAGAGCGTTTATATGAACCTTTTTGCCGAGGAGCCCTGCGATGTGTGCTGAGCACGGCGCCGGTTTCCGGTCGCTGAAAATACTGGTGGATAACCGCGCGGCAGGCGGGCTGGCGTCGGAGCATGGTTTTGCGGTGCTGATTGAAGCCGGCGGCCGCAGTATCCTGATGGATACCGGGCAGCTTGATGCGCTGGAGAAAAATGCGGCAGCGCTGGGGATTAGGCTCTCGCATCTCGACGCACTTGTGCTGAGTCACGGCCACTATGACCATACGGGCGCTGTTGATTATGTGCTGGCGGAAAATCCCGAGGTGCGGGTTTATGCGCATCCGAAGATTTTCAGCCGGCGGTTCAGCCTGTATCCGGACCGGGCGCCGAAGGAGATTTCAATGCCGCCGGAAGAGCGGCTGGTTGTGGCGAACCTGCCGGACTCGCAGCTGCAGTGGATCCGCGAGCCGACGGAGATTGCGCCGGGCGTCTGGCTGACGGGGCCGATTCCGCGGCGCCATCCGCTGGAGGATACCGGCGGACCTTTCTTTATTGATCCCGAAGGCCGGGAGGCGGATCCGATTGAGGATGATATGGCCCTATGGATTGAAACGCCGAAGGGCCTGCTGGTGGTCTGCGGGTGCTGCCACTCCGGACTGGTGAATACCCTCAATTATGTGCGCGAGGTGAGCAACCGGTCCATTTGGGTCATTCTCGGCGGCCTGCATTTGAAGAGTGCGTCCGAGGCGCTGCTGGCCGCGTCGGCCGATGCGGTGAACGGGTTTGGCCCGGCCCGGGTGGTGCCCTGCCATTGCACCGGCGAGGCTGCGGTGGACTATTTCCGGCGGCACCTCAAGGCGGAAACCCTGGCCGGCTATACCGGCTTTGAACTGACTTTGGAGAACTAACCATGAGCGAATGTGCCGCGCCGCGCCGCCTCGGAAACCGCCCAGCTGATGAACGATATTATCAAACCCCTCCTGGGGTTTTAATTCAGACGGATAACAGGATTGTCAGGATCTCCCCTCTACTCCTGTCCATCCTGTTATCCCGTTAAAAAATAAAGGAAATGAGACCATGAAAATTGCAATACCTACAGCAGAAGGAAAACTCTGCATGCATTTCGGGCACTGCGAAGTGTTCACGCTGCTGGACATCGATCCGGAGAGCAAAACCATCACCTCGAGCACGGAAATGGTTCCGCCGCCGCACGAACCCGGTGTACTGCCGGCGTGGCTGGCTGAGCAGGGTGCAACGGCGATCATCGCCGGCGGCATGGGCTCGCGTGCGCAGCAGCTGTTTGAGCAGAACAACATTCAGACCGTTGTCGGTGCGCCGTCGGATGAGCCGCAGGCCGTGGCCAAGCTTTGGCTGGCCGGAAACCTGACGGCCGGTGCCAACGCCTGCGATCATTAAGTAAAGAGCGCCGCAGTCCGGTCCGGATTCGCCCGAGGGCGTCCTCCCGGCCGGGAGAAACCGCTGCGGCGGGTATCGTTTTTCAGAAGCTGACATGGGTTTCCGTCCTTTTTCTGCGGCGGACTTCTGGAGTGCCGTCCCTGTCCCTCGAATGGACAGGGGCGGCTTTTTACGCATAGAGCAGCCTGATTCAAACATTTGAAACTATCTGCTTGCATGCTTTGCGGTTTGTTGTAGTTTTTCGCATATCCGAACGGAGAATGCTGTATGCACGAAATTATGACGATCGAAGAAGTGGCGGAATATCTCCGCGTTTCTGAGCGCACGGTATACGACTGGGCGCAGAAGGGCGACCTGCCCGGGGGTAAGCTCGGCACGACCTGGCGCTTCAAGCGGGGCGATGTCGAAAACTGGGTGAATTCCCGCATCTCCAAGAAGAGCGCACCCGATAAAAAAGGGATGACCAGCAGTGCCATCCTGACCGCTGAGCGGGTGATTGTGGTTGAGCAGATGGATAAGGATACCATCCTGCGCAGCCTGGTGGACCTGCTGGCGGAATCGCCGTTCGTGCATAATCGCGACGAGCTGCTCAAAGGCGTGTTTGCCCGCGAGGAGCTGATGAGCACCGGAATCGGCTTCGGCGTCGGCGTACCGCATGTCCGCATCGATTCGGTCTCTGATTTGGTCATGGCCGTGGCGGTTTCGAAAAACCCGATTTCCGGCTATTCCTCGCTCGACAACCAGCCGGTGCAGATTGTCTGCATGCTGGCGGCGCGCTCCGACCAGCACGCCAAATATATCCGCACGCTTTCGGCCGTGAGCAACCGCCTGAAAGACGCCGAAGTTCGGCGGGCGATTATTGAATCCGGTGATCCGGCCTTCATTCATTCTCAGTTGATTGCGGAGTAAAGAGCATGCAAGGCGTTGAACTTGGGGTCCTCGCTATACTTGGAATCTGTGTGGCCGGCGGAGTGCTGGGCGCATTTATCTTCCAGAAGCTGAAGGTGCCCCAAGTGGTCGGCTACATCGTTGTCGGTGTGCTGATCGGCGACACCGGATTCGGCCTGCTGCACCCGAGCGATATCCATGCGCTGCAGCCGTTTAACAACTTTGCGCTCGGGCTGATCGGCTTTCTGGTCGGCGGCGAGCTGAGTGCAAGCATCTTCAAGAAATACGGCAAGCAGTTCACGGCCATCCTGATCGGCGAAGGGGTTGCGGCCTTTGTGCTGGTCGGCGTTGTCTGCACGCTGATTCTCTACCTGGTCTGCCACGACTGGATCACCGCGCTGGCCGCCGGCATTGTTTTCGGCGCCATTGCATCGGCCACCGACCCGGCTTCGACCATTGATGTGCTCTGGGAATACCGCTCGGCCGGCGTGCTGACCACCGCCATTATTGCGATTGTTGCGCTCGACGATGCGCTGGCGATGACGCTGTATGGTTTGGGCACCAGTGTTGCGACCATCCTGGTTCAGGGGCATGAGGGCGGCCATTCCGTCTGGGGCACCCTGCTGCATACGGGATTAGAGCTCGGCGGTGCCATTCTGCTCGGGGTGATCTGCGGGTTTATCCTGGATTTCGTCATGAGCTACCTGCCGCAGAACGAAAAGCGGCTCGGAATTTCGATCGGCATCCTGCTGGTCTGCATCGGCCTGGCCGTGGCGTTTAATATGGACCTGATCCTCGCCACCATGGCGGTCGGCATCGTTTTGATCAACCGGGCGCCGAACCGTTCCAAGAAGCTGTTTGAAACCGTCCGCTCCTTTTCCACCCCGATCTATATCATCTTTTTCGTCCTGGTCGGCGCACGTCTTTCGCTCGACAACATGCCGCTTTGGGTCTGGGCGCTGGTGATTGCCTATGTGCTGATGCGCAGCCTGGGCAAATGGGCCGGCGCCTACTGGGGCGGCCGCGCTTCCAAAGCCGAAAAGCCGGTGCGGAAGTATCTGGGCATGGCGATTTTTGCACAGGGCGGCGTAGCGGTCGGCCTCTCGATTGTGGCCAGCCACAGCCTGCAGCACATTCAGATTATCGAAGGCATCAGCCTCGGCGATATGATCATTTTCACGGTCACGGCCACCACGCTGTGTGTGCAGCTCATCGGCCCGGCCTTTGCCAAACTGGCCGTCAAAAAAGCCGGGGAAATCGGCCGCAATGTGACCGAAGAGGATGTCATGGCCGAGATGGTGGTCCGCGATGTGGTGGACAAAGCAATCGTTCCGCTGAAAGAGGGAACCCCGCTCGAAGCCGTCGTGCAGCATTTTGCCGAGCAGGACACCTTTGTTTACCCCGTGGTTTCGAGCGAGGGAGCCATCATCGGCGTGCTGACCTTTGAAAACCTCAAAGAGCTGCTCAACGAGCGCGACACCTGGCACTGGCTGGTGGTCGGCGACGTCATGCAGCCCGTCCGCCACAAACTGCTGGCCGGTATGAGCCTGACCGAAGCCCTCAAAGAGATGGGCAACAACCAGGTGGAATCGATGCCGGTGATCGAGAATAAGGAAACCGGCAAGCTGCTGGGTGTTCTTGATATCCGCGCGGCCCGCCGCCGAATTAACGCTGAACTGGTTAAACGCCGCTCTGCCGCCTGATCTGTTTTATGAAAACCGACCGTACCATCTTAATGGCCCTGCTGATACCGCTGCTGCTGGAGCTGCTGGTGGCCTTTACTGCGGTCCCGTCGCCCCGCCAGCCGGCGCCGACCTGTATTGAGCAGACGGAGCTGGTCGGTTCGGCGCTCTCGCTTTGCAGCCTCGACGACCATCGTAAAAACAATTCCGAGCTATTTCGTTCGGGAGTACTGCCCAGCCGCCCGGCCGCGGCCCGTGCCGGATTCGGACATACCGCCGATTCCTTCCCCGGCCGTCCGTTTCCGCGCCGGCCGCTCGCCTGCGGCTGGGCGCTGCCCCTGCGGATTTGATCCCGCGGTAAGACACACGCTGCCCAGCGGGGCAACGGTCCGTCGGACGGCCGTCTTTCGTGCCGTCCCATTACCGTACGATTGAATCTAAAGGATCAAACATGAAAACCAGTCTGGAAAAAACTTCTGTTCGGGACATCGGCTATTTAATCAACACCTCTTTCCTGCGGGCTGACCGCAGTCTTGCGCTGGAAAAGCTGGCGTCGATGCTCTGCACCTCCGACCGCTATAAGGTCTACCTGGAAAACGCGGACGGCCGGCTGGCCGGCGTGGTGCAGGCCAAGCAGATTGCCGTCAAAATCCTTGAGCTCTCGCGGATGAAGAGCGACGAAGAGGACCTGCTGCCCGCCATTGCCTATGTACTCAATTTCCACCACGGCCACGACATCGCCGAAAAGCCGGTCATGGTGCACGGCGATACGCCGCTCAGGCATGTAATCGAGCTGATGCAGCTCAACCATATCCGCGAGATTGCCGTGGTGGACGAACAGGAGCGTATGATCGGTACACTGGAGGCGAAAAACGTGCTTTCGCACTACCTCCAGGCCATCGGTGAAACCGCATTTTAAAACGAGGAACCTTCCATGCAGATGATGAATTATACCCGTCGTTCAGAATCGTGGCAGCCTGCGCAGGCCGCCGGCGAACGCAATGAAATATTCGACCGCATACTTCGCCGCCTGTGCGACGGCGGTTTCTATGATGTAAACCCCGGCCTCTCCCACGAATCCGTCCTGCGCGCACTCGTGGCCCGGGAAGACCGCCAGAGCACGGTGCTCGGCGAAGGCATCGCCTTCCCCCATGCCCGGCTGGAAGAGCTGACCAAGGCCCTCTTCGCCGTTGCAACCTTCCCCGAACCGGTGTTCTTCGACGGCGCCCCGGTGCAGATCGTCTGCCTCATTCTCGTGCCGCAGTCCGAACCCGCCATTTCACTCAAAATCATGGCGCAGCTCTCGCGCCTGCTCAGCGATGAAAAGGTCCGCCGCGCGGTGCTTGATGCCGCAAATACCGACGAGCTTCGGGATATTTTCAATGCCTACAACCCGCAGATCGATAAGCCGATCCTGGCGCGCGACATCATGCGCCCGCCGTATTTCTCCGTTGCGGAGGACGCGCCGCTGTCGGACTGCTCGCACCTGATGAGCGTCAACAACCTGCGGGCTGTGCCGGTGGTCAATCACCGCCGCGAAATCCTCGGGCACATCACCGTCGAGCGCCTCTTTAAATACGGCCTGCCCGAATTTTTCGGCCAGCTCAAGAGCGTCTCTTTCATCGCGGAGTTTGATCCGTTTGAAAAATATTTTGAAGACGAGCAGCACATGCTGGCCGGCGAAATGATGGAACAGACCGCGCGCCTGGTGCCGATGGATTACACCATCATGGAGATTGTCTTTGATCTCGCCATCAAGGCCCATCCCAAGCTCTACGTCGTGGACGACGAAAACCGCTGGGTCGGCACCATCGACAAAGGCCTCGTGCTCCACAACGTGATCAATTATTAGGAGTTTCCCATGCTTTTCCCCATTCTTGTCTTTCTTATAGTCTATTTTTTCATTGCCACCGAAATCATCGATAAAACCATTGCGGCCCTGATCGGCGCCGGCCTGATGATCGGGCTGCACCTGGTGGGCTACGAGGAGGCGCTGCGGGCGATCGACCTGAACGTCCTGTTTCTGCTGATCGGGATGATGGTGGTCGTCAATACACTGACCGAAACCGGGGTGTTCGAATGGCTTGCCATCAAGCTCGCCCGCGTCGCCAAGGGCAACGGACTGCTGATTGTGGTCTTCTTCATGATCCTCACGGCCGTGCTCTCGGCATTCCTCGACAATGTGACCACCGTCATCCTAATGGCACCGATCACGATCCTGCTCTGCCAGCTGCTCGAAATGCCGGCGGCCCCGATCCTGATCATGGAGGCCGTCTTTTCGAACATCGGCGGTACGGCCACGCTGGTCGGCGATCCGCCGAACATCCTGATCGGTTCGCAGACCCACCTGTCGTTCAACGATTTCCTGCTGAACCTCACCCCGCCGGTGCTCATCAGCATGGTCCTGCTGCTCGGCCTGATGGCGCTGCTGTTCCGTAAAAACACGCGCACCACCGAACAGACCCGCAAACGCATCGAGCAGTCCCGCCCCGAAAAGGCCATCCTGCAGCCCGGCGTGCTGAAAAAGGCGCTGGCGGTCTTTGCGCTGATTCTCGCCGGCTTCTTCGGCGGTCGGGCGCTTGAAATTGAGCCCGGCATTATTGCCATCGCCGGCGCCATGCTGATGGTGCTCGTCTGCCGGAAAGACATTCACCATTCGCTGGCGCATGTGGAATGGAACACGATTCTGTTCTTCTCCGGCCTGTTTATGATGATCGCCGCGCTCGAGCAGCACCATGTCTTTGAAAGCATGGGCGAGCTGATCCTGCACATCTGCGGGGGCAACCTGATGGCAACCGCACTGACCATCCTCTGGTTCAGCGCCATTGCTTCGGCTATTGTGGATAACATTCCGCTCGTGATGGCCATGATCCCGCTCGTGAAAGGGATCGTCCCGGTCTTCGCCCAGCAGATGGGCCTCGATGACCAGGCGCTGATCCATTCCCAGATTGCGGAACCGCTCTACTGGTCGCTGGCACTCGGCGCCTGTTTCGGCGGCAACGGCACGCTCGTCGGAGCATCGGCGAACGTTGTGATTGCCCAGGTGGCCAACCGCAACGGCTGCCCCGTCAGTTTTATGTCGTTCACCAAATACGGCTTCCCCTTCATGCTCATCAGCCTGTTTGTGGGAAGCATCTACATCTATTTGCGGTATTTCATTCATTAAATAAACCATGGCCTGCGGTTCCCGGCAGCCGGTTCGGCGCCAGGGGCTGGAGGCCTGAATACGAAGGACTCCTCCCATGTTTCGCCCCAAACTGTTTACCCTGCTGAAAACCTATAACCGTTCAACCCTGGCCGCCGATGCCGTGGCCGGGGTAACCGTGGGCATCATTGCCCTGCCGCTGGCGATGGCGTTCGCCATTGCCTGCGGGCTGCCGCCGGAGCGCGGTTTGTTCACGGCCATTGTGGCGGGCTTCCTGATCTCGCTGCTCGGCGGCAGCCGCGTCCAGATCGGCGGGCCGACCGGCGCATTTGTGGTGATTGTGGCGGGGATTGTGGGAGAGTTCGGCTACAGCGGACTGGTCTGGTGCATGCTGCTGGCGGGGGTGCTGCTGATACTCTTCGGCCTGTTCCGGCTCGGCGGGCTGATCCGCTTTATTCCGTTTCCCGTAACCACGGGCTTCACCAGCGGCATTGCCGTGGTCATCTTTTCCACCCAGGTAAAAGACCTGCTCGGCCTGAACATGAGCAGCGTGCCCTCCGAATTCCTGCCGAAGTGGGGGGCCTATTTCCATGCGCTCGGCACGACGGCGCCGGCGGCGGCGGGGCTCGGCATTGCGACCATCCTCATCATTATGGCCCTGAACCGCTGGGCGCCGCGCGCCCCGGGCATGCTGATTGCCATGGTGGCGACCACCGCGGCCGCGGCGCTGTTCCACCTGGATGTTGAAACCATCGGCAGCCGTTTCGGCGAACTGCCGCGTACCCTGCCGATGCCCACCGCCCTGGCGCTGCCCTCGCTGTCCGAACTGCGGCTCCTGATTGCGCCGGCCTTTACGGTGGCGCTGCTCGGCGCCATTGAATCGCTCCTCTCCGCCACCGTGGCCGACGGGATGATCGGCGGAAAGCACCGCCCGAACACCGAGCTGATGGCGCAGGGCATTGCCAACATCGGCTCCGCCTTTTTCGGCGGCATTCCCGCCACCGGCGCCATTGCGCGTACCGCCGCCAACGTCAAAAGCGGCGCCCGCTCGCCGCTCGCCGGGATCATCCATGCCATTACGCTGGCGCTCATCCTGCTGGTCTTCGGCCCGCTGGCCAAAAGCGTACCGCTGGCCGCGCTGGCCGGCATCCTGGTGGTGGTGGCCTGGAACATGAGCGAACGGCAGAACTTTGCGGCCATCCTTAAAGGGCCCCGCTCCGACCGGCTGGTCCTGCTGCTCACCTTCCTGCTGACCGTCCTGATCGACCTCACCGTGGCGGTCGAAGTCGGGATCGTTCTCTCAGCGCTGCTCTTTATCCGCCGCATGGCGGAAATCGCCAGCGTCAGCGTCATCACCGATGCCGTCAGCGGGGATGTCGATGCCGCCGAAGACCCCGAAGCGTTTGCGCTGCGCGCCGTGCCGGAGGGCGTTGAGGTCTACGAAGTGGAAGGGCCCTTTTTCTTCGGGATGGCCGATACGTTCTGGAATGCGCTCGGAAACCGCCGGCACGATATTCCGGTGCTGGTGCTGCGGATCCGTAATGTTCCGGCGATCGATGCCACCGGCCTGCAGCACCTGCGCCAGCTGCATTCCCAATGCAGCCGGCATCACACCCAGCTGATCTTCTCCGGGGTGGCACCGCAGCCGCACCGAACCTTTGAACAGTCCGGCTTCCTCGATGAAGTCGGCACCGAAAACTTCTGCTCCTCGATCGATGAGGCCCTCAAGCGGGCCGCCCAATTTGTGCAAAGAAAGGATACTACCCATGCCCAATCGTAAACTGATTAACCAGCTCATCCAGCTGCAGGAACTCATCATTGCCCGCCTCCAGAAAAAGGCGGCCATGCCGAAGGCGCCGCTAGACACCCTCGACGAGAACATCCGCCTGCTCAGCGCCAACCTGCCGCAGCAGACCAAGAGCCATCTCAACCAGCTGCTGCAGAAGCATCCCGAGGCGGTGGTGCCGCTGGTCGACGGGCATTGTACCGGCTGCGGTATGGGGCTGGGCATCAGCCAGGTGAACGAGGTCCATCATGCCGAGGAAATCCACCGCTGCCCGAACTGCACGCGCTATCTTTACGTGCCGTCCGAAGTGGTCGCCCGCGAGCATGCCAGCCGGGTCTACGGCGAAAAGCGCCAGATCGGTATTGCGCGTTTCACCACCCTGCCGCTCATGATCACCCCGCTGACCGGCGAAACACCCGAAGAGGTGCTCGGCGAGATCTGCGAGCGTATGCAGCAGGAGGGATTTGTTGAAGACGGACAGCAGCTGCTGAGCATGACGATGCAGCGCGAGGACATCATCAGCACCGCCATCGACGGCGGGATGGCCTTTCCGCACGTCCGCGGCGTGGAGGGCGGCGGCCTGACCATGGCGCTGGGCGTTCATAAGAAAGGGATCCATTTCGGCGGTCCCGGCCGTACGCTGACCCGCCTCTTCTTCTTTATGGTTATTCCGACGGCCACCAGCGCGTTTTACCTTAAACTGCTCGCCGGTCTCTCCCAGACGTTCCGCGATAAAACCGCGCGCGAGCTCCTGCTCAATGCAGAAAACGAGGAAGAGCTCTGGAAGGCCCTCGTGCAGCAGACCCGCAAGGTCATCAAATAACAGCGCGCCGAATGACCGCAAACGAAGCGGTCATGCGGGCGCAGCCGGGAATTTCGGAACAGAGCTGAATCCGGCTGCGGCCGCGGGCCTGGAGCTCTGCCAATACGCGTGCGGTTTCCGCCTCGGTTGTTTCGCAGGCGGCGGTGAGGCGGCCGGTGACCGGGGCGGTGAACTCCGCTTCAGATTTCACCGCCAGCACATCCGCCGCCATGCCGGCGCGCTGAAGCGCGCGGGTGATCAGCGCCCAGCCGGCGAGGGTGAGCATCGATGCAATCGACCCCGCAAACGCGGTGCCTTTGTCGTTCAGGTTTTTTTCCAGCGGTGCGCTGAGCTCGATGCCGTTTTTCCACTGCCGGGAAACTTCGATGCCCAGGGTTTTTGCCGGGATGATGTCCCCGAGAAGGTCCATTATTTTTCGAGGCCGGTGGCGGTTACGCCCATATCCCGCAGCAGGCCGTCTTCGAGGCTGTACATCCAGCCGTGCACATGCAGTTCCTGGCCGTTTTTCCACGCATGCTGCACAATCGTGGTATTGCACACATTGCCGACCTGTTCGATGACGTTGAGTTCGCAGAGGCGGTCGCGCCGCGCACCCGGATCGTCGATGGCATTGAGTTCGGCGGCGTGCAGGCGGTAGACATCTTTAATGTGGCGCAGCCAGTTATCAATAAGCCCGTGGCTGACTTCCTCCATCGAGGCGGCCACGCCGCCGCAGCCGTAGTGGCCGCAGACGATGATGTGCTTCACCTTGAGCACTTCCACGGCATACTGGATGACCGAGAGGCAGTTGAGATCGGTGTGAACGACCACGTTGGCAATATTGCGGTGCACAAAAACCTCGCCCGGCGGCAGGGCGACAATCTGGTTGGCCGGCACCCGGCTGTCGGCGCAGCCGATCCAGAGGATATCCGGCGCCTGCATCTTGGAAAGCTCTTCGAAAAAGCCGGGCTGCTCCTGTTCGATTTTACGCGCCCACGCACGGTTCTGGTCGAATAACGGTTTCAGTGTTTTCATAGGTTCTCTCTCCTTGTGCTGCTGAAGTCTTGGACCTCGGCCCGTGCTCACGGACCGCGTCGGCCGTTAATCTATAAAGCGTTTTGTCAAACCGCTGTAGGCATCAATGCGGCGGTCGCGGAAATAGGGCCACATGCGCCGCACGGTTTCCGACCGCTGGAAATCGAGTTCCACGAGCAGTTCCGTTTCCGAGTCCGCGGGGGCCTGCGCGAGCAGCTCGCCCTGGCAGCCGGCGGCAAAGCTCGACCCCCAGAAAAGTGCGCCGCCCGGTTCGGTGCCGGTACGGTTGACGCTGAGCACCGGAATGCCGTTGGCCACGGCGTGGGAGCGCTGGATCGTGATCCATGCCTCCCGCTGGCGGGCCTGTTCTGTGGCCTCGTCGGCCGGGTCCCAGCCGATGGCGGTGGGATAAATCAGCAGGTCCGCCCCGGCCATCGCCATCAGCCGCGCGGCTTCCGGATACCACTGGTCCCAGCAGACCAGCACGCCGAGTTTGCCGACCGACGTTTCGATCGGGGTAAAACCGAGATCGCCCGGCGTGAAATAAAATTTTTCGTAATAGCCCGGGTCGTCCGGAATGTGCATTTTGCGGTATTTGCCCGCAATCGTGCCGTCGGCTTCGAGCACGACGGCCGTGTTGTGGTAGAGCCCCGGCGCGCGCTTTTCAAAGAGGGACGTAACGATCACGACGCCGAGTTCTTTGGCCAGCGCCCCGAAGGTTTCGGTCGACGGGCCGGGAATCGTTTCCGCCAGGTCAAAATTCGCCGGATCCTCCACATCGCAGAAATAGAGCGATGTATGCAGCTCCTGCAGCACCACCAGTTTTGCGCCCTGTGCCGCGCAGCGGCGGATCCCGGCCATGCTCTTTTCAATATTCGCCCCGCGCTCGCCCGAACACGCCTGCTGAACCAAACCTGTAATCAATCTGCTCATAACGGTCTTTTTAACCGCGAAGACACGGGGAGCGCGAAGGAAATAGAAAAATATTTTGAGGCACCGGAAAAGGGGCGCTCAGCGGCGGTGCGGGGACAACGAAGCAGGATGCTTCGTCTGCGCTTTTGCAATGGCGGAGGCGAAGCGGGCGGCGGTTTCGGATTCGGTTTGCAGCAGCCGTTCCAGCTCGTCGCACCAGCCCATCAGCTCGTCCACCTTCGCCACGATCCGCTGCTGTTCCGCCAGTGGGGGGAGAGGGAGTTTGAGTTGAGACAAGGACGTCGCGTTAACATTGGGCTGTCCCGTTCCCATTGATTTCTCGTAAAGCTGCCCCCAATAAAGGTCAGATCCTGCAAACGCCTTTAGATATTCAGGAGACACTTCTATCGGTGTAACGCGAATGAGATATGATGCATAGACCGCTGTATATGGAACTTCATAAACAAGAAACGTCTTCCCAATCGTTCCGCCCGTTCGAGCAATTAATAAATCACCAGCAATCAATTTAAACTGCTCAATTTTTGACTGATCGATTTCACAACCAGGTACAGAATCCCAATTGACGGAGTCATTTTGAATGTCAGTGATCCGAACGAATCGAACATTCCTCTGCTGATGGTTTGCTGATGCGGTGTAACCATAATTCAAATTGGTTGACAACGTTCCCAGCCGAACCCACTTCCAGTTGTCAGGAATTTGGAAGGGGATTTCTTCGGAGGTGATGGGTGGAAGGGGTTTGGTTTTTCGGATGCGTTCGCCTTTGGCTTTGCGGCGTTCGAGGTCGGCGGCTTTGGCGGCTTCGATTTGCTGGAGCAGGTCGGCGGCGGTGCCGTCGGAGTCGCGCTGTTCAACGAGGCGGCCCTGCACGGCGAGCTGGAGGATGGCGTCGCGCAGTTGTTTGACGTCGGCGGGTGACGTAATCAACGGCATTATTTTTTCACCACAGAGGCACGGAGGCACGGAGCGGTTTGAGCTCGGTGTCTCTGTGTCTCCAGCGAAGCGGGTGGTTAATTGATTTCGAGAGGCTTTGAGGGCGGCGGTGCGCAGGGCGGTGCGTTTTTCTTTCAGCGCGTCGAGCTCATCGCACCACGCCATCAGTTCATCCACCTTCGCCACAATCCGCTTCTGCTCCAACAGCGGGGGGAGAGGGATTGGACATGCTCTTAACTGCGTCATATTGATCGATGCTAAATTTGTCGTTTGCTTGGAAGCCCCCGCAAAATAGGTTCGACCCGCTATTGAGTTTAGAAACATAACAACCCAATTAATCTCTAAAACCTCCCTTGGGAGTCGCGCTCTAAAAACATGATTTTGATGCAGGCAAATTGGTATCTCATTCTTCCAAACTGCGGTCCTACCTACTTTATCCCAGTCCCCTCCTTCAGTTATCAGCAAATCGTCTTCAGCAAGTGTATATTTTTCCAGCTCAACAACTGGAATACGTATTGTTTTCATTACTGACAAATTCAAGAATCCTCTCTGAACGTTTGCAACTCGAAGATATGGAAGCTCAACAGTTTCTTGTTTTTGTAACTTTCGCCCCTTGGCAATACCGCCCTGTATCGCTGCCATTTCATCAAATCGACAGAAAGTCCATGAATTTGGGGCCACTAGATCATGAGTTGCACTTGCAGAAGACTTGCTTGTACGACGTGTTGAGAAAGTGGGAATTCTTTCCTTCGCTTCTTTGATCTGTTTGAGCAGTTCGTCGGCGGAGCCTTCTTCGGGGCGCTGGGGAACGAGTTTGCCCTGGACGGCGAGCTGGAGGATGAGTTCGCGCAGGCGTTTGATGCCGTCGGGGGCGTTGATGATCTGGTCTAAATTGTCGGATACAATATTCATAGGGCGTTAACCACTGAAGACACGGAATGGA
>JBFHGU010000011.1:0-73447 GCA_041582935.1 Pontiella sp.
CCAGCAGCCATTTGCTGTTGCTCAGCTCCATGGCCACGAGTAGTTTTCTGCTGCTGTGTGGGTTGTCTGTCATTTGATGCTCCTTTGTGTTTGATGACTCAAAGGATTATAGCTTCAGTGACAACCCACATAGCATCTACGCACTGCGCAGCAGCATGTTTCTGATCCGGCCGACCGAACGCATGGCGAAACCTGCGCAACTCCCGTTAGGCGCTGTCCCAATGATGGGGCAGGTCACTATTTCGTCAGGCCTTTTGAAGGTCTAATACACCCGTCCACCAGTTATTCGTAAGTATTTTCGAGTAAAGCAGTGCTTTTCTTGAAAACCGTCGGTTAAGAAAGGGCTGCGTGGAATACCGCCGGCTTTCGGCCTCATCGCAAATAATGCGCCGAGGAAACCGATTTTGCAGATGACTCCGGGGGTTGTTTTTGCTCTCGTCTCATGCCGCAGTGCCTTCAGGCATGAAGCCCGCTGTTTCTGAGCAGTTCATTTATCAACAAGCTCAATGATGATCCTTGCGCGGCGGCAATTTTCATGCACAGAATGGCAGCATTGAAAGGATTTTAGATGAAGGTACTCGAAAAGTTTGAACGCATAATCATCCTGACCCTGATGGGTTTTATGATGCTGGCGGTGCTGCTGGCGACTGTGGAAGTCGGCGTAATCCTATGGCAGCAGATGATGAAACCGCCGATTCTGCTGCTGAATATGGAGGAGATGATGGAGGTGTTCGGCTTTATCCTGATGGTGATTATCGGCATGGAACTGCTCGAAACAATCAAGGCCTACCTCTCCAAGCATGAAGTTCATGTGGAAGTGGTGCTGCTGGTGGCCCTGGTGGCCGTGGCGCGGAAGGTGATTATCCTCGACTATACAAAGGTGACACCGCAGATGATGCTGGCGGTGGCGGCGCTGGTGCTTGCGATGTCGGCCGGGTTTTTCATTGTCCGCCGCGCGCTGCAGTCGGGCCGGAAGCCGGACCCGGATGCGCTGAAGGACTAATCCCGTTCAACGGCAATCCGCTCAGCGGAATAGATGACCGCCGGACCGCCGTCCGCACTGACAAAAATATCGCCGGCATGCACCGCGCTCCACGCATTGGTGAAGGCCTGGTTGTAGTCGTCTTCCGACTGGAAAATGTAGAGCGCCGTATAGTTTCCAGTCCCCCAGGCGCCGTCGATCTCAAGCTCCAGCAGGCGGATGTCAACACTGTCGCCGCTGCGGGTATCCGTCACGAGGCCCCGGCCGAAGTCGCTTTTCATCATCGGGAAAACCGGTTCCTTGCGCTGGAGAATCATATAGCCCGGGGAGACATCGATCCGCGACTGAAGGTAGGGATGCTCCAGCACCATGCCGGCCATTGCATGCGCACCGTGGTGCTTGAGCTGCATCCGCTGTTCCCGTTTGATGGTATCGCACCCGAAAAGCAATGCCGCCGCGAGCGCGGCGGCGCCGAGCTGAAAAAATCTGTTCTGTTTCATAGTACTCTCTTCGCGGCCGGACCGCTTTCTGCGTGGGCAATAGATTCGAAAATCCAGCGAGCCCCTTTTAAATCACAAGCCGGAAGATCATGCACGCATTATCACGCCAATAGCCACCGGCTGCGGAAGGAACCGGCTGTTCCGTTGACATCCGCCGGCGGCCTCTCAATACTGCAGGCACGATGAAAATAAGGATGCTAATACTCGCTGTGCTGGCGGCCCTCGCGGTGCCCGCCGATGAGCAGGCCTACTGGGCGCGCCAGGCGCAGAATCCGCTGGCCGATGTGCTGAAATATCCCGTCCAGACCCAGCTCGATTTCAGGTATGGCCACAAGGACTCGGCCAACTTCGCGGCGGTGCTGCAGCCCTCGATGTCTTCCGGCCTGTCCGAAAAATGGCGCCTGGTGAGCCGGCTCGACCTGCCGCTGCACTACCAGCCCGGACGAACAGCGGGCGAAAAAGATTCCTTCGGACTCGGCGACACCACCTACGAAGGCCTGATTACACCGGTCAGCAGCGGCCCGCTGGCCCTCGGCTTCGGCCCGGTGCTTCAGCTGCCCTCGGCCACGGATCCGCAGCTTGGAACACAGCAGTGGAGCGCCGGTCCGGCGGCGGCCGCACACTATGCGGCCGGCCCGTTTTCAGGCGGCGTGCGCATCAATCACCTCTGGTCGTTTGCCGGTAAAAACGACCGGGCCGGTGTGAACCGCACGGAAATTGAATACTGGCTCTATGCCAACCTCGGCAGCGGCTGGTGGATCGGCACATCCCCCGTCAACAGCGCCGACTGGGACGCGGCTTCCGATGCGCGCTGGACGGTGCCCGTCGGCGGCGGATTCGGCAAAGTGGTCGGCCGGCGGATTCCGCTGAACCTCAAGTTCGAAGCCTATTCATACGCCGAAGTCCCTAACGACCTGGCCGACTGGACCTTCCTGTTCACCCTGGAATACCTGCTGCCCGAAAACGCGCTCTTCAAACACTGACCGCCCGCCGGCAAAAACCGGCAGCGGCACCCCGGAAATACAGCGCGGTTTGAAGATGACCTCATCACCAGCAACCTCTTCAACAACAACGCATTCGCACTCGACATATCCCCGACGCCCTCATTAAGCTACACACGCGAAACCCGAGGAGATGCTGCCTACTGAAAATGCGCGGATTTTTCCCGCCTCTTTTCTGCAGCCCGCCTAAGCCGCCGGCCGAAGCGTTGCGCCAGCGCCATTTCAGCGCACAGCGGGGCTGAAAGCGGATGACCCGGGGAGCCGAAACGGAGGAAAGAACCATGCGGAAAAACACAGCAGTTCTCGCGGCACTTGCCCTCCTGTCCTGCCCGGCCTTGGGACAGCATAAATATGATATCTGGACGGAACCTTTCACGGCAGCGGGCCTGCTGGGCGCCGTTCAGTATGAGGACCTGAAGTTTGCGCCCGCTGATGCCGAAGCCGGCGAAACGGCGCGCGTGGATGTTTCGCGGCTCCCGCAGCTCGGCGGCGCCTGGACCACGATGCCGCAGCCGGACCGGCGTTTCCAGTACGGCCTCGAAACCGCGTTCCTGCTCGGCTTCAAGGTCGATAAAATCAACTATGTTTATGCCGGCAGCGGCGGAATCGTCATCCATCTTTCCACATCGATGTGGATGTTTGATCTCTCGGGCGGCACCTATGCGAGCCTCTTCCTGGATCGAGGCCGGAAGATCCGCGCCTATGCCGGCACCGGGCCGCTGCTCCTGTATGCCCAATACCGCACCGAAGCCGATTACAGCGATACCACGCCGACGAAAAACAGCATCCAATCTATTTTCGGCATGGGCTGGTATGCCCGCACCGGCGTTGAGTTTCGGGTTCACCGCCGCGGCATGCTCGGCCTCGGTGCGCGCTGGAACTGGGCGCGGGCCGATTTCACCGAAGTCGGCGGCTCCGCCGAAATCGACGGCGCGGCCCTCTTTGCAACATATACCGCCGGATTCTGAACCGCCCGGCCCCATCGCCGCATTACCCATACCGCTCTTGCTTATCGCCTGAATTTTCAATCCATTCTTATTCCATATACATTTGCGCCACCGCTGCTCTGAATTATAATCCGCTCCTGTTTAAGGAGATAGAATCATCTCCCAGGCAATCAAAGGAGGCATCACGATGAAGCTCAGGTTTGCACGCTTATGCATGACCGCAGCGGCCGCTCCGTTTCTTACCGCCGCACTGCTGTTCCTGCACGGAACCGCAGGCGCCGCGGCATCCGAACGCCCGCTTGCGTCGTGGAACAACGGCGCACCGCGTTCAGCGGTCCTTGATTTCGTGTCGCGCGTCAGCGATGAATCGAGCGCCGGCTTTGTTCCCGCGTCCCGGCGCATTGCGGTTTTTGATAACGACGGCACGCTCTGGGGCGAACAGCCGCTGTACTGCCAGGCCATGTTTATTTTCGACCGTATCCGGCAGCTGGCGCCGCAGCACCCGGAATGGCAAACCCGGGAGCCCTTTGCATCCGTCCTTAAAGGCGATACCCGGAAAGCCCTCAACGGCGGCGAACACGCCCTGATTGAAATGGCCATGGCCACCCATGCCGGCACGACCACCGAAGAATTCCACCAGCTGGTCAGCGCATGGATCTCCACCGCCCGGCATCCCGAAACCGGAAAACTCTATACGGAAATGGTCTATCAGCCGATGCTTGAACTGCTCGCCTACCTGCGCGCAAACGGCTTCAAAACCTATATCGTATCCGGCGGCGGCATTGAGTTTATGCGCCCCTGGTCCGAAGCGGTGTACGGCGTTCCTCCGGAGCAGGTCATCGGCAGCAGCATTAAAACCGCCTATGAACTCCGCGGCGCCGAACCGGTACTGATCCGCCGGCCGGAAATGAACTTTATCGACGATAAAGAGGGTAAACCCGTCGGCATCAACCAGCATATCGGCCGCCGCCCCATTGCGGCGTTCGGCAATTCCGACGGCGATTTCCAGATGCTGGAATGGACAACCGCCGGCGACGGCCCCCGCTTCGCGATGATTGTCCACCACGACGATGCCGAGCGCGAATACGCCTACGACCGGGAATCGCACATCGGCCGGCTGCACCGCGGCCTGGACGAAGCGCCCGCGCGCGGCTGGACCGTGGTGAGCATGAAAAAGGACTGGAAAATCATATACCCCTGATCTTTTTCCCGTTCGCAGACTTCCAGCGCGCGCAGGCTCTGCTATGTTCTTTCGTTCATGAAAAAGAACGAACAGATGCGCTTTTCCGACCGCCAGCGGCAGCAGATGGACTTCCGGTTTCCGGATGTCCCGATGAATATCGTGCTGGTCTATCCGTCCATACCGCCGAACACCGGCAATGTTTCGCGGCTCTGCGCCGCCACCGGATCCCGCCTTCACCTGATTGAACCGCTCGGTTTCGACATCGATGACCGCGCCGTGCGCCGCGCCGGCCTCGACTACTGGGATTCGGTCGACCTCAGTGTCTACCCGGATTTTGAAACCTTCCTGGAGAAGAATCCCGGCGGCCGGAAATATTTCTTCAGCACCGCCGGAAAAAAGATTTTCCACGCGGCCGCTTTTGAGCCGGGCGACTTCCTGATTTTCGGCAACGAGACCTTTGGGCTGCCGGATGAAATTATTGAGCAGCAGCCGTCTGACCAAGTCTTGAACATCCCGATCAGACTCGATAATGTGCGCTCCCTTAATTTGTCGAACTGCGCGGCCGTTGTGCTGTTTGAGGCGCTGCGGCAGATCAACAGTCAGGGGCGTCCGGCGGGCGTCCCCGACCAGCCGGAATGAAATACGTACGGCGGTGTGCGCAATTAAAATATTTTTTGAACGCAGAATATGCAATGGGGTCTTAAACCGCATTACCAACTAACTTAAGGGAGTCTAAGACATGGCTGGAATTGAGGTCATAAACCAGAAAGTGCGCGAGGCGAGTGCGTTTGTACCTACTTTAAAATCTGAAATCGGCAAGGTCATTGTCGGGCAGGAATACCTGATCGACCGCCTGATCATCAGCATGCTGGCCAACGGCCATGTGCTGCTCGAAGGGGTGCCCGGCCTGGCGAAAACCCTGACCATCAATACCCTCGCGCAAGCCCTCGACACCTCCTTCCAGCGCATCCAGTTCACCCCCGACCTCCTGCCCGCCGACCTCATCGGCACCCTGATCTACAACCAGAAAGACGGCGAATTCATCATTAAGAAGGGTCCCGTTTTCGCCAACGTCATCCTGGCCGACGAAATCAACCGCGCACCGGCCAAAGTGCAGAGCGCCCTGCTTGAAGCCATGCAGGAAAAGCAGGTGACGATCGGCGATGAAACCTTCAAGCTGCCTCGGCCGTTCCTGGTGATGGCGACCGAAAACCCGATTGAGCAGGAGGGCACCTATCCCCTGCCCGAGGCGCAGGTCGACCGTTTTATGCTCAAACTGAAAGTCGGCTATCCGACCCTCGAAGAGGAGCGCCGCATCCTCGACCGCATGGCCCATTCGAATACGGAAATCGCCGTCAACCCCGTGCTCCATCCCGACGCCATCCTTAAGGCCCGGGAAATCGTTGATGAGATTTACCTCGATGAAAAGATCAAGGACTACATTCTCTCCATCGTCTTCGCCACCCGCGAGCCGGAAAAATACAACCTCGATATCCGCGACTACCTGCAGTACGGCGCCTCGCCGCGCGCCACCATCAACCTGACGATGGGCGCCCGCGCTCATGCCTTCATGCAGGGCCGCGGCTATGTCACCCCGCAGGATGTCAAATCCATCGCGCCCGATGTGCTCCGCCACCGCGTCATCGTCTCCTACGAAGCCGAGGCCGAAGAGCTCTCCAGCGAAGACCTCATCGAAAAGATCCTCTCTGAAATTCCGGTGCCGTAAAATGGTCTCAGGTCTAAAAGTCGAAGGTCCAAAGTCTCTGGACCTTCCGACCTTTGACCTTCCGACCTTTGACCTCATTCCATGAATGAAATGAATCACAAAGAACTTCTGAAAAAAGTCCGGCGGATCCAAATCACGACCAAGCACGCGGTCAACGATGTATTTGCCGGGCAGTACCATTCCACGTTTAAAGGGCGCGGGATGGAGTTCGACGAAGTCCGCGAATACGTCGCCGGCGACGACATCCGCGCCATCGACTGGAACGTCACCGCCCGCACCGGCGCGCCGCACATTAAGAAGTTTGTCGAAGAGCGCGAGATGACGGTCATGCTCGTCGTTGACGTTTCGGCCTCCAACCTGTTCGGCAGCGGCAACCAGCTCAAACGCGACCTCGCGGCCGAAGTGGCCGCCGTCCTCGCCTTCTCCGCCATCCGCAACAACGACCGCATCGGCCTGATCCTCTTTGCCGAGGAGGTTGAAAAATATATTCCGCCGAAGAAGGGCACGCGCCATGTGCTGCGCCTCGTCCGTGAGATGCTGTCGCATAAACCGCAGGGCAAAGGCACCAACGCCGTGCCGGCGCTGGACTATCTCAACCATATCAGCACCCGCAAAAACGTCACCTTCCTGATCTCCGATTTCATGTTCCACGACGACTATGAAAAACTGCTGAAGATCTCCGCGCGCCGCAACGATCTCATCAGCGTAGTCATCGGCGACAAACGCGAAATCGCCTGGCCCAGCCTTGGACTGATCAACTGGCACGACGCCGAAACCGGCGAAACCGTGCTCGTCGACACCTCCAGCCGCAAAGTCCGCGAATCGCTGCTCGCCAGCCAGACCGCGCGGTCCGAAGCCGTTGACACCATGCACCGCAAAGCCGGCATCGATACCGTCCGCCTCTTCGCCGGCGAACCCTACGAAAAAGAATTCATCAAGTTTTTCCGCCAGCGCGCACAAAGAAGATAACCGCAAATGAACACGAATAGACGCAAATGGATTAAAGTAGATGAAGCATCCTGCTTCGCCGTGCTCCTTATTGCCGTTCTAGGCCTCTCATCCTGCGGTCCCGCCGGTCAACAGGAAGAGCCGGTTTTTTGGAATGCCGGCAAACTGACCTTCTCGGTCTCCGCACCCGGCGGAACGATCAACGTTGGCGATCACTATGATGTCACCTTCACGGCCATCTATCCGACCAACGGCGTGGTCACGTTCCCGGAAATCGGCCGTGAAAAAGATATTGTTGTCGTAAACCGCGAATGGCAGGAGCTCCCGTTTGACCCCGACGCCGGACATAAGAAGGAGGAGGTCAAATATACGATCACCTCCTTCCGCCTGGGCGATCATGTGATCTGCGAGAATCCGGTACTCTATCAGCACGACGGCATCACCGAAACCAATGCAGCTCCCGAAACAACGGTTAAGGTAGTCTCTTCACTGGATGAAACCACAACTTCCGAGATCGCAGACCTTCAGCCGGTGCACAAGCTGCCGGGCCGTATTCCGATCTGGGTATGGATCATTCCCGGGGCCGCGCTGATTGCATTCCTGGTCGGACTGATCGCATCCACACTCTGGAAAAACCGCAAGACGCTCATCCCCGCACCGCCGCCGATTCCGCCGCACGTGATTGCCCTGAAAGCACTCGCCGCCCTGCAGCACAAAGGTTTGCTCGAAAAGGACGAGTGCGGTCCGTTTTACACCGAACTCTCCATGATCCTGCGGACCTACCTCGACGGCCGGTTCCGCCTGAATGCAACCGATGAAACCACCGAGGAGATTGTGGAAGCACTCAGCCGGTCGCCGGAGCTGAGTATGGATCAGCAAAGCATTCTCCGCGACTTCATGACACAGGCCGACATGGTGAAATTCGCCAAAGGCCGACCCGACCGCTCGAGCATGGAATCCGCATTCGCCACCACCAAACAGTTTATTGAAGAAACCAAAGCGGAGGCACAAAACTGATGCGCCTGGCTTATCCATATTTCCTGATGCTGCTCCTGCTGATCCCCTTTCTGCTGTGGCTGCGGCTCTTTATGATCCGCAAGCGGACGATGCAGTTCAGCAGCGGCAAGGTCCTGAAAGGCCTGCCGAAGAGCTGGCGTATTCGAATACAGCCGATCATCCCGCTCTTTTTCACACTGGGCCTGGTCTGCCTCATCACGGCACTGGCCCGCCCGCAGCGCGGCCTCGCCGACAGCCGGGTCCGAACGGAAGCCGTGGACATTATCCTGCTGCTCGACCTCTCCGGCTCCATGGACACGCGCGACTTCCAGGAGGCCGGGCGCCGACTGAGCCGGCTGGAAGCCTCGCAGGAGGTGATTACCCGCTTCCTGGAAAACCGGCCGAACGACCGCATCGGCATGGTGGCCTTTGCCACCCTGCCCTATGCCGTCGCGCCGCTCACCCTCGACCACGGCTGGCTGGTCCAGCGCATGGCTGGCCTCAACACAAAAATGCTCGACGGCAACCGCACCGCGATCGGCGACGGCATTGCCTCCGCCGTCAACCGCCTGCGCGACAGCGAAGCGAAGAGCAAGGTGATTATCCTGCTGACCGACGGCGCCAACAATGCCGGCACGCTCTCGCCGGAAAACGCCGCCAGTGCGGCCGAAGCGCTCGGCATTAAGATCTACACCATCGGTGCCGGCGGCGCGCGGACCGGCTTTTTTATGCAGCGCCAGGAAGTCGACGAAGGAACGCTGAAGAAGATCTCCCAAACCACCGGCGCCAAGTTCTACCGCGCCAAAGACCTTGAAACCCTCGAAGCGGTTTACGATGAAATCGACCAGCTTGAGAAAACGGAAATTGAAGTGGAACGCTTTACCCGCTTTGAAGAGAAGGCCGGCGGCTGGCTGATTGCCGGACTCATTTTCCTCAGCCTCGAGCAGCTGCTCAGCCTTAGCAGAATCGGGAGGCTGCCCTGATGAAATGGTATAATCCGGATATTTTGCTCTGGCTGCTGGCCCTGCTGCCGCTGCTGCTGATTACCAGCCTGCTGCTGCGCCGCCGCCTCTCCCTGCTCAAGCGCATGGCGGACAGCGGGCATTGGCCGACCCTGATGCCCCTGCTATCGCCTGCCCGGCAGCGGCTGAAAAACCTCCTGCGCGTCGCCGCGCTGGCCTTCATCATTGCCGCCGTTGCGCGCCCGCAGTGGGGCTTTAAATGGGAAGAGGTTAAACAGCGCGGCCTCAGCGTGATCGTGGCGCTCGACACTTCGAAAAGCATGCTGGCGCAGGACATCAAACCCAACCGCCTGCAGCAGGCCAAATGGGGCGTGCGCGACCTGGTGAACGAAATGCGCGGCGACCGAATCGGCATTGTCGCCTTCGCCGGCGATGCCTTCCTGCAGTGCCCGGCCACGATCGACTATGCGGCCTTCCTGATGATGCTCGACGACATTTATGCCGGCATTGTACCGCTGGGCGGCACAGACCTTTTTGAAGCCTTGAACACCTCGATTGAAAGTTTCGAAAAAGCCGAAGAGACCAAATCGGATAAGGTCATCATCCTGATCTCCGACGGCGAGAATACCACCGGCGATCCGCTGGCACTGCTGCCCCGCCTGAAAGAGGACGGCATCCGCGTCTATACCATCGGCGTCGGCACCAAAGAGGGTGAGCTGATCCAGACGTCGGAAGGTTTTGTGAAAGACCCCTCCGGCAATGTGGTCAAGAGCTCGCTGGATGAAGAGATGCTTGAGCGCATCGCGTTCGAAACCGGCGGTTTTTACGTTCGTTCAGCTCCGGGCGACTTCGGGCTGGAGCGCGTCTACCAGCAGGGCATCGCCCAGCTGCAGCGCGCCGACCGCGAAAGCCGGATGTCGAAAAGCTGGACAGAACGCTTTCAATGGTTTGCCGGTGCGGCGCTTGCGCTGCTGATCCTCGAATCGCTGATCCGCCCCGTGAAATGGAGAGCCAGCCACTGATGAACACAGATAAACACAGACGATATAGAACCGTGTTAATCGGTGTTCTTCCGTGGCTCCTATTCTCCGTATTTGCGGAAGACACGCCGCGCTCTTCGATGCGCAAGGGGCTGAAGGAATATAAAGCCGGTGCGTATACCAATGCCGTCGAGCAGCTGCAAAAAACCGTGCTCGAATTCCCGGACATCGGCAGCTACAACCTCGGCAATGCCCAGTACCGCACAGGCGATTTCGAGGCGGCGGCGGATTCGTTTAATGAAGCACTGCGGACGACGGATCTGGAGCTGCAGTTTAAAGCCTACTTTAACCGCGGCAACGCCCTGCTGGCGCGTACCACCGCCCTGACGAAGACCGAAGAGATCCGCCTGGCCATTGAGCTGTCGTTCCAGGCCATGGATATGTTTGAAAAGGCGATCCTGCTGCAGCCGGAAAACCTCGAGGCTAAACAGAATTTTGAGCGCGCGCAGCAGCTGCGGACGAACCTGGAATACAACCTGGGCCGCTGGTATTTCGAGCAGGCTGAATCGCTGCTTCCGCAGTACAAGGCCAAGGATGCCCAGCAAAACTACCGCCTGGCGAAAAAGCAGTTCGAGCACATCCTCGCAAACGTGGACCCGAATCATGCCGAAGCCAAACAGTACCTGCCGAAAGTAAACGAGCGGCTCGAAATGCTCGCCCTGGCGGTGGAGGCTGCGCAGATCGACCTCAACGTGGCGCTGCAGTATATTGCGGACTATCAGTACATGCTCGCGGCGCAGCGGTTGACAACCGAGACGGATGAGCGAAAATACGCTTTCGATATCAAACCTGACCTGAAGAAAAAATACGAAGAGACCATCAAGAAAAACCAGGACGTCCTGAAAATCATTCAGGACCTGTTCCCCACCACCAACATGGCGCAGTAGGACGATTTAATATCGAACATGGAATGCTGAATGACGACGTATAAGACCATCCTGAATACGGCCCTGGCCGCCCTGCTGGCCCTTGCCGTGCAGGCGCAGGAGAACCCGGCGGCGGATGAGGATATTGATTCAACCTATTTCCACCCGGCCGCCAGCATGTATATCCAGGGCGATACCGCCGGAGCGAGCACCCTGGTGGAGCAGGGACTTGAGCTTTATCCGGAAAACGGAAAGCTGCTGCGCCTGAAAGAACTGCTCGAACAGCAGAACCAGGATCAGGATCAACAGAACCAGGATCAGGATCAGGACAAACAAAACCAGGATCAGAACCAGAACAACCAGGACGAGAATCAGGACCAGCAGGATCAGGATCAGCAGGACAATCAGGATCAGAATCAGGATCAGCAGGACCAGAACCAGGACCAACAGGACAACCAGAACGAGAATCAGGACCAGCAGGATCAGGATAATCAAGACCAGCAGGACCAGAATCAGGATCAGCAGCCGGCCGAACCGCCGCGCGCGGAGCAAATGAGCCAGGATGAAGCCGAACGCCTGATGGATGCCATGAAACAGGACGAAGAGACCAAGCGCCTGATGCTCCAGCCGGTCCGCGGGGCCCCGGTGAAGGTGGACAAAGACTGGTGAGTACGTAACGAGTAACCCGTAATGTCTAATTTTTGGAAATCTATAACTCTGACAGCGGTCTTTTTTGCGGCCGCTTTAAACGTGTTTGCGGCCGATGTGAAGATGAGCATTGAGCCGAAGCTGATCAGTATGCTTGACCGCGCCATCCTTAAAGTAGTCTATACCGATACCGACGGCGAGGCCATCGACTTCCCTGAAGTTGAAGGGCTGACCATTGAATACCAGGGCCCGTCGCGCGAATACCGCATGGTCAATTTCAAGACGACCTCCTCGGTCACCCACTCCTATCTCGTGACCCCCGAAAAAACCGGAAAATTCACGATCGGTCCGATAACGGCCACCTACAAAGGCGGAAAGAAAACGCTGACGGCGGAGCTGGAAGTGATCAATTCCGCGGATGATCAAAAGGCGCAGGAAATTTCGGAGCTGATGTTTTCCGAGATTGTCAGCCAGCGCGAAGCCCCCCATGTAAGCGAACCGTTTGAGCTGACGCTGAAGATTTACATCCGCGACGGCATCCAGACCACCGGCGGGTTCAACATCGTCGGAGGCACGCCGGAGCAGGGGCTCGACGGAGAAATTCAGTGGCAGCTGCTCGACAAAAACCGTGAGCAGCGCGACGGCCAAATCTTTAATGTCTACACCGCAAAGGCCACCGTGAAAACCATCACCGCCGGCACCTTCACCTTCCAGCCGCAGGTGCAGCTCAATGTGGTGATTCCCCGCCAGGACCGGCGCTCGTATCCGGGCGATCCCTTTTTCGGCGACCTGTGGGGCCGGCAGGAAACGCGCCGGATGATTCTCGACTGCAATGCACTTCAGGTGGACGTACGGCCGGTTCCGGTGTCCGGGCGGCCGGACAGCTTCACCGGCGGCATCGGCCGGTTTGATTTCGATGCCTCGGTCGGGCCCGGCCATGTGACCGCCGGCGAACCGGTAACCGTTAAAATGCGGATTACCGGGCGCGGCAACCTCACCCAGATCACCCCGCCGAAAATTGCCGAAAGCGACGACTATAAACTCTACGAAGTCCGCAGTGTGCCGACGGAAAAACCGAACGAAGTCCGCTTTGAGCAGGTCCTGATTCCGAAGTCGGAAGCGGTCACCAATATACCGCCGATCACCTTCTCCTATTTCAACACGCTGACCTCCGATTTCCGAACCATCAAAAAGGGTCCGTTCCCGATCACCGTCGACCCGATGCCGCAGCAGACCGCGCAGGTCATCACCCCGACGCCGGTGCTGCTAAAGCCTGAAACCAAGATCCTCGGCCGCGACATTGTTTATCTGAAACCGGCGCCGCCGCACTGGATTTACCGCTCCGATACGGCGTGGTACCGCACCGGACTGTTCCGCCTCCTCATGCTGGTTCCTGCCGGCCTCCTGCTGGTCTTTTCCGCCGCCGGCGCCCGCCGCCGCCGGCTCCGCGGCAATGCCGCCCTCGCCCGCCGGCAGAAGGCGCCCGGTGCCGCCCGCAAACAGCTACAGACCGCCGAACGCGCCCTGCGCCGGAACGATGAATCCGCCTTTTACGAAGCGCTCTGGAATGCCCTCGCGGCCTATTTCGGCCACCGCCTCAACCTGGCCCCCGGCGAAATTTCGCAGCAGCTCGCCGCCGACGCTTTTGCCGCCGAGCGCGAGCGCATTGCTGAGGTCTTCAGCAGCATTGAGCTGCACCGCTACGGCATACAGTCCGGCGACGGCTCCAAGGAAGAGATGAAGCGCCAGCTCAAGGCGCTGACCGCCCTGCTGAAAAAATGTGAAAGGGTGAAACTATGATGAAAACGGTCTACACCCTGGCGGCGGCGCTGCTCATCGGCACCGCCGCATTCGGACAGCAGCAGAACGGCGCAGTGTTTGAACGCGCACAGGCCGCCTACGATGACGGACGTTACGGCGAAGCGGCGGCCCTTTATGAAGAGCTGCTCGAACGCGGCATCGACAATGCGGAGGTTCACTATAACCTCGCCAACGCCTGCTTCAAAAACAGCGAGCTGCCCAATGCGGTGCTGCATTACCGTAAAGCAGCCTATGAACTCCCGCGCGATCCCGACATTGCCGCCAACCTCCATTTCGCCCTTAATGCCGCCGGCGCGGCCGACACCCCGGCGCCGGCCGTCGAGCGCCTGCTCGGCTCCCTTTCCCAGGCGGAATGGGTGCTGCTGGGAACTGCCGGCTACCTGCTGCTGAGCTCCCTGCTGCTCCTGCTGCTCTGCCTGAAAAACCACCGGCGCGGCGTGCTGCGCCTGATGGCTGTGCCGCTGGTCCTGACGGCGCTGGCCTATTTCGGCTGGCGGTATTGGCAGGGATTTGAACAGAACCCTGAGTGGGTGGTTTCAAAGACCGAGGCCACGGCGCTGTTCGGCCCGGTTGAAGGCAGCACCGCGCATTTCAAACTGCCGCTGGGTGCGCTGGTCCGCCAGAAAAGCGCCAATTCAAAGGGGTGGATCGAGATCGAATACGACGGGAAAGAGGGCTGGCTCAAGGAAGCGTACATTCGGCCCGTTTCTCCTTGATTATAAAGCGGGTGTAGTAGTTAATCCGTGCCCTGATTATGAAAAACCCCAATAGCCCATTTCAACCTAAAGCCCTCCTCTGGTGGGTTGCCGCAATTTCACTTGCCGTCTCCGGAGCCGTTTACTATTTCCTGCGAACGCAGGGACAGCTTGATGTGGAACTCGGCCAGCGCATTCTGGTCTTTCCGCTCATCGGCGTCATTATTGCCGGCGTATGCCTGATTGTCGGCACCGCCAGCCACTGGTTCTACCCGAAATAAACCGATCTATTTTCCGGCCGCTCGGCTATGCTCTGCGGCTGGACGTACAGGAGTATCCCCTTGAAAGCCGACATCGAATGGACCGAACGCCTGGAAGACCGAGTGAAACGCAAGATCCGTGTGACCTTCCCCGGAAAAACACTGATGAAGTGGCAGACCAAACGCTCGGATGAAGAGTTTTGGGATTATGATACGCCGCCGTCGCCCGAGGACTGGGACGCGCTCGTTGAAAAAGTCGATATCCTCTACCACCGGCGCCGCCTGCCCTATCACCGCCTCGAGCTGGTGAATAAGCTCCGCAAAGAAGCGCTGGGAGAATGACCGTGGACTTTATCCTTAAAGACGAATACATCGAACTGTGCAAGCTGCTTAAAGCCGCCAACATTGTGATGTCCGGCGGCGAAGGCAAAGAGGTCGTTGCCCAGGGCATGGTGAGCGTCGACGGCGAACTCGAAACCCGCAAACGCTGTAAAATCCGCGCCGGGCAGACCGTCGAATTCGAAGGCCAGCTCATCAACGTAATCTCCGCCTAACGCCGGCTGTTTCGAGCGCAGCACAGCAGGCCCGGGCGGGACAGGTTTTCAGGCCGGATAAAATCCGGTTTAAATCCCGCGACAAATCTGTATAGTTTTCACATGGCGCAGCCGCATATCGGCGCGCATTCAGTCGAAAGCGGAACGCACACCGCACAGCCGCGATTGGAGCGAAAACAATGGATTCAAAACAACTGTTATGGGTGCTGGGGCACAGGATCCGGTTTTACGATACCGATGAAGCCTACGGCTTGATTGAGGTCACTTCACCGCCGCATGTTCCGGGACCGCCCCCGCATTTTCATAAACATGAAAGTGAGTTCTTTTTCATTATCCGCGGCACACTCGATTTCATGACCAACGGCAGCTGGCAGCGCTGCGAGGCAGGCTGTTTTATTGAGCTCCCTCCGCATACCACCCACACGTTTATCAACAACACCGACGAGGATGCGGTTTGGATTACCGGTTGGCGGCCCAAAGGCTTCGAGCGCTTTTTCCAGGATTTCGGGATTCCTGCAGACGAACCGCAGGCACAGGAAAAGTCGACCTCCGATGCGGTTATCCAGGCCGTCGTGCAGCAGGTCGAAAAGTACGGCATGTACCTGGACGACTAATCGGGACGGACCTGCGCCGGGACGGTGCACGTACACCGAGGAGAATGAAGATGAAGAAAACCTGGTCGACCGGCGGACTGTTCCTGGCCGTATCGCTGCTGGTGTCATGCAGCGCACTGCAGTCGCCCGACATTGTGGGTGAGCGCAAGACGTTTTCCGAAGAGGAGGTCGGCAGCGAGTCGGTATGGAAAATTGAAGACCAGCTCTATTACGTCCGGGTCGCGTCCGCAAACCGCCTGGTGGCCAGCACCGTGGAATGGGATAAGGACCGGCAGATGCACAAGCTGGAAACCAAAGAAATCGTGCTTTCCCGTTTAGGGGATGACCAGTTCCTGAATCTAAAAATCGAGGACCTCTATCACATCCACTACATGGTTCCGTCGGACGACGGCCGCGTGCTGCTGTTTTACGGGATTAACCCCGATGCGCTGAATAAACACCTGGGCCGGGGCGTTGTAAAACGCGATGCCCGCCAGGATGTGTATACCCTTGAAGGCACGAAGGAAGAGGTGGATCAGTTCATCCGGGCCCATATCAAATCCATATATGATCCGCGCAAGGTTACAGTGGCCTACCTGATTTCCGGAAGCCTGTAGCCTGCGCGCCGGATTCCCGGCCGTAAAAAAAACAGCGGCCCGGTACCCTTGCAGGCCCGGGCCGACATCAGGGCCATCGACTAGAGGTGGGTTTTGTAGCCTTTGCCGATGGAGTAGACTTCGAAGCCCATTTTATAGAGCGCGTCGTGGTCGAGCATATTGCGGCCGTCAAAGATGAAAGCCGGCTTCTGCATGGAGTCGTAGATGCGCTGGAAGTCGAGTTCTTTGTACTGTTTCCAGTCGGTCAGCACCGCAACCGCATGGGCGCCTGCCGCGGCTTTATACGGATCTTCTTCAAATTCAATGGCGTCCGCCAGCTCGGGCATTTCGAGTTTGGCATTGTCCATGGCCTGGGGGTCGGACACGACGATGGCCGCATGTTCCGCAGCCAGTTCGCGGCAGACCTTGATGGCCGGGCTTTCGCGGGTATCGCCGGTGTCGGCCTTAAAGGCGAAACCGAGCACCGCGATGCGCTTGTTGGCAATGGTGTTGAACATGGAGTGCAGCATCGTCGTAACGAAGCGCGTCTCCTGGTATTCGTTCATGGTGACGACGGAGCGCCAGTAGTTGGCCGGCTCGGTCAGCCCGTAGGTTTCGCAGAGGTAGACCAGGTTGAGAATATCCTTCTTAAAGCAGGATCCGCCGAAACCGATCGAGGCCTTAAGGAATTTCGGGCCGATACGGCTGTCGGTTCCGATGGCGCGGGCCACTTCGCCGACATCGGCTTCGGTGGCTTCGCACAGGGCGGAGATGGCGTTGATGGAACTGACGCGCTGGGCCAGGAATGCGTTGGCTGTGAGCTTGGACAGTTCGGACGACCAGAGATTGGTGGTCAGGATGCGGTCGCGCGGAATCCAGGAAGCGTAGATATCGGCCAGCTTCTGAAGCGCTTTCCGGCCGGTTTCGGTTTCATGGCCGCCGATCAGGACGCGGTCGGGGCATTCCAGGTCTTCAATAGCGGTGCCTTCGGCCAGGAATTCCGGATTGGAGAGCACTTCGAAATGCACGGGTCTTTCACCGGCGTGCAGCACACGCTCCATGGCCTCGGCCGTGCGGACCGGCAGCGTGGATTTTTCGACGATAATTTTGTCGGACGTGGAAACTTCTTTAATGCGGCGGGCGCAGAGTTCCCAGTACTGCAGGTCGGATGCGCAGCCGGCGCCTTCGCCGAATGTTTTGGTCGGCGTATTCACACTAACGAAAACAATGTCGGCATCAATGATGCCCTGATCCACATCGGTGGAGAAAAAGAGGTTGCGGCCCCGGGCTTCCTTCACGGTTTCCAGCAGGCCCGGTTCGTAGATCGGGAGGTCATCGGTCTGCCAGGCGGCGATACGCGCTTCGTTAATATCCACCACCGTAACCTGAACATCCGGACACTTTCTGGCGATCATCGCCATCGTCGGCCCACCGACATAGCCGGCCCCAATACAACAGATTTTCGTCATTACATTCGTCTCCATTTAGATTCCGAGATTGCTGAGGGCCGTCATGACATTATTGATTAATGCCGTAATCCGGGGATGCTCCACCTCAAACTCGGCGGCCTCCTGCCGAAGGGTTTCGGTCAGCTCCTGAACGGCCTCCGGGGTAAACCGTTCAAGGCTTTCCTGGGCATTGTGCAGGATTTCTTCAAAGGCGCCGGTATCCCCGGGTGTCTGTTTCAGTTCGACCTTCAGTTCATCAATCGACTGTTTCAATTTATTCTGCGGCATGCGCCCCCCTCTTTCTTTGTTTCCAATAAAGCGGTGAATATGGGGATTTCCCGAGAGAGAGACCAGATTTTTAACACACTTTTACGCTAACTTTACACTTATGGATTCGCAACAGCCTTCTCATAAATCTGCAGCAGTTCGTCCACGTTTTTCGACCAGCCGTACTGCGCGGCCGCCTCGGCAAAAGCCCGCTGCGCGAGGGCGCACCGCAGGGGGGCATCATCCGCCAGGCGGGCCATGCAGCCGGCGAGCGCGGCTTCATCGCCCGGCGATGCAAGCAGCGCGGTCTTTTCATGCTCCGCAAATCCGGGAATACCGCCGACCGCATAGGCGGCGGCCGGCAGGCCGGCGGCCCAGGCCTCGAGAATCACCATCCCGAACGGCTCGTGCACGGATGCGAGCACAAACATCTCCGCCGCGGCATAGGCCGCGGGCAGCAGCGGATCGAGCGGATCCAGGCCTTCAATCACGGTAACGCGCTGTTCAAGCCCGAGCCGGCGGATCAGGCCCGCCAGCTCGCTGCGGTAGGCCTCAACGGTGACCGGACCGACCAGCACGAGCCGGCGGCCGGGATGGCCGCCGGCAAACTGCGCAAACGCGCGTACCAGACCGAGCTGGTTTTTCTGGTAGTCGATCCGCGAGACGCACAGCACCAGCTTTTCCTCCGGCGCAAAACCGAACTTACGGCGGAAGAGCCCGCCGTCGGCATTGGAAAAACGCTCCACATCAACCCCGTTCGGCAGATAGTGCACCGGCTTGCCGGGAAAATGCTTTTTCACTTCGGCGGCCTCGTCCCGGCCGACGCAGATGACGGCCGCGGCATCGCGGAGCACCCGCCGGGATCCGAGCAGCGCCCCGAATATTTTACCCCACTCCGGTTTGCCCCGGAACGGTTCCCTCATTTTTTCCGCCTGCTCGGCCGGAAGGGTGTAACAGCCGCCGTGCAGGCTGACCACATAGGGAATTCGCCTGATCCGGGCCGCGGTGCGCGCCATGCCGCCGAGCCGGTGCTGCACGTGGGTGTGAATGATCGAAATATCCTTCTCCCGCAGCAGTGCAAAAAAAAGCGGGAGCGACAGCGGGCTGCCCCCTTTGAGTTCCAGCCGCCGTTTGGCCTCGGCCGAAAGAAAGAACCATGGAAAGACATAACGGAAGCGGCGAACCGGAATATTTTCCAATGTTTGAAAGTTTTTTTCCGACAGCATATCCGTGCAGAAAACAGAAATTTCGATTTTTCTGCGCAGCAGCTCTTTTGAAGTGGACAGCACCACATGCTCCGTGCCGCCCCACTTTTCCGGCGAAAAACGGCGCAATACGTGTACTACTTTCATTCCCTTGCTCATGCTCCCGGGAACTTAGGATAATTTCGCAGCGGTTGGAAGATTCGAAATTGGCACGCTTCCCGCTCATATTTTGCTGGTGCTGTAAATTGGTTGCAGCCCAGAATCATCACTTAGCTTATGAAGTTTAAATTTACAGCATCAGTTCTGACCGCATTCGCGCTCATTGGATCATCGTACGGCGAGCCGCTCAATGATCAGGAAAAAGCCTTCCTGGCTGATCGGGACGAGATTGTTTTTGTGGCGAATCCCAGCCATGCGCCGTTTGATTTCCTGCACAAGAAGCACGTCACGGGCATGAATGTGGAACTGGCCCAGTGGATGGCGGCCGACCTCGGCTTCAAAATCCGGATCGAAACGGCGCCGTATGAGGAAGCGCTCGAAATGATGCGGCGGGGCGAAGCCGATGTGATGACGAGCCTGTTTTACACCCCCTCGCTCGAAGAGGAGTTTGATTTTTCGCTGCCGCTGAAAATGACGCCGGTTGCGCTCTATGTTCGCAGCGACCGTACCGACATCTATAACCTTGAAACCCTGAACACGCGCAAAGTGGCGATCATGGCCTCGAGCCGTGCCATGAAGGTGCTGCAGGCCAATGGAATCCGGTGCAAAATCCGCTTTGTCGCCACCACGGCGGAGGGCGTCGACCTGCTGCTCAACGGCGAGGTGGATGCAATTATCGGCAATGAGCTGATCATCCAGCACTATATGTATTCCTCGGGCAAAAACTCGCTGAAGATTGTTGCCGAGCCGCTCTACACAGCACGGCTGTGCATGGCCGTGCGCAAAGGCGACACCGAGCTGCAGCAGCTGATCAACAGGGGCATCACCCACGCCCAGAAAACGGGCACCCTCAACCGCATCCAGGCCAAGTGGCTGGGCTCTGAATATGCGCGCAGCGTCTTTCCGACAAAGGCGGTGCTGATCGCGGTTTCCTGCAGCGCGGCGCTGGCCGCCCTGATTCTCGCCCTCATCCTGCTGTGGAACCGCAAGCTCCAGCATATCGTGGATGAGCGGACCCGGCAGTATCGCGAAAGCGAAGACCGCCTGCGGCAGATCTTTGAAAATTCGCCCGATGCCGAACTGCTGATCGATGCCGACGGCCAGATCCTCTCCGCCAATGAGCGGGCCTGCGAGCTGTGGAAAATGAACAAGCAGCAGCTGCTCGCTAAACAGTTTTACGACCTGATTCCAAAGGATGCCGCCGGCGAAATGAGTGTTAACCTGCGCAACTGGTTTTCCGGAAAAGTGATGCAGTGCGAGAGTGCCGGCCGGGATGCCTTTGGAAAGATTCATCCCATCGAATTGACCAGCGCCGTGCTGAAAATGGACGGACAGACCGTACTCCTGCTGAACATCCGCGATATCGTCGAACGCAAAAAGGCGGAAGAACAACTCCACGCCGCCAAAGCCATGGCGGAGGAATCGCGCGAGATTGCCGACCAGGCCCGCGAGCTGGCAGAAAACGCCAGCCGGGCCAAGAGTGAGTTCCTGGCCAATATGAGCCACGAAATCCGCACGCCGCTCAACGGAATCGTCGGCATGGCGCAGGTGATGTCCGACACACCGATGACCAGCGAGCAGACCAACTGCCTCGACACAATCCTGCAGTCCACAAACGGCCTGCTGAACATCATCAACCATGTGCTCGACATCTCGAAAATCGAAGCCGGCCAGATGGATGTCCGCGAAACGACGATCGACCTGCGCGATATGTGCAATTCGCTTTACTACATGTTCGAACCGCAGGCGCAGCGGAGCGGCGTTAAACTCAAATGCGGCTGCCAGGATAGTGTGCCCCTCTATGTGACCGGCGACCAGGGCCTGATTGAACAGGTCCTCATCAACCTGCTCGGCAATGCGCTGAAGTTCACCCACAGCGGCTCAGTGACGCTCAATATCGAGTGCCACCAGAAATCCGTCGAGGGCGCCGAACTCCACTTCCAGGTCATCGATACCGGCATCGGCATCAGCCGCGAGAAACAGCCGTCGGTCTTCGACAAGTTCACACAGGCGGACGGCTCGGCCAAGCGGCTGTACGGCGGCACCGGCCTCGGCCTTGCCATCTGCAAACAGCTGGTGGAGCTCATGGGCGGCGAAGTCGGACTGATCAGCTCCTACGGCAGCGGCTCGACCTTCTTCTTCAACCTCACCTTAAAACAGGCTTCGCATCCGGCCGCGATTAAAGGGGTTGAAACCCTGCCGCGGACCGTGAAAAAAACGGGCACCAAAGTACTGCTCGTCGAAGACAACGTGGTGAACCAGAAAGTGGCCACCGCCATGCTGCGCAAAGCCGGATGCCAGGTTGAAACCGCCGACAACGGGCAGGATGCCGTTCAGCGCGTCCAGTCGGATGTGTTTGACCTGATCCTGATGGACTGCCAAATGCCGGTCATGGACGGCTTCCAGGCCACGGCACTGATCCGCCGCATGGACGCGCCGCTGCGCGAGATCCCGATCATCGCCATCACGGCGCATGCCCTGAAGGACGACAAACAGAAGTGCCTCGACGGAGGTATGGATGACTATATTTCGAAACCGGTCAGCCGGCAGGCGCTGATCGACCTCATCAACGAGTACACCTGATTATGAAACCGTTCTGGCAGACAAAAAAACTTCATGAAATGACGCCCGCCGAGTGGGAAGCACTCTGCGACGGCTGCGCCAAGTGCTGCGTGCACAAACTGGAAGCCGAGGAGACCGGCGAAATCTACTACACCTGCGTCGCCTGCCGTATGCTTGACGTCAACACCTGCCGCTGCACCAACTACGCGCAGCGCCACGAACTCGTGCCCGACTGTGCCGTGCTCTCGGCCGATCATCCGGACTACTTCCGCTGGATGCCCGAAACCTGCGCCTACCGGCTGCTCCACGAAGGCCGCCCGCTGCCCGACTGGCATCCGCTGCTCACCGGCGACCCCGCCTCCGTGCATGCGCACGGGGCCTCCGCACGCAAGAAGCTGATTCCGGAGTTCCTGGCCGATGAAGAGCACCTCGAAAAATACATTGTCACTGACCAACCGTAACCCCGAACATTCCAGATTAAAAGAGACCTGACCTATGGATACGATCGCAGAAAAGCCAACAGCCCCCGCGGCAGCTGCCAGCCTGACCGGCCGTTTAATGATCTCCACCAGCCATGCCATCCGTACGTCCCTGAACAGTATTGCCGGCATGGCCCAGCTGATATCCGACACCGAGCTGACCCGCGAACAGTGCAGCTATCTCGACACCATTCAGCAGTCCACCCGGGCCCTTTTCAAAACGCTGAACTATGTGCTCGATATCTCTGAAACAGAAACCGCCCCCCGCGATTCCTCCGATGCGGCGGTCGATCTCCACGCCCTGTGCCAGGACATCATCTCCGCATTTCACCGGAGCGCTTCCGACCGGAAGATCCGACTCTCCTGCAGCTCGGCCGAGAATGTCCCGCTCTCCGTCGTGGCCGACTCCCACCTTATCGAGCACGTCCTGAGCAACTGCCTGGATATTGTCATGGCCGAGGCCCGCGACGGCTCAGCGGCCGCGCTGAACATCAGCTGCGGCGGAAAAGACCTGAACGGCGCCCGCATAGCGATCGAGCTCGCCGCCTCCGGCTGCATTTTGGATGAGGATTCGCTCAAAACAGCCGAGGCCGCCGACGGCAGCGAACCCGGCGGCAAACAGAACAGCGGCCCCCACGGCATTGCCCTCGCAATTTCCAAACACCTGGCGGAAGTCATGGGCGGAACACTTGAGCTCGACAGCACCCCCAAAGCCGGCACCACCTTCACACTGCATTTAACCCTTCCTCAGGCCAGCCGCCCGGCTCCGATCCGGCTGCCGGACATGGACCGGGGCGACAGGATCGTGAAACCGAACCTGCGCATCCTGCTGGCAGAAGACAACAAAGTGAATCAAACCGCCGCCGCAACCATGCTGCGCAAAGCCGGCTGCTCCGTCGATACCGCCGA
This sequence comes from Pontiella sp., assembly GCA_041582935.1. Lineage (GTDB taxonomy): Bacteria > Verrucomicrobiota > Kiritimatiellia > Kiritimatiellales > Pontiellaceae > Pontiella. Next base: position 23,348 of record JBFHGU010000011.1, read on the forward strand.
TAACGGCAAATGCGCGCTCAAGCTCTTCTGCTCGGCCCAGGAGGAGTACGACCTGGTGCTGATGGACTGCGAAATGCCGCTGATGGACGGCTATGAGGCCACCACGCACATTCGGGAAATGGATGAACCGCACGGCTTGATCCCCGTGATTGCACTAACCGCCAACGCCATGGCCCAGGACCGTAAACGCTGCCTGGACTGCGGCATGAACGACTACCTTCCCAAACCGGTCAGCCGCCGTGCGCTGATCAAGCTCATCAACAAATACACCGCGTAAACCCGCCCGGGAATTGCCGGGCGGTTCGGGATTCATTCATCCTGCACCAGCGCATCCAGTTTGGCCGCGCAGATGAAATCGTTTTCCGACAGCCCGCCGACGGCGTGCGTGGTGTAGACCGCCCGGCAGGTTTTATAGCTGACCTCCAGGACCGGGTGATGATCCTCCCGGTGCGCAATAAAGGCCGCCGCATTCACAAACGCCATCGTTTCGTAATAGTTCGCAAACGCGAAGGTTTTTACAATTTCCCTCCCGTCGCGGACCCAGCCCTCGAGCTGCGCCAGGAGTTCATCTGCCCCATCCGGGGACAAGGGTGAAATACCGCCCTCGCAGGCGGTGCATTTTTTTGATTTCAGGTCGCTCATGGCCGTCCTCCGTTGAACAGGGGAACCATAAACCTATTTAATCAGCTTGAGAAGCTCCCGGAAGGTCGGCGCCGCCGCATCGCGCTGCAGCGCCAGCAGAATGGACTCCGTCGGCAGAATCACCGCGCCGGCCTGCCGCATCGCCTCCAGCGCATACCCCTTGTTTTCGGCGGTGCGCGAAGCAACCGCGTCGGCCGCCGCAAAAACTTCAATCCCCTGCTCCAGCAGATCAAGCGCCGTCTGATAGACACAGATATGTGTTTCAATGCCTGCCAGAACGGCCTGCCGGGCGCCCGAAGCCTTGAACGCAGCGGCAAAACCGGCTTCCCCGCAGCAGCTGAAGGCCGACTTGCCGATCCGCGGAAATCCGTCGAGCATCGTCAGAAAGGGCTCATGGGTCGGCCCGAGCTTTTCCGGAATCTGTTCGGTTCCGATAATCGGCATGCCCAGCACCTTTGCCCCGGCAATCAGCCGCTCCAGGTTGGCATCCAGCACCTCTTTTTCGTGCATGATTTCGTGCAGCTTTCCCTGCACATCGATGAAAATTAACGCCGCTTCTTCTCGCTTCAGCATGGGGTCCCCTAGTGTATTTCATACAGATTCAGTTTACGGTGCAGCGTCCGCCGGCTAATGCCCAGCTTTTCGGCCGCCTTGGTGCGGTTGCCGCCCGTCTTCTCCAGCGCCTGGATGATCATCCGTTTCTCCATTTCGTCAACGGTCAGTTCAGCATCGAGACTGACCGCGCCGCCGCCGGCTTTATCGCGCACCAGCGGCGGAATATCCGACGTATCGATGACATTGGAGCGCGACAGCACCACCATCCGCTCTACCAGGTTGCGCAGCTCGCGGATATTACCCGGCCAGTCGTAGGCCGCCAGCAGTTCATAAGCCGCCGGGGTAAACCCTTCGATCTGCTTGCCGTTCTCCTCGTTAAACACGGCAAGATAATGGTTGAGCAGCAGCAGGATGTCATCCTGGCGCGCGCGCAGCGGCGGGAGCGTGATGACCACAACGTACAGGCGGTAGAAAAGGTCCTCGCGGAAATCACCCTCATCCACCATCGCCTTCAGGTCGCGGTTCGTGGCGGCAATCAGGCGGGTGTCCACATCCACCGGGGTATCGCCGCCGACGCGCTCAATCTGCCGCTCCTCCAGCGCCCGCAGAATCTTCACCTGCACATTCGCATCGATCTCCGAAATCTCATCGAGAAACAGCGAGCCGCCGTCGCCCTTTTCAAACCGGCCGATCCGCCGTTCCATGGCGCCGGTAAACGCGCCCTTCTCATGGCCGAACAGCTCGCTCTCGAGCAGGTTCTGCGAAAGCGCCGCGCAGTGCACCGCCACAAACGGGCCCTTGTGCCGCGGGCTCAGCTGGTGAATTGCCTTGGCCACCAGCTCCTTGCCCGTTCCGCTCTCGCCCTGAATCAGCACCGTTGCTCGCGAGTTAGCCACTTGGCGGATCGTATCGAATACCTTCTGCATGGCCGGTGAGCAGCCGATGATATTCTCCAGCCCGTACTTGCTGTCGAGCTGCACCTTGAGCTGCTCATTCTCCAGCTCAATCTTCTTTGCCTTGAGCACCCGGTCGAGCACCAGCTCGAGTTTATCGAGATTGATCGGCTTGGTCATGAAATCCGTTGCGCCGTGCTTCATTGCCTCAACCGCCATATCCACATCACCGTAGGCCGTGAGAATAATCACCGTCAGTTCCGGATGATTCGCCAGCGCGCGCCGCATCAGGCTGATTCCGTCCATGCCCGGCATTCGGACATCACTCAGCAGCACATCAACATTCCGGGCGGCCAGCAGTTCCAGCGCGGCGGAGCCGTTTTCCGCGCCATACACCTGGTAGTCGCGCCGCAGCGCCCGAACCAGTCCGTCGCGCGCGCTCTTCTCATCATCAACAATCAATACCGTTGGTTTAGACATCTTTTTTCTCCTGCACCGGAGCGCCCAGCAGACTCATGCGGGCATCTTCCCGCGGGAACCGCAGTGTAAGCCGTGTGCCGCGGCCCGGCTCGGAATTGATTTCAATTTCACCGCCGTGGTCGCGCATAATCCGCTGCACAATCATCATCCCCAGCCCGGTACCCTCCGCTTTCGTGGTCTGATACGGCTCATAGATCGCCCCGAGTTTATCCGGATCAATGCCCGAGCCGTTGTCCTCGACCGTAACGCCTAAAAACCGGTCGGACAAATGGGTTTCCAGCATCAGAATACCGCCGTCCTCCATGGCCTGCATGGCATTTTTAATGACGTTAAAAAACACCTGCTTAACCTGTGTGTCATCCACCATGACCGCCGGGGCATCCTCGGCAAACTCGGTTTCCACCAGCATCCGCCGATCATTGATTTCATGCGCCATCACCTCAAGGGTTTCGAGGAGCAGCACATCGAGCCGATGCAGCTTCCGCTCCGGCAGCGAAGGCCGCAGCGCCTTGAGGAACTGCCGAATAATGGTATCGAGCCGCCCGACTTCTTTGCGCGATACCTCAACCAGCTCCTGCAGCTCGCCGCGGCTCTGCTGGTCTTCCAGATATCCGATTTCCCGCTCCAGCAGCTGCAGGTGGATATTGATCGAGTTCAGCGGATTCCCGATTTCGTGCGCCACGCCGGCCGCCAGCAGGCTCAGCGCCTGCAGCCGTTCCGATTCGATGGAGGCCGCCGTACTCTGGCGCTCGCGGGTGACATCGCGGAAAATCACGACCGCACCCTCCTCCTTTTCATCCACGGCACTCAGCGGCACGACATAGAATTCCACAAAGCGGTGCTGGGGATAGGTGATCTCGATTTCGCGACGCGCCAGCTGGCTCCACTCCTCTTCATCCAGGTTCAGCACCAAGTCCCAGTGGATATCCTTGAGGTATTTTGAAATCGGATCCCCGGCCGCACCTTCAAGCCTGAAACCGAGCATGCTCTCCGCCGCCCGGTTCGCGTACGAAATCTGCGCACTCGAATCGAGTACAATGATGCCCTCCTCCAGCGCCTGGAAGATGGTTTCCATCAGCCCCTTTTCGCGCGCCAGGCGCAGGAAATAGGTCTGCAGGCTGCCTTTATCCAAATGGTCCAGCCGATCAACCAGTTTATCAAAAAATCCCGGTTTCATGCGAATACATGTGCCATATAGACACACCCAAAGCAATCAATATTTCCGAATCTGAGCGGAGCGCCTTTTTGTCCCGCACTTCACACATCACAATGTGTGGAAAACACCCGCCGGGCAAGGATATGCGCCGGCGGCATCCGGCCTACTGCGAGGCGCCGGATTTCCACCGCTTTGGAGGCATCAGGCCCGCAGCGCAGAGCAGGAGCTGGGCGAGACAGAACATAACCAGCCAGAAGCTGGCCGAGTCGGTGAATCCATAAGAGTGCAGGCCGACACTGAGCTGGTTCACACCGAACCACGACCAGGCGGTGACCACATTTCCGAAGACGGCCATCACCGCAAAACCGCGGTGCTTCACCATCAGGCCGTATTTCGCATGAAGCATAATCGCATTCCAGATGACAATCAGCAGGGCCCCGTTCTCCTTGGGGTCCCAGCCCCAGAAGCGGCCCCACGAATCGTCCGCCCAAAGACCGCCGAGCACCGTGCCGACAAAGCTGAGCAGCAGCGCAAAGCAGGTGGTTCCGTACATCATGCGGAACATGCTGTCCTCGGTTTCGGCATCAAGGCGCCGCGTAAAAAGGCCGGCATAGATATAAAAAGCGCCGATCGTACCGGCCACAAAGGTCGCCATGTAGCCGAGAGTGATGGTGATCACATGGGTCGTCAGCCAAAAGCGGGTATCGAGCACCGCACGCATCTGCTCCATGGTATCGCCGTCGCCCGCAAGAAAATGCGCGACCAGCAGCGTGGAAAATCCGGCCACACCGCCGACCAGGTTGCCGATACCGGACGCCTTTCGGTGGAAGCCGAGTTCAAGGACCAGACCGGCCGCCACCGCCGCCCAGCCGATGAATATGGCCGAGGAGTAGAGGTTGGTAACCGGCGGATAGCCGGAGAGAAACACGCGCGCAATAATCGCCGCGGTATGCGGAACAAAAGCCGCCGCCATCATGGTGCGCGCCGCGGCGATGAGCCCCTCCTTGCGGAAAAGCCAGCCGAACATACTCAGCACAAAAACCAGGAGATAGAGCTGGGCCGATTTCATGAAGGCGCCGAGGCGGTTATAGAAAACCTCAAAAGAGATCTTTTCAAACACCTCCGGGTTCTCCCCCTGAATAACCGATCCGTATTCAAACAGCTGCTGATTAAAAACGTCCGCACTGCCGCCGCGGAAGCCCGCCAGCATGACGCCGAAATGGATAGCGGCCGGATCGACACTCATTTCGTGCCCGGTGACCTGCTGCATGGCAGGATGCGAAGCCAGCAGCACGCTCATCAGCGGCCGCCAGCGGTCATTCCCGGCGGTCGGCGGAATCACCAGCGGGATCGAATAGTTTTCCAGCTGCATATAACGCTGTGCCGCCGCAAACAGCTGGTCCTGCGGGAGACCCGAGGGATCCTCAAACGAACCGAGCACGTTCTGGAAGGCATAGAGTTTGTTTGCCAGTTTAATAACCTGCCGGTCATAGAGATCCTGGTCGCGGCTCTCCTTGGCATAGGCCGACCGGGCGGCCTGGTCGAGCGTCACCAGCGCGGGGGTCAGCTCGCGATAGGAGTAGCGGAACCCCTTGCGCTCCTCCAGCCCGAGGCTGGTAAGCAGGTCGATGTTCTCGATACGAATAACCCGGTAGTCCGCCGCATGCGCCGTCCCGGCAATACTGTCGAGCAGCCACTCAACCGCCTCCACCTTTTCGCCGGCGGGATTCTCAGCGGTCTGCTTCCCCGATAGCACGGTCAGGAGATTGCGCGCCAGCGTATCCATCGGTTTCGTGCGGCCTTCATATTTCACCGGCAGGTGCGCAAAGGCATTGAGCTGGAATGCATCCGGCGCCTCCCGCTGCGGCTTAACTCCCCGCAGGAAAAACCAGGTGCAGAACAGAACAACCAGAACATGGATCACGGTACGTTTCATCAGGCATTCCTCCGAAGATAGCGGCCGAACGACTGGATAAACTGCGCGCCCATGCCGACGAAGACGATCATGCAGCTCAGATACGGAATCATCCACGTATCATTACGCACCACCTGAAGAATCGTACCGCTGTCATCCGGCAGGTAGCCCGACTGATAAAAAGTGCGCCGTGCGTAACGCAGCGGGTTATTCATCCAGATCCGCAGTTCGCGCTCCACGCCGTCGCCCTCATTCACGAGCAGGATTTTCGAGGCAAAATCCTTCGGCATCTGGGTGCCCTCATATTTTTCATGCACAAAATCGAGCAGCTGAATGGAAAAAGGGCTTCCGCCCGGCGCTTTGGCATATTCGCGGCGGAACCGCAGGTACGCCTCGTAGTTTTTCCCGCCGAACGAGATGGCGGTCGGCATATCCCAGCTGCGGTTCACAAAATTCGGATACATCCAAAGGCTGAGGATATAGCGGCCGAGCGGCGTGCCGGTTTCCGGGTCCAGCAGCTCCACATCCACCGCCGGGGCATTGCGCTGTCCGGTCGCGCCGCTCACCTCGCGCGTTTCACCGATATAGAGGCGGGAACCGTAGCTTTCGTACTGCGGATAGCCGGCCTTCATCACTGCCGGCACATTTTCCAGCGGGCGCGGTTGCGTGGAGTTCGCCATGAAACGGTGAATCTTCACATCGAACGGCAGGTTTGCATCGGACACCACGTCACCGTCTTTCAGCCGCGGCTGCGGAATGACCGTTACGGTGTCATAATCGGGCCGGCTCGTTTCCGTAAAGGCGAGTTCGAGCTCCTGGGAGCGGTCGAGGAAGTTGACGGTTTCGCCTTCCTTAATCGTCATGGTCGCTTCCACCGCAAACAGCGCGGTGAAGAACTCCCCGATCAGCAGGAACAGGATACCGCCGTGCAGCAGCACCATTCCGGCACGCTGGCGGTAGAGCAGCACACAGGCGGCATACAAAACAGCCGCCGCGGCGGCCCCGCGGCCGAGCCGAAGGAACACCCGCCAAAACGCATCATCCTCCGTGGCGGCAACCGGCGCCGTGCCCCAGCCTAACATCACGCCGACCACCACCAGCACGCCGAGCGCAAACACCGCCAGGCCCGCCGTCCGCCGCCATCCGCCCGCCAGCACCTTGAAGGTGTGCGCATGCACAGCCAGCAGGTTGGCCGTCAGCAGCCAGCCGAGAAGGAATCCGCCGGGAAACGGAATCAGAAAGTGCGGCACGTTCCAGGTGCGCGGAAAAAAGACCGGCAGGTCAATCAGGGCAAGGTAGGTGCGGAAATACTGATCCATGACCGTCCAGATACCCTTATCGACCTGCGCCAGCGTGCCGGCAAACACCAGCACCATGCTCAGCGACAGCAGCCAGACGGTCAGCTTGAGGGACTGCAGAAAACTAAGGATTTTATTCATTCGTCTCCGCCGCCGTTGAATTGGATGGATTGGAGGAACGCCTGCATCTCGCCGGCATGGGCTTTCAGCTCGTCGACGGTACCCTTGCCTGTAAAATACCAGTAGTTCGGCGCCCGCTCGATAATTGCGGCAATGATGCCCCGGCCGTTTTCCTCATTATAAATTTCAAAATAGCGGCATTCCCGCCCGCCCGCCGTGAAGACCTGCATGTCCTGCTCAATCTCCTCGAGCGAAGCCGCCGACAGACCCACCTGGCCGCGCCAGCGGTTGACATTGCTCTGCACATCGCCCATTGAGAGCGAAATCAGGTAGAAATCGATGCCGGTGCCTTCGATGGTGTAACTGGCTTCGCGCATTGCGGAACTCGGCGGCACCTCACGCCAGCCCGCGGGCAGCGCGGCCGTAAAACCGGCGGCCGGCGCCGGTGCGGCCGTCTCTGCCGGCGCGGCGCGCTGCGCTTCAGCCGACGGCTTTGATTTCGGCACCCGGTACGTTTCCACGCGGCCGCGGCCGCAGGAGGCCAGCAGCAGCCCGGCGGGCAGCAGGATCAGCATTCGTTTCATCAGTTTCTCCATGCTTAAAAACAACCAAAAAGCTACAGCCCGCCGCGGCGCAATGTCGATTAATATTATAATGTTTAAGGCCTATACCCGCTTGCATTCCGGGTGCCGCAGGCCTATCTTCCCCTGTTTTCGCCGAAAACAGATAGCCAAATAATACGGGCTTTGCTCTACTCATTTCCGAGTACGAATTATGACAAACAGCGACCAATCTCACAGCGGAATTCACATCAACCTGTTCCTAAAGGACCGGCCGTGCCTGGTAGTCGGCGGCGGCAAGGTGGCCTTTCGGAAAATCCAGCTCCTGCTCGGCACCGGCCCCGACCTGACCGTGGTCAGTCCGGATATCAATGACGACGTCGCAGTGCTCGTTCAGACAGGCCGCATCAAACATATTGCCCGGCGCTTTGAAGAGGACGATGTCATCGGCAATACCATCATCTATGCCGCCACCAACAGCCGGGGCGTCAACCGCCATGTGCTCGAGGCCGCCCGCAAACACGGCGTACTGTGCTGCTGCGTGGACGGCAACTGGGCGCAGAGCGACTTCACCACGCCGGCCATCACCCGGCACGACAAACTGATGGTCTCGGTCTCGTCCGGAGGCAACAACTGCCGACAGTCGAAGATGGTGAAAAACAGCCTGTCGCGCCACCTGCGCATGATGGATGCCGGGCATTTGGTCGTGGTCGGCACCGACCACAACCACCTGAATGTCGAGGAGCGCGAACCGTTCCACCTGACCGGCCCGCGCTTTGAACGGGCCGGATTCATGATTATGCAGCTCTGGGGCATCCACGAATTCATGATGCTCAACACCTGCAACCGCGTCGAGATCATCGCCGTCGTTTCCACAGAAACCATGGAGAACGGCATTCTGCGCCATATCATGGGTTTCACCAACCTGAAGGAAGACAAGTTCTACATCAAAAACGACTGGCAGGCCTTTGAACACCTCTGCCTCACCACCGCCGGCATGCTTTCGCAGACCCCCGGCGAGAACCATATCACCTCGCAGATTAAAGATGCCCTGGAACTCGCCAAGCACCGCGGCTGGGCCGGCAACATGATGCAGGCCTGGGTCTCCTCCGCCCTCCATGTTTCCAAAGCAATCAAGAACGATGTCACCCCCCTGCTCCATAACTACGAGATCGAAGACCTCGCCATCAAATACCTCGAGGCACACGGCAAAAACCTCACCGAATCGACCGTCATGATGCTCGGCGCCGGCATGATCGGCAAAGGCTTTGTCATCGACAGCCTGCCGGAGGTCGGAAAAATCATCTGGTGCTACCACGTCAACAAACCCCAGATTCCTGAAGCGCTGGCCGCCAAAGTCGAACTCTGCTCATTTAACGACATGAAAAACCGCATCACCGATGCGGACATCATCGTCAGCGCCACCGATGCCCCCGGCCACATTCTCCATATGGCGCACACCCCGTTTTTCAACCAGGAGCGCCCCGTCATCGTCATCGACCTCGGCATGCCGCGTAACATCGCCCCCGATCTCGATGACCTCTCACCGGACTTAACCGTCGTCGACCTCGACGGATTAAAGTACTGGTACCGCCGCGAACTCACCGATATGGACGAAGTCCTCTCCCGCAGCCGCGGAATCGCCAAGCAGAACAAAGATCTCTATGACAAAATCGCAAACAGTTTTAAGGGCGGGAACGCGGCCGAGTAAGCTCGCACTCACACAGACCCGCGGCGCACTCGACCGCATTGAAAACCTCCTCAAAGGCATCGCCTTTGAAAGGGTCCCGATCACCTCCGCCGGCGATACCGACCGCACCACCGACCTCCGCCAGGCCGCCGACAACTTTTTCACCCGCGAGCTCGACGATGCCCTGCGCAGCGGCGAAATCGACCTGGCCGTACACAGCGCCAAAGACCTGCCCTATCCGCAGCCCGACGACATCGACTGGTTCTGGCTGCCGTGGCGCGCCGAACCGCGCGATGTACTCGTGCTCGCCCCCGGAAAAACAGCGGCCGACCTGCCCGAAAAACCCATCATCGGCGTCAGCTCCGAACGGCGCGAAGCCTACTGCGCTAAACGCTTCCCCAACGCCGAGCAGAAAACCATCCGCGGCAATATTGATGAACGCATTGCCCAGGTCGACTCCGGCGATTACGACATCGTCATCATGGCCGGCGCCGCGCTGTGCCGCCTCGGCCTCGAAGAGCGGATCTCCGAATGGATTTCGCTGGAGGACCTCGAAGTGCCGGAAGCACAGGGCTATCTCGCCGTCACCTTCCGCAAAGGCGACCCGCGCCTCACCGCGCTCCGCTCCCTGTTCATGCACGCCGTCACCTTTGCCGGCGCCGGCGTCAGCAGCAAAGAGCTCTGCACCCTCGCCGCGCTGCGCGCCCTTAAAACAGCCGACATCTGCCTCTACGATTCGCTCATCGACAAATCCCTGCTCGATGAACTGCCCTACGGCGCACAGCGGATCGATGTGGGCAAGCGCTGCGGCGCACACAGCAAAGAGCAGCACGAAACCACCAAACTCATCTGCGAATGCGCACGCCAGAGCAAGCGCGTGGTCCGTCTCAAAGGCGGCGACCCCGGCATCTTCGGCCGCCTGGCCGAAGAGACGGAAGCCCTGGAAGAGCTCGGCATTCCCTTCCGCGTCATTCCCGGCATCAGCGCCCTGCAGGCCGCCACCACCGGCACCGGCATGCTGCTGACCCGCCGCGATGTCTCCCGCGGTTTTGTGGCGCTCACGCCGCGGCTCAGCGGCGGCGGCCTGGCCGCCTGCAACGGCGAAATGAAAAACAAGCTGCCGGTCATCTATTACATGTCGATCCGCGCCATGGATAAGATTGCCCTCCAGCTGATGGAAGACGGGCACGACCCCGAAACGCCCGCCGCCGTCATTTACAACGCCGGCGGCGAAGACGAACGCGTGTTTAAAACCCGGCTGAAAGAGCTGCCGGATCACGCCGAAAACCATACCCTTCGGCAGCCGGGCCTGATTATGATCGGCGAGACGACGGCCTACAGCTACAGGCAGGATCTCGGCGCCCTGCAGGGCAAACGCATCCTGCTCACCTGCTCCGAGGCCATCCAGCAGAAAGCCGCCGACCTGGTTCACGATCTCGGTGGCCACCCGGTGCAGCATCCGCTGATTCGGCTCAAGCCGCGCCGCAGCTATAATCTCGATTTTGAAAACACCGACTGGCTGGTGGTCACCTCGCCGTCCTCCGTCCGCGCCCTGATGCAGCTGATTACGCTTCAGCAGGTGGATTTCCGCACAATCCCGCGGATCATGGTGTGCGGCCGCGGCACGGCGGCGGAATTTGCGGAATACGGCATTCGGGTCGATGCCCAGCCGAAAGACAACTTCAGCGCGGCCGCCTTGAAGGAGCTGGCCAAAGACATTTTCAAACCGGGCGACCGCGTGCTGCGGGTGCGCTCCGATAAAGCCGGCCCGGAGCTGGCCGACAGTTTCCGCCCGTTGGCGGCCACCGTGGAAGACGCGGTCATTTACGACAACGAGCAGATCACACACGAAGAACTGCCGCCGTTTGATGCCGTCTTTTTTGCCAGTGCATCGGGGGTCGAATCCTTTATTGCCCAGTGGGGTGCCGCATCGCTTACAAACAAAACCAGCGTGGTGATCGGCCGGCCGACCGCCGACGCCCTGCAGCGGTACGGCCTGCAGCCCGACGTAACGGCCGCGGAAGCCACCATTCCCGGGGCCATCAACGCCCTCGCCCAATTCTTCGTCAGCCGGGCTGTGGCCTAAATGATTTCGCTCGATCCAGCCCCGACGCCGCAGGCGGCCAAGATGACCGACCGCTTTTTTGAGCCGGGCGGCCTGCTTGAACAGCACTGCGCAGCCGGCGGCATTCCTTTTGAGCTCCGCCCCCAGCAGCAGAAAATGGCGCGCGCCATTGCCGATGCCGGCGGATTCGGCCACCACCTGGCCGTTGAAGCGGGCACGGGCGTCGGCAAGAGTTTCGCCTATCTTGTGCCGCAGATCCTGACCGCACTGGAGCACGACACCCGCTGTGTGATCGCCACCTACACCATCACGCTGCAGGAACAGCTGATGTATAAGGATATCCCCTTCGTGAAAAAGGCGCTCGGCCGCGATTTTAAAGCGGTCATGGTGAAGGGCCGCTCGAACTATCTCTGCCTGCTGCGCCTCCAGCGCGCCCGCCGCTCGGGCGGCGATCTTTTCGACGCCGCGCGCGAACAGCAGCTCGACCAGATCTATGCCCTGGCCCAGGCGCGTAAAATGGGCGACGGCTCCTACCAGGAACTCGATGAGCAGCCCGACCACGAAGTGTGGGGAACCATCTGCGCCGAATCCGGCAACTGCACGGGCAAGCGCTGCCCGTTTTATAAAGAGTGCTTCTACATCAACGCCCGCCAGCAGATGATCGATGCCCAGGTGCTGGTCGTGAACCATTCGCTGTTCTTTTCCGAACTCGCCCTGCGGGCCGAAGGCGCCGCCATGCTGCCGCCCTACGGCTACGTCGTCTTTGACGAAGCGCACCAGATGGAACAGGTTGCCTCATCGCACCTCGGCATTCGCCTGTCGCTCTACCAGGTGGAATACTGGCTCAACCGCATTCACACCGAAAAACGGCGCGGCATCCTTTCGGTGCTCAAAGACGGGCACGGAACCTTTATGGCCGACCAGGCCCGCGCGGCCGCCGAAAAGTTTTTCGAGGCCGTGAAAAACCACTTCAAACTCGGCCCGCAGAAATCGCAGCAGCGTATCTTTGAACCGCCGCGGATCGAAACCGACCTTCCGCTGAAGCTGACGAATCTGTGCACGCACCTGAAAATCGTTACCCAGACCACCGATAACGAAGACCTGCAGGCCGAGATCAAATCGCTGCGCAGCCGCGGGCTGGAACTGCGCGACACCATCGAATCGTTTCTCAAACAATCGCTGCAGGGCCATGTCTACTGGGTTGAAGTGCAGGGCCGGCGGCGCCTGCCGGTGCTCTATTCCGCGCCGATTGATGTCGGCCCGATCCTGCGCGAAGTGCTGTTCGAAGAAATCCCCTGCGTGGTCATGACCAGCGCCACCCTGGCGGTCGGCAAAAACCTGAACTATTTCCGGCAGCGCGTCGGCGCCCACGACTGCGAAGAGCTGCAGGTCGGCTCGCCGTTCGACTACTCCCGCCAGATGCAGATCCAGGTTCCGGTCAACATGCCCCAGCCGGCGGCGCCCGATTTTGAGGAAAAGGCGGTCGGGGCCATCAAGCACTTTGTGGATGAGTCCGCCGGCCGCGCCTTCGTGCTGTTTACCAATGCACGCTTTATGAAAAAAGTGGCCGATGAACTGCGGTTCTGTTTCGAGGAGGAGGGCTATGAATTCCTCGTGCAGGGCACCGGTATGCCGCCGAAACGCATGCTCGAAAAGTTCCGAAACCACGAGGCCGGCGTCCTGTTCGGGCTCGACCGTTTCTGGATGGGGGTGGACGTGCAGGGCGAGGCCCTGAGCAACGTCATCATCACCCGCCTGCCCTTTGCTGTGCCCGACCACCCGCTGATCGAAGCGCGCTTCGAAGCCATCGAAGCGCGCGGCGGCAACCCGTTTAAAGAGTACTCCCTCCCCGAAGCCGTGCTGAAATTCCGCCAGGGTGTCGGCCGCCTGATCCGCAGCGCAAACGATTACGGCACCGTCACCATCCTGGATTCGCGGGTCTGGAAGCAGTGGTACGGCCGGCTGTTCCTCGAATCAATCGAAGAGTGCCCCGTGGAACAGGTGGAAGTGCCGAACCTTGAACGCTAGTCGAACGGCATCGTGATTTCCTGATCAAACGGCATCGTGCTGAGCGCATCCGCTTCAAAGAGCATGGCATCGCCGCGCTCTTCAATCGTCTGGACCGGTCTTTGCGGCAGTTCAGCCGGCTCCGCGTCCGGCGCGTCCCCCGCCCGGGCCGGGGACGAGAAGGTTTCCGGATCCTGAGCCGGATCCTGCAGCTGCAGCGGTTCGGCTGCCGGGTGCTCGGCGGCGCTTCCGGCCTCATGGACTGTGCCGCATGCGCGATACAGCAGCAGGCCGGCGGCAGAAACCGCCAGAACGCCAATCAATGCTGTACGCAGGGCTCTCATGGTATGGACCGAACGAATCCGTCTTCGCCCGTGATGCATAGGGTTAGCGTTTTCTGTGCCGAATGTAAAGCAATCCGCTAGTCCTCCAGCCGGACATTGATCTGGTAAAACAGCGGTGCCTCCGCCCGCTCCACGAGATCTGTGTAGCTGTTGGCCGGATACGGCAGGTCGCCGGAAATGGAGTCATTGCCGGAAAACGGATCGACGGTGAGACTCGTGGAAACCTTTACATTATAAATCCGCCCGGCGACCGATTCCCAGGTGACGATATACGGAACCGCTCCGGTCGAGGCCGCGGCAAATCCCGTAATTCCGAAAACCGAAGAGGCGTTCGTTGGATCATAGCCCGAAATGTACTCCGTGAGGTTATCCGCTCCGTCGCCGTCGGAATCGACCGAACCGACGGCCGCCGTTGAGCTGCCGAAATACATCGACTCCCAGTAATCGGGCAGGCTGTCCTCATCCGAGTCGGATGAAATCCCGCTGGTCAGCAGGGAATAGTACTGCGCGCCGTCCGTCAGCGTTCCATCGTAGTCAATGGAAATCGTATATTCACCGACGGCCGGCGTTTCAATATAGATCTGCTCGACATTATCGGTATCGTTTTCCGCCGCCGCCGTTGCATTTGAAGATGGATTTTCCACATCCAGCGAATAGGGATAATACACCGTTCCGCCGGGACCTTCGATTGTCAGATTCAGGTCGTTGACCAGCCGAGGCGTGCGGCTGTCATCCGAGGAGGTTGCGCTGCCCTCCGGGTCCGTCCAGCAGAGGGTCACACGAAGCGCTTCGGCACCGCCGCTGTAGACCTGATAGCTGTCCGAGGTATTGGTTGTTGAATGCAGCAGCGCTTCGGTCAGACACAATGCATTTCCGCCGGCATAATCCGCAAGCAGCTCCGCCGCAGCCAGAGTATTCATCAGCCCCCAGCCGTATTGATAATCCGGGCCCGCATTCCCCAGATCATCCGCTGTATGGATGATCAGTCCTTTCAGCGTACTCGCCCGCATCGCATCGCCGGGAAACAGATCGTCATAATAATCGATCAGCAGCGCCGCCGAACCGCAGGCACTCGGACACGACATGCTGGTGCCGGACATATACACATAAGAAGAATCACTGGTGTTGTAGCTTGAATACAGCCGGTATCCATTCGCCACAATATCGGGCTTAATGCGGCCGTCATCCACCGGCCCCCAGCTGCTGAAATCCGTCATGCCGGCATTTTCCAGCGATCGCGAAGTGCCGGACACGGCATCATTGACAGCTCCGACCGCAATGACATTCTTCGCTACGCCGTAGAACGAAATCGTGTCGTATCCGTCGGTCCTTTCCTCCTGCTCATTCCCGGCGGAAACAAACGGAAGGTAATAGCCCGCCGCGTAGACCAGCTCATCGAGCTCCGCGACGTAAGAGTTGTACTGGCCGTAATAGGTGGTGCCGGAAAAATCAAATCCATAGGAGTGGTTGGAGAGATAAATCAGGTTTGTCTCACCGGGGGCCGAAGCCGCCGCGGCGGCCATCTCCGTGAAATCGCTGTTCCAGTCATAGGAATCAATCGAAACCGCCGGCGCCATGCCCTCAGCAATCGATGTAACCCCCGAAGCCGCAAGGGTACCGCCCACATGGGTGGCATGATAGTGGTCGGCGGCATCGTCCAGGTTCTTCACCCGGCCGTCCAATTCAACATGCGTTGTCAGAACCGCGCCGCCGTCCCACACCCCGACCGTAATGCCGGAACCATCCACGCTGTACGGGCTCGTTTCACGGACCGCATCGGCAGCGGCAGAAACTGCCGCACTGGAATTCAGGGTTTTATAATAAAGCGGCGAGCCGTCGCGGATCGCCCGCAGCTCAAACCGAGTACCGTTCTCCTCAAAGAGGATGGGTATTCCCCGGGCCAGTGCCCAGGCCTTGGCTTCGGCCCGCTCCGCGCGCGCCTTCTTCCCCGCCTTTTCTGCAAACGCAGCGCGCACCGCCGGGTTTTCATGGAAAAGCGAAACCTTTTGAACCCCGTCGGAAGGCAGCACCAACGACAAGAGAACGCCGGCGGCGGCCGCCTTTCTCAGCAGCCGGCCGCTTGGGGTCCGCGGGGTTCGGCCCATCGCTTATCCCTCGCGAAGACTGGCACTGAGCTGCTTGCAGAGGAACGCGGAAAGCTTCTGGTGCACTTTATTCACTTTCTTATCGGTCAGCGTCTGCTTATCCGAACGGTAGACAAAATTATAGGCCAGGCTCTTTTTGCCCTTCTCAATCCCTTTTCCCTTGTAGACATCGAACAGCACAAAGGACTCCAGGTCCTTCGGATTCGCCTTGCGGATAAGGCCGACAATCTCCTCGTGCGGCACCGCTTCGTCGAGGATCAGCGCAATATCGCGGCTCATCGACGGGAACTGCGCCAGCTCTTCAGTCTTCTTGATTTCGAAGGAGTTCTGCAGCAGCGCCGCCAGCTCAATTTCGGCCGCGGCAACCGGACCGGTCAGGCGCCATTCATTGCGCGCCTTTTTATTCACCAGTCCCATTTTTCCGACCGGCGTGCCGTTGAGCAGCACAGCCACGGATTGCCCGGCTTCAAATTCCGGATAGTCTTCGGCCTGGAACGAAACCGCCAGGTTCTGGAAGGCGGCCAGTTTTTCAACGAGCCCTTTCATCCAGACATACATCTCTTCGTCTTTCACGGCGGCGCGTTTTTCCAGCAGGCCGCGGCCGACCGGCCCCATCATGCCCAGCGAAACCATTTCGGTCTGGACCGGTGCGCCGTCCACGCGTTTGAACGTGCGGCCCAGCTCGTAGAAGCACGCTTCGCTCACTTGGCGCGAAAGGTTGCGGCCGAGGCTTTCCACCAGCTGCGGAACCAGTGAGGTACGCATCACCGACTGATCCATCGAAATCGGATGCGGAAGCTCTTCACGCTCTTCCTTGTTATCGCAATTAAAGAGATCGAGCAGCGGCGTGCTGACCAGGGTGTAGTTCATGATTTCGCTGACACCCAGCCCCTGCAGGTTGTTCCGCAGCTGGGCCACGGCGCGCACGCGCGAATCATCGGCTTCCGGAATCACTTTCGCCAGCGGGGTTTTGGCCGGAATATTGTCCACGCCGTGAATCCGGGCAATCTCTTCCACGAGATCCACTTCGCGCTCCAGGTCGAGACGGAAGCTCGGCACCACCGCCACGGCCGTTTCGCCGTCATCGTCGGCGAGACCGATTTCCAGGGTCTTGAAAATACTGCGCATCGTGTCGGCCGGAATATCCGCGCCGATCATTTCCTCAATACGCTTAAAGCTGAACGGAATCCGAATCTGTTCTTTGGTGCCCGGATAAACGTCTACAACTCCGGCGCAAAGTTCAGCCCCCGCGAGTTCGCATATCAGCGACGCCGCGCGGCGGCTCGCCGCGTCAACGGAATCTGTATTGACGCCGCGCTGGAAGCGGTAGGACGCATCGGTAATCAGGCCGAGTTGCTTGGCCGTATGACGGATTGACGAAGTTTCAAATGCCGCGGCTTCGAGCAGGATGGTGGTGGTGCCGTCCTTGATTTCAGAATCAGCACCGCCCATGACACCGGCAACGGCCGATGCTTTTTCCGCATCGGCAATCACCAGCATATCGCCGGTCAGCTCGCGCTCCTGGCCGTCGAGCGTATGCATCTTTTCGCCGGCCGCGGCCGTGCGGACAATAATCTGTTTTCCGGCAACCGTTTCCGCATCGAACGCATGCAGCGGATGGCCGGTTTCAAGCATGACATAGTTAGTGATGTCGACCACGTTGCTGATCGGACGGATGCCGGCGGCCTCGAGACGCTCCTGCATCCAGGCCGGCGACGGGCCGATCGTTGCGCCCTTCAGAATGCGGGCGGTATAGCGCGGGCATTTGGCTTCGTCGTCGATGCGGACGGCGATCTCTTCGTTTACATCGTTCCCGGTTTCGGAAATTTCAAAGGCCGGCAGCTTCAGCTCGGTACCGTAGAGGGCGGCCATTTCGCGCGCGACGCCGATCATGGAGATCCAGTCCGGGCGGTTCGGGGTCACTTCGAGTTCAATCACGGTTTCCGGCTCGCCCCAGACTTTTACGAACGGGGTACCCGGCTCGAGGCCGGCATCGAGAACCAGCAGGCCGGAATGATCTTCGCCCAGCTCCAGTTCATCTTTCGCACAGAGCATCCCCATGGAAACCACGCCGCGGATCTTCGCCTTCTTCAGCGTGAAGCCGCCGGGCAGCGTGGTGCCGACCGGGGCAAAGGGATATTTACCGCCGACTTCCACATTCGGCGCACCGCAGACGACCTGCATATTTTCGCCGGTTCCGTAGTCCACCGTGCAGAGGCGCAGCTTGTCGGCATCCGGATGCGGCTCAACCGCCACGACGTGACCAACCACCACGCCTGCAAAATCGGAGCCGATCGTTTCAATCGCTTCCACTTCCAGACCCGCAAAGGTGAGCTTGTCCGACAAGCCCTCAATGGTGTCCTCAAAATCTACATATTCCTTCAGCCAACTGACCGGTACTTTCATAAAACTGCTCCGATTGGAAAAAATGAGGGTTGTTTATACCTTTCGCCGCGAAACGGCTCAAGTTAATCGTAATTCGTAATGCGCGATTCATTATGCCGCCGCACCGGCACAAAAAAACCGCCCCCAAATGAGAGCGGTTTCTGCATCCTCGAGAGACGAGGATTAACGGGCGTAGTATTCGACCACGAGCGAGATTTCGCAGGTAACCGGCACTTCTTCCATGTTCGGAAGGCGGCTCAGCTCTGCAGTGAGCTCTTTGTCGTTTGCCGTAACATATTCCGGAGTCTTGGCAACCTGCTGCGCCAGGACGAAGGCGTCCAGGTCTTTCGACTTGTCGCGAACGGTGATCTTGTCGCCGATACGCAGGGCATAGGACGGAATGTTTACTTTCTTTCCGTTTACACGGAAGTGTGCGTGGGAAACCATCTGGCGGGCCTGGTAGATGGAACGGGCCATGCCGGCACGCAGGATTACTGCATCCAGGCGCGACTCGAGCATCTGCAGCATAACTTCACCGGTGTTGCCCGACTTGCGCGATGCTTTGTCGTAGTACGAACGCAACTGCTTTTCGCTCAGGTTGTACTGGTAGCGCAGGCGCTGTTTTTCAGTCAGCTGACGGCCGTAGTCGGACTGTTTACCGCGACGACGGTTCGGGCCGTGCTGTCCCGGAGGATTCGGGCGGCGTTCCAGGAACTTTTCAGATTTCGGGGAGAGCGCAATGCCGAGACGGCGCGCTTTCTTAATTTTCGGTCCAGTGTATTTCATTTAGCTATCCTTTCGCATCCCGTGTGCATCCCTGCAAATTAAGCCGGCTTTACCGGCCGCCCTTAGAGTCTGTCGAATCAGGGCGCTCGCCCCGCACCACGCGGTATTTGTTCCTTTGGCGATGATCCTTCGGTCAGGATTCCGTTTTACGGGAAAACAGGCGGGCATTTATACAGGATCGCAAATCCGGGTCAACCCCGTTTACCCCCAAACTTTCCGGTACGGTTTCAGCAGGCGCGGATCAACCTCAACCAGCTGCAGTGCACCGGCTTTGAACTGCCCGCAGCGCAGGTGCCCGGGTTCGATCCGGCGGCCGCCCGGGTTCCGCAATCTGCGGCGGTCCGCCCTTTTTAACCAATTCCAAGGTTTCCTTCCCCCCTGCGCCCCCCTATCCTTCCCGCCTTTATGAAAAAACCATTTGCACAGATTCCCTTCAATCCCGCCCGCTGGCCGTTTTTCTACGGCTGGTTCATTCTGTTCTGGGGCACCATCGGCTTCCTGCTGAGTGCTCCCGGACAGACCACGGGCGTATCGGCCTTCATTGAACCGCTGATCGAGCAGCTGGGCATCAGCCGGCTCGACATCAGCATTGCGTACGGCATCGGCACCTTTGCCAGCTCCTTCCTGATCACCCCGGCCGGCAAACTCTT
Organism: Pontiella sp.; assembly: GCA_041582935.1. GTDB lineage: Bacteria > Verrucomicrobiota > Kiritimatiellia > Kiritimatiellales > Pontiellaceae > Pontiella. The sequence continues at coordinate 42,999 of JBFHGU010000011.1, forward strand.
TGACCGGGTCGGGGCGCGCTGGATGGGCTCCTGCTCCTGCCTGGCGCTCGGCACGGTACTGCTGCTGCTGAGCCAGACCGACCATATCGCCGCCGGTTTAGCAAAAGTCCTGCCGGCGCCCATCGCCCTGTCCGCCGTGCTCGCCGTGCTCTTTTTCCTGCTGCGCTTCAGCGGGCAGGGCGTGCTCACGATGGCTTCGCGCAACATGATCATGAAATGGTTCGACCACCACCGCGGCCTCGTCAGCGGCATCAGCGGCGCGGCCATTTCGTTCGGTTTTTCCGCTGTCCCGGCGCTTTTCAACGGCGTTATTACCCACCGCGGCTGGTCCGCCGCCTGGCTGCTGACCGGGCTGCTGCTCATACTGGTTTTCTCCCCGCTGCTGCTGCTCTTCTTCCGCGACAACCCCGAAGCTTCGGGGCTGATTCCCGACGGAAAGCCCGCGCCGGCCGCCAGCCGGAACCAGCCGGCGGCCCGTCGGCAGTTCACCCTGCCCGAGGCGCGCCGCACCTTTGCCTTCTGGCCCTTTGCGCTGGCGCTCGCCCTTTTTGCGCTGGTGAATACCGCAATCACATTCCACATCGAGAGCATCTTTGAACACGGCGGCATGGACGGCGCCAAAGGCTTCTCCATCTTTATGCCCACGGCAAGCATCGCCGTAGCCGTGACCCTGCTCGGCGGCTGGCTGAGCGACCGCATGGAACTGCGGCGGCTGCTGGTCATTATGCTGGCGGCCCAGGGCATCAACCTGTTCGGCATCACCCAGCTGGCCCCGGGCTGGCCGATTGCCCTGATCATTCTAGGCGGCGGCGTGGCCGGCGGGCTCTTCGGCGTTTTGATGAGCGTCACGTGGCCGCGTTACTACGGGCGGGAACACCTCGGCGCCGTCAGCGGCCTGTGCATGACCTTCGTTGTGGCCGCCAGCGCCGTTGGGCCGGCACTCTACAGCCTGATCCTCAAGAGCACCGGCTCCTACGCGCCGGGCCACCTGCTCTGCCTGGCCGCTGCGCTGGTGCTGCTGGCCGCTGCGCCGGCGGCGAAAAATCCGCAAAAGAAAGACTGACCTTCCGTCAGAGAACGGTATGCTTTTTCCAATCTTTGGAACAATCAACCACGAAAGGATGCTCCATGAAAAAAGCAGGTATAGTTTTAATGGCGGCGGCATTTGTCTGCAGCAGCGGATTTCTGAAAAAAGGCGAGAACGGGGACTATGCCCTCGATACCAGCAATATTGAGATGCAGGCGGCGGATGCCGTGAACACCGCATCGGCCAAAGCCGAGGAGGCCTCCCAGAAGGCCGGCGAGCTTTCGGCCATGGCCATTGAAAAAATCAAGGCCGAGGCCGCCAAGCTGAATATCAGTGCCGCGGACATTACCGCGGATTTGGCCAAACCGCTTGAGGAGATCAAAACCAAGGTGGCCGCCATGGATCCTGCCAAGCTGACGGCCTATCTCGGGCAGTACAGCAGTCTCTTTGAAGACACGCAGGCGAAGGTGGCCTCCTATACCCAGCAGGTGAAGGATCTGAAATGGACGCAGAAGTTCACCGCCAAGGGCCGGGAAGTCAAAGCGCAGCTTGCGCAGTATACCGACCAGCTCAACGGCCTCAAAGAGCAGGCGGAGATGTATCTCACCACGCTCAAAGGCTACGGGCTCGATCCGGCCGCGCTCGGCATCGACCTCTCCGCATACGGGCTCTAAGCGAAGCGGCGTTCGGATTCAGGCCAAAGGCAGCAGGGATTTCCCGGCTGCCTTTTTTTTACATCCGCGTGACGAGGTCTTCGGTGATTTCCGGCTCAACGGCCCGGCGGTCGAGCAGGTCGATCGTTTTCCACCGCCCGCTTTTAAAGCGCAGGAAATAGCCGGCCCCCAGGATGAGAATATAGAACAGCGTCCAGCTCCAGCTGGCGAAGATGTTCAGCTTCAGCCATAGCACGATCACCAGCTGGCCGATCACCAGCACCCCCCAGGCGATCGAAGACTGGAAATACATCACAAAATGGGTATCGCCGGCGCCCTTCAGCGCGCCGGAAAGAATCAGCGCCGTGGCATCGGCCGCGCCCCAGACAGCGAGCATGACCATAAGAACCCGAACCGTCCGCAGCAGCTCGTTATAGTCCACCGCGGCCGTCGATTCCCCGCTGAAGATTTCCATATAAAACTTTGGAAAAAGGACAAACGAGAGGCCGATGAGCAGGATATAGCTGATGCCGATTTTCAGGGCGGTCCAGCCGGCGCGCTCGGCGCTTGCCGGCTCACCGCGGCCGAGGTACTGCCCCACCAGGATCGAGGCGGCAATACCCATTCCGACCATCGGCATGAAGGCCACCAGGTTGATGCTCAGGGCAATATTGCTGGCAATATGGGCCACCGCCCCCAGCCGCCCGACCAGCAGGACGAAGACGGTGAAGGCCGCGACATCGAGAAACCAGTGCACCCCGGACGGAAAGCCGAAGCGCAGCATCCGCCGGAACAGCCAGGCATCGAACCGCAGGTTTTGCCAGGTCCGGAATTCGCGGCTGATGCTGCCGGTAAAGTAGATGAAAGCAAAGATAAGCGGACAGAGCCATGAACCGATTACCGTGGCCCAGCCGGCACCGGCAATGCCCAGCTCAGGAAAAGGGCCGGCGCCGAAAATCAGCAGGTAGTTCAGCAGTACATTGATCCCGTTCGTAACAATATTAGTTCCCATGACCACCGAGGTTTTTCCGCGGCCGGAAAAGAATCCGCTCAGCGCGGAGCTCAAGGTCATACCGCCGCCGCACCACATCAGGATACGGAAATATTCCTCCTCCATCGCGAGAATTCCCGGCTCGTGGCCGCTCAGCCGCAGAAAAAAGAGACCGACAGGAATCAGCAGCGCTATCAGCGGAATGGAGAGCACAGAAAAAATAATACCCTGCGCCGTCGCTTTGGCGCAGCCCGCTTTGTCGCCGGCCCCGTGCAGCTGCGCCACAAAGGTGCTGACATAACCGGACAGCGCCATAAACCCGCAGACCAGCGTAAAAAACAGAATACCGCCCGGGAGCGATGCCCGGAATTCGGCATCACCGTAATTTGACAGAAAGAGGCGGTCGCTGAAATTGAGTACGGCAAACGAGGCCGAGTTGACAATCAGCGGCCACGCAATACGCATCAGCTCGCGCCAGCCGCCGAACGGCGCTGCCTTTGTTTCCGGGAAATCCATAGGCCGCGCAATGTACGCCGACCCCCGTATCAGTTAAATCCTTTATTGATAAAAACAGACCGGCCCTCCCGCCTATTAAGACCTGATTCCAACAAGGGCCGGCCATACGTGAATGTTAGCGGCGCACCCGCAAATCCGAAGCTTTATAATTCCGGTTTAACATACCCATTCAGCCGAAAACAAAACGCTAGCCGCCCGGCAGCAGAACTAATCCCTCCGTTACTTCTAAAAAACATACGGCTTACATGGATTTAACAGGGGCGATGCACCTTTGCCCACCGTAAGGCAGTCACATTCCCAACTGAAACCAACACTCAAAAAGGTCAAATATAATGAAAAGATACATACTGATTACTGCGGTTTTCGCAGCTGGATTCACTGCCCGGGCAGGCGCATTCGATCCAACCTGGGCGGGGGACGACGGCTCCGTTTATGCGGTATGGGATAACTGGGCAAACTACACGCAGGGCAGTGCTTCGCAGGCCGATTATACCGAAGCCTATGCCCAGGACGGCAGCGCCTATTCGTTTGCCGGCGACGACCGCCCGGACGTCCTTTCATACAGCGCGGTCAACGGCTACGATACGGACGGCAACAGCTGGCTGGAACTCGGCAGCGCCGATGATCTCTCCTTCTGGATGCCGGCCGTCAGCGGACAGGAGACCACTGAAATCGTCGTTCAGCTTACGTATTGGGACGACGATCCCGGAAACGGCGGGAATGCCGACTGGCGCGCCGGCTTTGATTTATATCCCCAGCTGTCCGACACCTCATCCGGCACCCTCATTGGCTCTGAATATCTCGGCGAGGATTATGACACCAGCGAAGGCCTCATCACCGAAGGCTGGAGCCTGATCGTTTCCGGCAGCACCGACGGTTTCTTTGCCGATTTTACCGTCGATCAGGAGAGCCTCGACGGCGGCGGCGTTTATGTTGAAGAAGTTTCTATCGACGCACTTTCCTACGCCGCGGTTCCAGAACCGGCCTCCGTAATTTCCATAATTTTCGGCGGGGTGATCCTGGCCGTCACGCGCAGAAGGATGCGGCGATAAGCCGCAGCTTCGGCTTCGCGAATCCGCACATTAAAACCAACGACACAAGGAGACAGATAATGAAAGCAGCACTTACCAAAACAGCGGCCGTGGGCTGTGCCCTCGCCTCACTGTTCACCGCAGCGGCGGCAAACGCCCGCCCTTCCCGCGCAGTCACCGGCGCAAAATATGTATTCTTCTTCCTGGGCGACGGCATGGCCAGCGTCCAGATGCAGGCCGCGGAAGCCTACCTGGCCAGCCAATACAACGGCGGCGAAGATAACCCGACCAACCTGCAGGCCAGCGTCCTGAACATGAACCTGCTGCCGATTTCCGGCATGGCAACCACCTATTCCGACACCCGTTTGATTACGGACTCGGCCGCCGCCGGCACCGCATTCGCCTGCGGTGTAAAAACCGCCGCCGGCGTAATCGGCCTTAATACGGATAAAGACGTTGCCTATAAAAGCGTTGCCGAACTGGCTCACGAACAGGGCAAATCCGTCGGCATCATCTCCAGCGTATCGCTGCCCCACGCCACGCCGGCGGCCTATTACGCCAAAGTAAACAGCCGCAACAACTACACCGAAATCGGCTACCAGGCCGCACTCAGCGGCTTTGAGTTTTTCGGCGGCGGTCAGTTCCGCTACTTGACCAGCGATGACAACGCCGGGAGAATCACCGTCAGCAACGCATTTGCAAACAATGAATATACCTTCGTAAACAGCATCGATGAACTCGAGAACGTTTCCGGCAAAGTGGTCTGTTCTGTGGAAACCTCCTACGACTCCAATGCCATGCCGTACGACATGGATACACCTACGAACAACTTCACCCTGGCCGAGGTCACCCAAGCCGCCATCAACCGGCTGCAGGATGACAGCGACGGCTTCTTTATTATGGTCGAAGGCGGCAAGATCGACTGGGCCTGCCACGCCAACGATGCCAAAGCGGCCATCACCGATACCATCGCATTCGACGCGGCCGTCGGTGAAGCGCTCGCGTTCTATAATGAACACCCGAACGAAACCCTGATCGTTGTCACCGGCGACCATGAAACCGGCGGCTTGAGCATCGGCTACAAAGGAACGAAATACGAAACAGCCTTCGCCACGCTCGAAGACCAGAATATCTCCTACGACCTGTTCAATCGCCAGGTGATTGCGGACTACAAAGAAAACCACAGCTGGGTCGACGAAGACACCAGCAACATCGACAGCGATATGATTGATGCGATTTCAAACTATTTTGGCCTGGTCTGGAGCGATCTGTCGGAATACCAGCAGGAGCTGCTCGAAGCCGCCTACGACCGCGAACTCGGCAGCGTGAAAGCCGATGACCGGGAAAGCGGTTACGATCTCGACGGCGCAACCGATGTCGACTACCTCATCTACGGGGGCTACAAAGCCATTGCCGTGACCTGCACCCACCTCCTCAACCAGGAGTCCGGCCTGTTCTGGGCATCGACCTCGCACACCGCCGTACCGGTTCCGGTAATGGCCGTCGGATTCGATGCCTACCGTTTTAACGGATTCTACGACAATACCGACATTGCCAAATTCCTCGGCCAGGCCATGCGCACCGCATCCCTCCCGGTTGAAGATCCGGACTACACCGGCGGCGGCCTGTCCTACTAAACCGTCCTGAGGCATTAAATGCCGCAAACAGGCAGGGTGCCGCCGGCACCCTGCCCTTTTACATTTCTGACGATCGGAAAATTATGAAATTCAAGCATCCGTCCACGCCCAAAGACCTCATCATCATCCTCGTTTTCTCTGTGCTGTGCCTGATCCTCTCGCAGGTTAAAACCGGATTTGAATACAAGCGCCCCAACGAGCGCGAAATCTTCCGGCAGCGCGGAAAAGTCCTCGCCGCGGACAATTCCGATATCGAAGTCTTCGGAATCATTCATACCGGCTTTCAGCAGCTCAACGCCGAACTGCTGAACGGTCCGCATAAAGGCCGGACCCTAAACGTCCAGAATCAGCTCATCGGCATGCTGGAACGCGACGAAGTCTACACAAACGGCGACGAGCTGCTGGTCCAGTACTACCTCGAACCCGACGGCGCCCTCGGCACCGGCACCGCCCGCGGCCACTACCGCATTCACCTTGAAATCACACTGATTGTCCTCTTCGCCGCCGCGCTGATCGCCGTGGCCGGAATAACCGGTCTTAAAGCCATTCTCTCCTTTGCCTTCGCGGTCCTGATGATCTGGAAAATCATGCTGCCCATGTTTCTTAACGGCCGCGACCCCATCTGGACCGCGCTTGGAGTCGTCGCCTGTCTAACCGCCTCTATCAGCTTCCTGGTCGGCGGCCTCACCAAGAAAGGATTCGTCACATTTTCCGGCGCCTTTCTCGGGCTTGCCCTTACCGCAGTTTTAGCCGTTGTTTTCGGCCGGCTTTTTCACATTCACGGGGCGGTACGCCCCTACGCCGAAAATCTGCTGCACGGCGGCTTCGCCCACCTGTGGCTCACCCCCATCTTCATCGCCAGCATCTTTCTCGCCGCCTCCGGCGCCGTGATGGATCTGGCCATGGATATCGCCGCCTCGATGGAGGAAGTGAAACTCAAACACCCCGAAATCCATTTCGTGGAACACATCCGCTCCGGACTGCGCGTCGGCCGTTCCGTGATCGGCACCATGACCACGACCCTGCTGCTCGCCTATTCCAGCTCCTGCATCTTCATGTTCATGCTCTTCACCAGCCAGAACATTCCGCCCGTACAGATTTTTAACCTGAACTACGTGGCCGCAGAAGTCCTCAACACCATGGTCGGCAGCTTCGGCCTCGTCACCGTCGCTCCCTTTACCGCCGTCATCGGCGGATTGGTGATGCGCAGAAATTGACGCGGGCCCGAATGGTCTCCAGAATGCGCCGTTCAATGGGAGAACGCTTGGATGGCGACGAACGAACAACAGGATCAGAGCCGCGCAGCGCAGCTTGAAGAGGCAATGACCAAACGGCTGCGCCAGCAGCGCAATCCGTTCCTCAAACCGATCTTTGCCGTAGCGGCTATCGGAACGCTGTTTATGATTTTCGCACTGATCATGCAGATGATGGCCGATGCAGAAAAAGAACCCGCCGCTGCACCGCCGGCTGAAGAAACACACCTCACGGTTCACGGCGACTGCGTCTGCATCTGCTGCACGCTCCGCCTCAGCACCCAGCACCACCGCGCGATTCGGTACCAAAGCGGCGGAAATCAGCAGCGTGTTGTGCTGCTGCAGGATAATCCCGGCAAAGACATGAACCTCGATTATTTCTGCGGCGGCCCCACACCGGTGCTCGTGGAAGGCGATCTGATCGAAACCAACGGACTGCAGATCCTGCAGGCCCAGGCCTTCAAAGCCTTTCCCGCGGCACCGCCGCAGATACCCTAGAATCAGTATCATTTTAGTACTTTTCGGAGTGATTATACCCCCGAATGATGTAAGGTGTGTTTCATGGACTCGAACAGGAGACGTCCAGACTGAAAATCTAGCTTGTAAACCCACAAGGAGTAGCACCATGAAGAAGATGATGAGTATTGCCGCAGTGACGTTGATGATGGCCGGGAGTTCAGCATTTGCATGCGACAGCTGCGGCTGCACCGCAAAAAAAGCCGAAAAAGCAAAAACGGAATGCAAAGCCTGCACAAAAGATAAAGAGTGCGAAGCCTGTACCGCCAAGAAAGCGGAAAAGAAAGCGGCCGCCAGCTGCTGCAGCAGCGAAAAATAAGCTCCCGCCGCTTACATTCGAAAAAGCCCCTGAACGGGGCTTTTTTTAATGCCCGGCAGTTTCAAACGCTTATTTGAAATAATTGCTTCGATTGGTTGACAATATTTTCGGCAGCTCATACGTTTCACAGCCTTATTCAAATAGGCATTTAAAATGAGCACCCAGAAAACAACCGACCGATTAATCGCCGCCGCCGCGCCGATTTTTGCAGAGAAGGGCTACCGCGAAACCACGGTGGCGGAAATCTGCGAAGCCGCGGATGCCAATATTGCCGCCGTGAATTATCATTTCGGCGATAAAGCCAATCTGTATGCCGAGGTCTGGAAGTTTCTCACCGCCGCCGCGAAGGCGGCCTTTCCGATTCCGGAAAATCATCTGGAAGTCGGAGCGGAACAGTGGCTGCGCCTCTTCCTGCGCTCGCGGCTTGAGTGCATTTTCTGCGAAGACACCGCCGGTCTCTGCCCCAAGCTGATCTTTAAGGAGATGAATGAACGCACACCGAAACACGAAGAGCTGTTTCTGTCCTATCTGAAACCCAACCGCATTCGGGTCCGCAATGCGGTCCACGATTTTATCGGGCAGGAAATCGAGGAAACCCAGCTCGACCTGCTCACCCAGAACTTCATGGGGGTGCACATCTCCCTGAATGCCGGTTACCAGAAACACAAAAACGACCCGCTGCACCTGCATAAATTTTCAAAATTCCAGAATATCCGTCCGCTGATCGACCAAGTTGAAACCTTTGCCCTCGGCGGCCTCAAGGAAGTTAGAAAGAGCCTGAATTCATGAAAACCGTCTATGCCCTCCCCCTACTCACCCTGCTGCTGACCTCCTGCGTCTCATTCAAGCCCGAACGCGGCGATGAGCTGCTCGCAGATCAGACCCCGGAACAGTTCAGCACCGCCTCCGGAACCGAAACCCTCCAGACCGAATGGTGGAAAGCCTTTGGCTCGGAACAGCTCAACCGGCTGATCGCAGATGCCTTTGCCGGCAGCCTCACACTCGAGCAGTATGCCGCCCGCCTGGAGCAGGCCGAAGCCGCTGCCCGCAAAACCGGCGCCGATTCCAAACTCAAATTAAACGGCGAAGGCTCCGCATCGCAGAGCTATTCTTCCTACAGCTCCTCCACCGGCGACAGCTCGACCGACCCGGACTTCACGCTCGGCCTTTACGCCAGCTATGAAGTCGACCTGTGGGGCCGGCTGAAATCCACCAAGCGCGCCGCGCTGGCCACCTATGAGGCCTCGAAATTCGACCTGCAGACGGCCGGCATGACCCTCTCCGCCGAACTCGCCACCACCTATTTCACCTGGCTGGCGCAGAACGAGGCACTCGCGCTCTACCAAAGCCAGCTGCAGTCGAACCGCAACCAGCTCGCGGCGCTGGAGCGCCGCTACCAGACCGGCCAGTCCGATGCGCTCGACGTGCTCCAGCAGCGCCAGCAGGTGGCCGCCGCCGAAGCCAAGATTCCGCCGGTACTCTCCTCCATCCAGACCCTGGAAAATACCTTGGCCGTGCTCTCCGGCCGGATTCCCGGAACCGATCTTCGACTGGAAGCCGAGCCGCTTCCTTCCTTACCCCCCCAACCTGCGGCGGGGCTTCCAGTCAGCCTTCTCGAAAACCGCCCGGACATCCAGTCCGCGCGCCTGACGCTGGAGTCGGCCGACTGGTCGGCCGGCGCCGCCCGCGCCGCCCGGCTGCCGACCCTCTCGCTCTCCGGATCGGTATACACCTCCGAAGAAAAGATCGAGGACCTCTTCGAGGACTGGGGTTCCAGCCTCGCCGCCAGCCTGGTGGGCCCCATCATCGACGGAGGCTACCTGAAGGCCGAGGCCGACCGCGCACTGGCCGCCGCGCGCGAACAGGTTGCCATTTACCGCCTCGCGGTTCTCGAAGCCATTCAGGATACCGAGGACGCCCTCATCTCCGAAAAACACCAGGCGGATTACGTGGAAGCGCTCCGCAAGCAGTATGCCGCCGCCCAAAAAAGCGAGGAGGAATCCATCCGCCGCTACCAGCGCGGCCTCCTCTCCTACCTCGATGCCCTCACCGCCGTCGTTGCGCGCGAGTCGCTTGAAATCACCCATTTAACCGCCCGGGCGGAACTGCTCGGCGACCGTATTCAACTTTACCGCTCCCTCGGGGGCGACTGGACATTCATGCTGGAGGACAAATAATGAACAACGCATCCCGCCGCCTAATTTCAATCGCTATCGGCCTCGCCTTCATCATTGCCGGCTCGTTAGCCGCCGCCTATTTCATGAAGAATAAACCCGTGGCCAGCCGCCGCCGCGCCATGTCGTCGATGGTTCCGGTGGTCGAAATCATGCCCATGAAAACCGCAGAGCACATCCATAGCGTGGAGTGCCTCGGCACGGTCACCGCCGAGAAAGCCGCCGCCCTGCAGCCTGAAGTCAGCGGCCGGATCGTGGCCGTCAACCCCGGGCTGGTTGAAGGCGGCCTCGTGAAAAAAGGCGAGGTCCTCATCGAAATCGACGACACCGACTACCGCCTCGCCCTCGCCCAGGCCGAAGCCGCACTGCTCACCGCGCAAAGCAGCTACCGCATCGAAGAAGGCCAGCAGGATGTCGTCCGCCATGAAATGGAAATGATGGGCACCGACGAGTCCGATGCCTACCGCGACCTGATCCTGCGCGAACCGCAGCTGAAAGCCGCCGAAGCCAGTGTTCAAAGCGCCGAACTGGCGGTTGAATCCGCCAAGCTGAACCTGGAACGCACCCAGATCCGCGCGCCGTTCGATGCGGTCGTGGTTTCCGAAACGGCTGATGTCGGCGACTATGCCCAGTCCTCGTCGGTGCTGGTTGAGCTGGCGGCGGTCGACCGCTTCTTTGTCTACTCCTCCATTCCGTTCAGTGCGCTCGCACCGCTCCCGGAAATCGGCTCCAAGGCCTATTCGGCTGAGCTGATCCTGGCCGACGGCACCACCCGCGCCGCCCAAACCTATAAGCTGCTGCCGACCCTCACCGACACCGGCCGCATGGCCCGCATCCTCCTGACGGCGGACAAACCCTATGCCGCCGGACGCCCCATGCTCATCAATGAATATGTCCGCGTCCGCATTGACGGCGATGCCATTCCGGATTCCATGATGCTCCCCCGGAAATACCTCCGCGACGGCAATGTGGTCTGGACCATCGGCCGCGACAATAAACTGCACATCCTGCAGGCGGAAGTGATCGACGGCTACGCCGATGAAATGCTGGTCCGGTTTGACGGCCCGGCCGAAATCGAAGTTGTCACAACCGACCTTTCGGCCGCCGTTGAGGGCATGCAGCTGCGGCGCGAGGGCGACCCAATGCCCGAGCCGCCGCAGGGCGCCGCCCAAATGCCGGACGGCAACACTGCTGAATAAGAACTCACCCTCACTCAAACCGCACTTTTAATTTCCCCAATCGGTAATCCGCCATGACAAAAATTCTGGAAAAATTCAATGGGCCCATTGCCTGGATGGTCAAAAATCCGGTGGCGGCCAACCTGCTGATGCTGCTCTGCCTCATCGGAGGCTTCGGCACCTTTATGACCCTCAAACAGGAGGTCTTCCCAAACCTGACCGCCGATGCCGTGACGATTGAGGTCACCTATTCCGGCGGCACCCCGGAAGAGATGGAACAAAGCGTCTGCCTGGCGGCAGAAGAAGCGGTCCGCTCGCTCGAGGGCATTGAAGAAGTCACCTCAACCGCCAGCGAAGGCTATGCCAGCATTTATGCTGAGCTGATTGAGGGCTCCGACCGCATCAAGGTTTATCAGGATATCAAGAGCGAGATCGACCGCATCACCACCTTCCCGGACGGTGCTGAGGAACCGATCGTCTCCCTCTCCGAGCGCAAGCGCGATGCCATGACGCTCGTCCTCTACGGCGACATCTCCGATGTCACCCTGCGCAGCCTGGCCGAGCAGGTGCGCAACCGGCTGCTGCAGACCGAGTTCATCACCCAGGTCGACCTCACCGGCACGCGCGACCTGGAAATCAGCATTGAAGTACCGCAGGACCAGCTCCGCGAATACGGCCTGACCCACCAGTCGCTCGCCTCCTCTATTTATACCCAGTCGCGCGAAATTTCCGGCGGCGGCATCAAAACCGACAGCGGGGAAACCCTGCTGCGGATGCAGGAGCGCCGTAACTACGGCCTCGACTTCGCCCAGGCCCCGATCCTGGCCTCCGAAGACGGAACCACCCTGCAGCTCGGCGCCGTGGCTGATGTGATCGACGGCCTCGAAGACTCCGACAGCTTTGCCTCCTACAACGGCAAGCCCGCCATCATGCTCGATATCTACCGCGTCGGCGACCAGACCCCCACACAGATCTCCAAGACCGTGGCGGAAATCCTGCCCCAGATCAAAGAGCAGCTGCCCGAAGGCATCGGCATTGATGTGCTCGACGACAGAACCGAAATCTTTTCCCAGCGCGCCAGCCTGCTGCTGCGCAACGGGGCGCTCGGCCTGGTGCTGGTGCTGATTGTACTCGGCATTTTCCTTGAGATGCGCCTGGCCCTCTGGGTCGCCATGGGGATTCCGATCTCCTTCCTCGGCGCCATGCTGCTGATGCCGCTCACCGGGCTGTCCATCAACATGATCACCATGTTCGCCTTCATCATCTCGCTCGGTATCGTGGTCGACGATGCCATTGTGGTCGGCGAAAATGTCTACCACTACCAGCAGGACGGCCTGGAGTCCCATGAGGCCGCGGTGCGCGGTGCGCGCGAGGTCTGTTCGCCGGTCGGCTTTAGTATTCTCACCAACATCGTGGCCTTCATTCCGCTCGCGGTAATGCCCGGCCAGATGGGCCGGGTGATCGGCATGCTGCCGATTGTGGTCATTGCCGTGTTCACCATCTCCTGGCTCGAGAGCCTCTACATCCTGCCGTCGCACCTCAGCCACGCCCGCAAGAAGGAACCCACCGGCCTCTTCGGGATCATCCACCGCTTCCAGCAGCGCTTCAGCCACGCCTTCCGCCACTGGGTGCGCACCAAATACGGCCCGTTCCTGGACTTCTGCCTCACGCATCGCTATGTCGTCATCTCCATTGCGCTGTCCGTCCTCATCCTCGTCGGCGGTTTCTGGTTCAGCGGCCGCATGGGCTTCTCCATGTTCACCACGGTTGAATCCGACTATGCCATCGCCTCGGCCACCCTGCCCTACGGCGCGCCGGTGGAAAAAACCGAAGCCGTAGCCGACCGCCTCGTCAAAGGCGCCCAGCAGGTGCTGGAAGAATCCGGCCGCCCGGAACTCGTTGAAGGCATCTTTGCGCGGATCGGCAACAGCGGTTCGCACACCTGCCAGGTGCGCGTCTACCTCGCCGACCCCGAAATCCGCAAAACCATCATGGGCACCGAAGAATTTGTGCAGAAGTGGCGCAGCAAAGTCGGTGATGTGCCGGGCGTCCGCTTCATCCGCTATGCCTCCGATTCCGGCGGCCCCGGCAGCGGCCCCGCCCTCGAAATTGAGCTGCGGCACGAAAATATCGCCACGCTCGAAAACGCCGCACGCGCACTCGCCGCAGAGCTCGAAAACTACTCGCTCGTGCAGGATATCAACGACGGCGTCGAGCAGGGCAAGACCCAGTTCGACTTCACGCTGAAACCCGAAGCCATCAGCCTCGGCCTCTCCGCCAGCGATATCGGCGGCCAGATCCGCGCCGCCTTTGAGGGCACCGAAGTGCTCCGCCAGCAGCGCGGCCGCAATGAAGTGAAGGTTAAAGTCCGCCTGCCGAAAGCCGAGCGCACGAGAATGTATAACTTCGAAAACTTTATCCTGCAGACGCCCGACGGCGGGGAAGTCATGCTCTCCGATGTCGTCGACACCGAGATCGGCAAATCCTACACCACCATTAACCGCCGCAACGGCATGCGCACCATTACGCTCACCGCGGATGTGCGGCCGAAATCCAAGGCCGGCGAAGTGACGGCCAAACTCGACAACGACTTCTTCCCGAACCTGCAGCGCCAGTTCCCCGGGCTCGACTACAGCTACGAAGGCCGTTCCGCCGACCAGCGCGACAGCTTCGGCAGCATGGCGGTAACCATTCCCATGGTGCTGCTCGCCATCTATGCCCTGCTCGCCATCCCGTTCAAAAGCTACACCCAGCCGCTGATCGTGATGATTTCCATCCCGTTCGGCATCATCGGCGCCATCATCGGCCACCTGATCCTCGGCTATTCCATGACCATGCTCGGCGTCATCGGCATGCTCGCGCTCTCGGGCGTGGTGGTGAACGATGCCCTCGTGCTCATCAGTTTTGCCAACGACCGGCGCGAGCACCACGACACCGCGCACGATGCCGTCGTCTCGGCCGGCATCCAGCGCTTCCGCCCGATCCTGCTCACCACCATGACCACGTTCGGCGGCCTGATGCCCATGATCCTCGAAACCTCCCGCCAGGCCAAATTCCTGATTCCAATGGCCATTTCGCTCGGCTTCGGCATTCTCTTTGCCACCGTCATTGCCCTGCTGATCGTGCCCTGCCTCTACATGGTCATCGAGGACTGCGGCACACTCAAACGCAGACTGACAGGTGCGCATGAGTAAACTCCTGGAAGGGTCTGTTACAGGCCACATGACCCGGCTCGCCCTGCCCGGCGTGGCCGGGGCATTCGCCATGATGGTGTTCAACCTCACGGACACCTATTTTGTTTCACGCCTCGGCACCGAAGAACTCGCCGCCATGGGCTTCACCTTTGCGGTGGTCATGATTGTCGGCGCACTGGCCATCGGCTTTTCAGCCGGTGCGGCCTCCATCATTTCACGAGCCCTCGGCGCAAAGAACCTGCCCCTCGCCCGCCGAACAACCGCCGACGGACTGGCGCTGACCATACTCGGAACCATACTGGTCAGCGGGCTGGGCTACTTCACCATCACCCCGCTCTTCTCCATGCTCGGCGCCGAAGACCATGTGCTCGAACTGGTCCGCGGCTATATGCAGATCTGGTATATCGGCGCCGTCTTCGCCATCCTCCCGCCCGTGTCCGACGGCTGCCTGCGCGCCGCCGGCGATATGGTCCGGCCCGTGATCGTCATGATGTCCTGCGCCGTGCTCAACGTGATTCTCGACCCGATCCTGATTTTCGGCTGGGGCCCCTTTCCGGCCCTCGGCATCAAAGGCGCCGCCCTGGCCACCGTCATCGCCCGCGGCCTGGGCGCATCCGCCTCGCTGCTCATCCTGCACTTTAAGCATCGGCTCATCGACTGGAGCCGCCCGCATCTCCGCCAGGCGCTGGACTCCTGGAAAAGCATTATCCTGCTCGGCATTCCCGCCGCCCTCACCCAGGCGCTCACGCCGGTTGCCCAGGGCTACTATATCCGCCTGGCCGCCGGCGTCGGCGGGGTGAAGGCCGTGGCCGCCATGGCCACCGGCACCCGCATCGAAACCATTGTTTTTATCATCTCCATGGCCTACTCCATGGCCATCGTCCCGTTTGTCGGGCAGAACTACGGGGCCAACGCGCACGACCGCGTCCAGGCGGCACGCCGGCTCAGCACCCGCTTTGCCGTCATCTACTCCGGCATCACCCTCGTCCTGCTCGCCGCCGGCGCCCGCTGGATTGCCGGGTGGTTCAGTGACGACCCGACCGTCTTAAAACTGAGCGTAACCTACCTGCTCATTGCCGCGCTCGGTCATGCCGGCCTCCATGCCACCACCTGGCTCAGCCAGATCCTGAACGTGATCGGCAAACCCAAACCCGTCATGATCGTCAGCCTGACCCGCGTCTTCATCCTCATCATGCCGCTCTGCTTCCTCGGCAGCCGCTTTTTCGGATTCACCGGCCTCGTGACCGGGCTGGCCCTCGCCAACCTGCTATCCGGGGCACAGGCCTATTTCGCCACCCGCGCACAGATGCGGGCATCCCGCTGACCCCGGCGCCGCCCGCTTTGCGGCGGGGCACCGATCGCCCGCAACAGAGCTTCCCATTTCCTGCAATCTCTGGAAGTATCGACCGCAGTACTTAATCTACAAGGTGGGAATTTCCTATGGGCGAGCAGGCCGAAAAGCAGGGCTATTCTTTCGGGACGTTTAAAGGGGTCTACACGCCGAGCGTGCTGACCATCTTCGGCGTCATCATGTATCTGCGTTTCGGCTGGGTGGTCGGCAACGTCGGCCTCTTCGGCACGCTGCTGATCGTCACCATGGCCACGCTGATCACCTTCCTGACCGGCCTCTCCATCTCCGCCATGGCCACCAACATGAAGGTCGGCGGCGGCGGCGCCTATTACATTATTTCGCGCTCCCTCGGGCTCGAAGCCGGCGCGGCGATCGGCCTGCCGCTCTTCTTTGCGCGCGCCATCGGCGTGGCGTTCTATATTGCGGGCTGTACCGAAGCGGTCATGTTCTATGCAGGCAACCCGCTGGCCCAATGGGGTATTGACCCGGCAGCGGCGGCCAAAATCCTGTCGTCCGGCACCCTGGTGCTGCTGACGGCACTCGCCTATTTTTCGGCAGACCTCGCCCTGAAGGTCCAGTTCGGCATCTTTGCCGCCATCGGCGTTTCGCTGGTCTCCTTTTTCATGGGCCATCCGCCGCCCGAAGCGCTGGCGGTTCCGGTCGATGCCGTCATTCCGCCGAAGGTGGGCTTCTGGGTGGTCTTTGCCGTCTTCTTCCCGGCGGTGACCGGAATTGAAGCCGGTTTAGGCCTCTCCGGCGACCTGAAGGATCCGGCAAAATCGCTGCCGCGCGGCACGCTGCTGGCTATCGCCACGGGCTACCTGGTCTACATGATCATGCCGGTTTTCATAAGCCTCAACGTGCCGGACCACCGCCTCCTGCTGATCGATTCCAATATTATGGCAACCCTCTCCCGCTGGCGTTCGGCCGTCGCCATCGGTGTGTTTGCGGCCTCGGTGTCCAGTGCGCTCGGCTCCCTGCTCGGCGCACCGCGCACCCTGCAGGCCCTGGCAATCGACCGCATCATCCCGCGTTTTATCGGCAAAGGGTTCGGCAAAGACAAGGCCGACCCGCGCATTGCCACCGCCCTCTCCTTTGCCGTGGCCCTTGCGGCAGTCCTGCTGGGCGACCTCAACCTGATCGCCCCGATTCTCTCCATGTTCTTCCTGCTCTCCTACGGGCTGCTCAACCTCTCCGCCGGGCTCGAAGGCCTGATTGAAAGTCCCTCATGGCGCCCGAAGTTCAAGGTGCCCTCCAGCGTCTCGCTGCTCGGCGCCGGCCTCTGTTTTGCAGCCATGCTGATGATCGACCCCGGCGCAACCATCCTCGCCATGATGCTGACCATTCTCGTCTTTTACCTGGTGAAACGCCGCCGGCTGAATGCGCACTGGGCCGACATGCGCTACGGCATCCTCACCCTGCTCGTCCGCTTTGCCATCCACCGCCTCAACAAACTCAAGCCCGACGAGCGTACGTGGCGCCCCCGTATCCTGGCGCTGAGCGGCTCGCCGAAATCTCGCTGGCACCTGGTTGAAATGGCCCATGCGCTGACGCGCCACAGCAGCGCCCTGACGGTGGCGAGTGTGCTGCCGGTGGAAGACTGGTCGGCCGAAAAAGTGCATTCCATGGAAAAATCGATGCGCGAATACCTCGAAAAGCGCGAGGTCGACGCCATGGTGAAAATCTTCCCCTCCCCGAATATGCTCGCCGGTGCGCGCGCCCTGGTGCGCGCCTACGGCTACGGCCCGCTCACCCCGAACACCATCCTGCTCGGCGACACGGAAAACCGCGACAGCATCACCGAATTCGCCGAACTGATCCAGCTGGTCCACCGCACCGAACGCAACCTGATCATGCTGCGGGAATCCGACCAGGATACCAAAGACGACGGCGAGGAAATCCATGTCTGGTGGGGCGGCAATAAAGACAACATCGGCCTCATGCTGACGCTGGCCTACCAGATCCAGAAAAGCCCGGTCTGGAAACAGTCCAAGCTCGTGGTCAAAACCATTGTGGATACCGAAGGCGAAAGAGAGGCTGCACAGGAACGGCTGAGCACCTTCCTGGAAGAGCAGCGCATTCCGGCCGAACCGCGCGTGCGCGTCAAAGACGGCGAGGCCATTTACGACATTATTCGGCGCACTTCAGAAAAGGCCGGCTTGGTCTTCATGGGCATGCGCCCCCCGCGGACCGGCGAGACCTACGAAGAGTACGGCCGCTATTATGAAAGCCTGATGGAAGCCACCAAGGGCCTGCCGCCGCTCGCCTTCGTGCTCGCGGCCGAACCGATCGAATTCCGCCAGGTCATCGGCATTACAGCGCAATAGTGCTTAGCCCAGGCCCATGCCGGACAGCAGTACAGTCTTGAGTTCGTGGTAGGCTTTTTCCAGCTCATCATTAACGATCTGGAATGTATATTCCTTGGCCGCAGCCATTTCGCCGGCGGCATTTTCGAGCCGCTTGCGAATCACCTTCTCTTCATCCGTGGCGCGGCCGCGCAGGCGGCGCTCCAGCTCCTCCAGCGAGGGCGGCGAAATGAAAATATCGGTAAAGCCGCGGCGGATCGGATGGCGCGGATTGAGGTGCGCCAGGTGTTCCCGCAGCTGTTTTGCGCCCTGCACATCGATATCGAGCAGGACATGCCTGCCCTCTTCCATGGTGTATAGCACCGTATCTTCCAGCGTGCCGTAATAGTTGCCGTGCACTTTCGCCCACTCGAGGAATTCGCCGTTTTTGATGCGTTCCTTGAACTCTTTTTTGGAGAGGAAATAGTACTCTTTGCCGTCGGTTTCGCCCTCGCGCGGTGCGCGGGTGGTGCAGGAAACGGAATAGACAATTTTCGGGAACTCATCCACCAGCCGGTCGCACAGGGTGCTCTTTCCGCAGCCGGACGGCGCGGAAACAATGATCATCAGCGGACGCGAAATCCGCGACCCCGCCGGCTCTTCATCGATCAACTGTTTTTTAATATCGTCCACCTTCAGCTCCTGTCTTACTCAATATTCTGCACCTGCTCGCGAATGCGTTCGAGCTCGGTTTTAAAGGCCACGACGTGCCGCGTGATTTCAACTTCGTTCGCCTTGGAGCCGACCGTATTGATTTCGCGGAACAGTTCCTGGCAGAGAAAATCCAGCGTACGGCCGACCGGTTCGGCCGAATGCAGCAGTTCCCGCGCCTGGGCCATATGGCTTTTCAGGCGGGTCAGCTCTTCGCTGATATCGCAGCGGTCGGCAAACAGGGCCACCTCTTTCACGATGCGTTCATCCCCCGCCAGGTCATCGAGGCCGGCCTCTTCAAGGCGGGCAAACAGCTTTTCACGGTAGCTCACAACCACGGTCGGCGCCAGTTTGCCGATCGCTTTGGTATAGGTTTCGAGCAGTCCAATCCGCTCGCGCAGGTCTTTTTCCAGCGCCTTGCCCTCGGCGGTGCGCATTTTTGCCAGCCCTTTAAGCGCTTTGGCCAAGGCGGCCTCCAGCACCTCGGCAGCCTCGTCGGCCGCGGCTTCGTTCTGTTCAATCGACACCACGCCCGGCAGGCGGGCAATCGATTCAGCTCCGAGGTCGTCGTTCAGTTTAAGCTTGGCCGCCGTTTGGCGAAGGCTTTCGACGTACTGCGCCGCGAGGAATTCATCCACCGCCACCGACCCGGCCGCCCCTTCGCCCGCATCCACGCGGATGATGCCCGAAACACGCCCGCGCGAAAATTCACCGCGGATGATCCGCTGCACCTGCGCATCGAGCGTGATGAGGTTGCGCGGCAGACTGACGTTAATATCGAGCTGTTTTCGGTTTACCGAGCTCAGCTCCACCGCCACACGTATGCCCGATGCCGCGGCGGAACCCTCTCCAAAACCGGTCATGCTTTTTAAAGCCATAAAATTGAACCCTGAAACTTGAAATTTGATACTTGTAACAAAGGGCCAGAATTTAGGATTTTAGGCGGCATGTCACGCATTTTGATCAAGGATGGAAGGCCGGTTGTTGAAACCGTATTGGTTGCGGAAAGCACCTCCGCCCGCATGAAAGGACTGCTCGGGCGCCGCGGCCTCGACCGGCGCACCGGACTGCTGATCCGGCCGTGCGCGAGCATCCATATGTGGTTTATGCGTTTCCCGATCGATGCCGCATTCCTCGACCGCCGCCAGACCGTGCTCCGCGTGGCCCGCAACCTGAAACCGTGGCGGCTCGCCTTCGCACCGCGCGGCACTGCCGCCGTCCTCGAAACCGCCGCCGGTGTTCTCGACGGGGTGCAGGCCGGCGACGAGTTGACGGTGGAATAAAAAAAAAGCCGCCGGAAAAATCCAGCGGCTGCAGATGCGGCGGCGTCCGGTCCTATTGCGGTACGGCCGCTTTATTCATCTCCATCAGGCGGCGGGCCTCGCGGTTGCTTTCATCCAAAAGCGAGATCGGCTGCACATCGCGGATATCAGACGCCTTGACGGTATCGAATACCCCGGGATAGCGCTCATAGTAGATGCTGCCGTTGGGCAGCTTATATTCGAGGCGGCATTTAATGACCTCGTCGTCGGTCGTAATCTGGGTGTCATACACAAAGATACGCTTCATCACTTCGTGGCGGGTCAGGATCTGGTCCACCTCCACCTGCACCATGGTGGTCCGCGAAACAAAGCCTTCGCGCACCAGCTGAACGGCGTGGTCCTGCCCCGATTTCAGCGTAATGGACACCGGCTGCGACAGCGAATCGGAACCGCCCTTGGACTGCGTGGTTGTGAACAGCTTGCCGTCGACATAAACCTGCACACCGGCCGGCTCGGTATCGATGACCAGCGTGCCGGAATTTTTTTCCAGCATCAGCTCCACGCTGTCGTTCACATCGGGCTCCAAATAGATGGTTTTCGTAACGGCGTCATAACCGGTGAGCGAAGCGGTCACTTCGTGCGGCCCCTCCGTCAGGCTTTCGAGGGTGATCGGGGAATTGCCGACCAGCATCTTATCGACCATAACCTGCGCACCCGCGGGGGTCGTCAGCACGGTCAGGCCGGAGGGCAGCGCTTCGAGTTCCGCATCGATTTTATAGGGCTTGGTCGCCTCGAACACCATGCGGGCCTGATAGGGTTTATAACCGCGCTTCGACACTTTCACGTCCACGTCCCCGGCCTGGGCATCCGCAATAAAGATCGGCGTATCGCCGGCATAAATACCGTTAATCCGCACCTGGGCACCGGCCGGCGAGGAAGTCACATCCAGCTGCGCTGTATTGGAAACCAGCTCTGCAAACACGCGCACCGGATTGCGGCCATCCAGCACAGCTTCCGCCGTCCGCGGCAGCCGTTTGGGCGCTTTGAATTCAAGGGCATAGCGGCCGAGCGGCAGGTCGGTCAGCAGCAGCGGTGTATTGCCCCGGGAAACCCCGTCGATAATGACATCGGCGTGCTGCGGATCGGAATCCACCAGCAGCAGCCCGGTGGTCGGCTGGAGATCCAGCGAAACATCGAGCTCCTGACCTTCAAGCAGCGCGACGGTCTGGTGGATCCGGTCAAACCCCTCTTTGCGAAGTTCCACGGTATATTCGCCGGGCCCCAGCCCGGTAAACGCCGACGGCGTGGTCCCGGCCGGCCGGCCGTTGAGGAAAAGCTCCGCCCCCGCCGGGCGGGAAGCCACGGTGATTTTTCCCGAGGCCTGCTTTTGCTCAGCGCAGCCGAAGATCAGCAGGGCGAAAAGCAGCAGCGCCGCCCGCAGGCAATTATTATACTGTCGATTTGAAGACCTCATCTCAGGTGCTCCTCCACTTCAAGCTGTTTGGCAACGATGACCTCATGCCGATGGTCGTCCCGGTTGGGAATCAGTTCCGCCAGCACACGCAGCTGCCGGTCCGCTTCCCCCCAGTCGCCCAAACGCATGGCGCGGTCCGCATTAAATTTATAATCCTTGTACCGCGCATCCTGCTCGGCCTGGGCCCGGGCCAGCCCCTCTTTGATGCGCCCGTAAACCGCCGGCTTCAGGTCGAGGGTTTCCAGGTAGTCCAGCCCTTCGGTATAGTATTTAATCGCCTGCGCCAGGTTGCCCACCTTCACATCCTGCTCCGCGAAGCAGGCATCGGCGAGCTTGAGCGACTCGGCCGCCAGGCTGACGAGGGTTCCTTCGTCTTCCAGCAGGGTGGACGGAACATCAAGCTCGGCAAAGATAAACTCTTCAATCATGGAGGCGGCGTGCTGGACATCCTGCGGCAGCTCGCGGTTGAGCACTTTCACGCGGTTGAACTTACCGCCGCAGTAGATCGCCAGGTCGTAATAGTTATACGTGCCGGGCGCATCGATCTCATACGCGCCGTCGACCTCGAAGAAGCCGCTGCCGAGCAGGCGCCGGGCCAGCTTTTCGGCGGCCTCGGCGGACACCTTGGCCGACTTGGTATTCTGGCGGTTGCCAAGGTTGTGAATCTCGATCGAGGCCTCGCCCTCGGGCGTCAGCTCAATGTAGTAGCGGAAGATATCCTTATAATTGCCGCGGACGCACTCATAGGTAAAGGCCAGCAGCTTGTCGCGCTCGGCCTGCGGCGCAGCGGAACCGCCCCGCAGGTTCATCACCTCCGGAACCGCCAGCGCCGCCACCAGGATCACCAGCAGCACAATGGCCGCCTGCAGCACACGGTGCAGGACCGAATGGTTCTTTTCCCCGGACCCGCCGGCGGCGCGCGGCGCCGCCTCCTTTTCCGGCGACTGGAACCCCAGGTCGATGGCCGGCTCCTCCGCAGCGGCCTCTTTCTTCGCCGCCGCCGGGACGGGCGCCGCCGCAGCGGCCGAGGACTTCACGTTGATGACGCGGAACGCATAGGACCCGACTTCCACCAGGTCGCCGACCTTCAGCGCGATCTCATCGATCTGCTTTCCGCCGACCATCGTCTTTTCGCCGGCCCCGAAATCGGTGACCCACAGCGAGCCGTCGGATTTAAAGAAGAAACGCCCGTGGAAGAGCATTACCGACTCGTCGTCCAGCACCAGGTCGTTCGCCGGCGAGCGCCCGAACTTCATCCCGGCAGCCGGCACTTCGACTTCGGTGCCGACGCCCTTCCCCTGTTCAATAATTAAATGAGACATGTTAATACCTATTTCGTTATAAAAGTCAGAATCCGCCGCGCAGCGCCATCTGCAGGATCACCGGCCCCAGCAGCACCAGGAAGACGGCAGGAAAAATGAACGCCGTGAGCGGAAACAGCAGCTTGACCGGTGCTTCGTTGCCCTTCTTTTCCGCCCGCTGAAAGCGCTTGGTCCGAATCTGTTCCGCCTGCACCCGCAGCGCATGGCCGATCCCGGTGCCGAGCTCATCGGCCTGGATCAGCGCATTGGAAACCGCGCGGATATCCGGATGGTTCACGCGGAAGGCCAGGTTGCGCAGCGCCTCTTTGCGGCTCCGCCCCACCTGGATTTCGCGGAAGATTCGAATCAGCTCCTCACCGAGCGGGTCAATTTCGCGGTGCTGGATAATGCGCTGGATGCCGCTCATAAAATCGAGCCCCGATTCCACCGACAGCGTCAGCAGGTCGAGAACGAACGGAAGCGCCCGTTCGATACGCTGGTGCCGCCGCGCCACCGACTTCTTCACCCAGGCATCGGGCAGCAGGCCGAACAGCAGCAGGATGATTGCAAAGACAAAGAAACGGCGGTCCGCCAGCCCGGTGCCGATGCCGCCGGGCATATACGGAAAAGAAAGCTGCATCGCCGCACAGCAGAGCACACCGAGGCCCAGCGGCATGAGGATGCGCAGGGCAATCACCTCATGCGCATGGACCAGCCCTTCGAGCCCGCCGGCCACCAGCTGCCGCTGCAGGCGCGCGCGGCTCTTTGCAAACAGGCCCAGACCGGTCACCGACCGCGGCACAAACGCGCACAGCGGCAGCATCATACGAATCGTGAGCGGCAGGCTGCGTTCCTGCCGCCGGCCGTCTGCCAACGTGACGTAAGAAACCCGCTTCACCGCCCGGACAAACTGCAGGAAGAACACCGCAAAGGCGGCGAAAAACAGAAGACTGCTGACTATGATTTCCCAATCCATTAGACCCTACACATCGATGTTCACAATTTTATTGATAAAGACCGCACCGAGAATCTCCAGAATCACCACCAGCAGCAGCACCAGGATGCCGGCCGTCGACTTCAGGAACGTCATCATCATCTGGCTGTCGATCAGATACATCCCGATCCCCAGCAGCAGCGGCATGGCACTCACCACCCGGCCCTGGATTTTACCCTGGGCCGTCAGCGACCGAATCTTGCCTTCAATTCGGCGGCGCTCGCGAATGGTGTCCGAAATACGGTCAAAAACCTCGGTCAGGTTGCCCCCGGTCTGCCGCGCAATCTCGATTGACTGCACCATCAGGGTCAAATCCTCGCTGCCCATCCGCCGGTCCATCTCGCCCAGCGCCTCTTCAAACGTCACGCCGATGCGCAGCTGCTGGAGAAACATACTGAACTCCTGGGCGATCGGCGCCTCGCCCTCATCCACCACCGAACTGAACGCCTGCTGGATGCTGAAACCGGCCTTAAGTGCGTTGCTCATGGCCTCCAGCGCCGGAGCGAGCTGTTCATTAAACCGTTCGAGCCGCCGCCGTTTGAGCAGCCGCAGCGCGAGTTTGGGAATCAGGTAGACCACGGCAGCGCCCAGCAGCCCGGCCGCGGCACCGCGCACCGCGCCCACCCAGCCCTGCAGGCTGCCGGCGGCCGCGAAACAGAGGATGAAAACCAGCAGGGCCGCCAGGTGCGTAATTTTGAGGATCAGCTGCGGCGGAATAAACAGGAAGAGATCCTCAAACTGCCGCGCCGTATCGGCCGAATACTCATCGGCATAGGTCTCTTCCGCCCGGCGCAGCGAATCGAGTATGGCGTAGGCCAGCAGGCCCGCGCAGAGCGCAAATAGAATGGGAACCATCCAGAACATCAGCGGCCGCCCGCCTGTTTTTGGAAAATCGACCGGTCAAACTGGATGCCGCGCACGCCGACTTCTTCAATAAAGGTCGGCACGGCACCGGTGGGCTCAAGAGCACCCTGCACGCGGCCGCTGTGGTCGACGCCCGTCTGCCGGAATTCAAACAGGTCCTGCAGGGTGATGCGGTCCTGCTCCATGCCGACCACTTCCGTGATCCGGCTGACCTTGCGCGTTCCGTCGCTGAAGCGGGCAATCTGGCAGATCAGGTGAACCGCCGAACCGACCTGCTCGCGGATGGCGCGGACCGGCAGGTCCATGCCCGCCATCAGGATCATCGTTTCCAGGCGGGCCAGGGCATCGCGCGGTGAGTTGGCATGAATGGTGGTGAGGGAACCCTCGTGGCCGGTATTCATCGCCTGCAGCATATCCAGCGCCTCCGCGCCGCGGCACTCGCCGACCACAATACGGTCCGGGCGCATGCGCAGCGCATTGCGTACCAGGTCGCGGATCGCCACGGCGCCGCGCCCTTCGATATTGGCCGGGCGGGCCTCCAGGCGGACCAGGTGCTCCTGCGACAGGCGCAGCTCGGCGGCATCCTCGATCGTCAGGATCCGCTCGTCGTTCGGCAGGTAGCTCGAAAGTACGTTGAGCAGCGTGGTTTTACCCGAGCCGGTACCGCCGGAAACAATGATATTCTTCCGCAGCAGCACACAGGTTTCCAAAAAGTCGGCCGTCCCCTGCGTAAAGGTGCCGAACCCGACCAGGTCCGCAACCGAAAACGGGTCTTTGGAGAATTTACGGATGGTGATGCACGGCCCGACCAGCGACAGCGGGTGAATGATGGCATTCACGCGCGAGCCGTCCGCCAGACGGGCATCGACATAAGGCTGGCTTTCGTCGATCCGCCGGCCGATCGGCGAGACGATGCGCTCAATGATCGAATGAACGGAGGCATCGTTAATGAAGGTGCAGTCGGTCAGCACCAGCTTGCCCTGCCGCTCGACATAAACCTGCCCCGGGCCGTTCACCATGATTTCAGTAATCGTGTCGTCTTCCAGCAGGTCTTCGAGCGGGCCGAGCCCGACCGCCTCGTCAAAAATCTCTTTGCAGAGCCGCTCCGGCTCAAGCCCCGCCGGCAGGCGCCCGCGGATTTCCTCGATAATTTCGCGCAGCGTGCGGCGGATTTTCTCCTGCAGTTCGCTCTGCTGCAGTTTGCTCATGCTCAGCCGCTTCAGGTCCAGGCGGCTCACCAGCTCGGTATGGATCTGCTGTTTCACCTCCTGGCTGCGGGAAAGCCGTTGCGCCGCGGCCGGCGCACTGAAAACATCAGACGTCTTGGCGCCTGCCGGTGCGGCGGTTGCGCGCGCTTCGAACCGCAGCGTGTAATTGCCGATCCGGATCGGCATGCCCGGGTACACCTGCATACGGGTGCCGACCGGTTCGCCGGCCGCCGAAACGCCGCCGCCCATCAGGTTTTCGATGTAGGATTCATCCCCCATCAGGGTCAGCACAGCATGGGCCTCGTCGACACTGCCGTCATCGAGGACCACGCGGCACGAAGCATCGCGCCCGATGAGGTAGACGCCGTACGGGGCATCAATGATCCGGCACTCCTGACCGGGGTGCTCTATGGAAATTTCAAACATAGGTCTACGGCCTCCGCGCGGCTTCGTGTGTGAGGATGTCCTGCTGGCGCGCGGCATTGAGTTCGCTCAGGCGGGCTTCAATATAATCAAAATTCACCGACGGCAGCTCCTCTTTAAAGTCGCGGTCTTCGGGATGGCGCAGCGAGAGGTAGAGCTGACCGCGCGTCTGCTGGGCAAACACGAGGATCTCGGCTTCGCGCGGGGTCACGGCAAACGTCACGGTGCTGTAGCCCTTCTGCCGTTCGCGGTTCTGCTGGCCGATAATCTGCCCGCCGGCGGCCAGCACTTTTACATTCTGCATCAGCGTCAGCGTAACGGATTCCACCATCTTGCTGTTGGTGCGGGAGGGGAACGAAAACGTGCCGATGATGTCCACATTGTCGTTGGGCTGCACCAGCCCCGAAACCGCCTGCGCCCCGGCAATCGACAGCGAAACGGCCCGCTTCCCTTTTTCAATGACCGGCGAGAGCCCGGTGCGGATGCGGCGCGGCATATCCACCTGCGACCACAGCAGCGGGTCGGCGCGTTTGACCGGATAGAGCAGTTTCCTGCCCAGCAGCGCATCGAGGTCGTCTTCATAAAATGCGTTCTGGCCGACCGATGACTTAAAGACATCATTCAGCGCCAGGTCATCGACGGTGAGCACCGTCATCGAAGGCAGGTCCCGCTTCGCAACGATGACCTTCACCTTCACGGCACCGGCATATAGCGCCTCGCGCTCTTTGCGCAGGTAGCTCCAGTTCATCAGGAAGGCCAGTCCCGCAATCAGTACAGCCACAGCCAGGATCAATTTATTCTTCATATAAACCTCGTAGTATTGAACACAAATATCAAAGCGTTGAACCCTTCACAAGCACGGTCACCCGGCTCCGTCCGTCCGGCAGCGGCGCCGCCGAGACCGCACACGCCTGGCCGTTTTTGCTGTAGAGCGCAAAGCGCGATGCGCCGTTTCCCGGCGGCAGCACGGCCTGCCAGCCGGACGCCGACAGAATCCCCGCATAAAAAGCCTGCACCTGGGCCGGATCGATTTCCGTCCGGACCATCAGGCAGGACGAGCCGCTGCCCTGGTTGGACACCACCTGTTCGGCAGCGGCCCCGGGACAAACCGGCAGCGGAAACGCCGGTTCCGCCGCCGCGCCCTGCGGATCGGGATAAAACAGGAAGACGAGCATATTTTTACCGTCCGGCGCCGCCATCGCCAGGATCCGCGTTTCCTGCCCGTCGGCTTTCGCCAGCCCCTGGGCCCCGAAGGGCGTTTCGGTCAGTTTAACCTCCGCACCCTGCGCGTCAAACTGCAGTTTAATCTGGTCGAGCACCGGCATATAGCGGCTGGCGGCATACACCACGAGATCGTTGGGAACCCCGTTGATGTTCATGGCGGTCGAATAAGCACGCTCCCAGCCCAGCCCGGCCGTATTCAAACGCCCCGGCGCCGTGGCGCGCACCTGGAACACCCGGGCCGTTACCACCCGGCAGGCGGCGGCGGTGAGCAGCACCAGCAGCAAAATCTTCAGCCCTCTCACGGCACCACCTCCAGCAGGTTCCGCCACGACGGCATCCAGGCCTCGCGCTCGAGTTCAATGGTCTCCCGGCCCAGCGCTTTGCGCAGCAGCGGCACCAGCTCGACCGACTGCCGATCGTAGGCATAGTGCATCGTGAAGGCTTCCGACAGCGTGGCATAAGAGGCTTCGTCCAGGCGGGAATACGGATCCTCGGCATATTCAGAAAGAGAGTCGCTCAGGGTGTAATAATCCGCCCGCTCCAGAAAACCGTTCCCCTGGGTAAAGAATTCATCATCGCCTTCGATGATCTGGTCATCGCCCGTGTAGCGCTTTTGGTCCGTTCCCGGCGTCACCGTTTCGATAAACCGGTATTCGCCCGAATAGTCCGACATCGGATCCGCCAGCTGTTCCGCCAGATCGGCCCGCACATTGACGTAGGCCGTAAAGCTCTTGCCCGAAACCCGGGCAATCTGCTGCAGGCCGGCCACGAGAAAAAGAATCCCCACCAGCCCGATCAGCAGTTCGGACATGGCCTGGCCGGCACGACGCTGTTTTCCGCATGGCGTTTTACTGCGCACCGCTGGCCCCTCCTCCGTCATCGCCCCAGACCGGGCTGTATCCTTCCGACTCCGGCTCGCACGGATTGTCCTCATCATCGCTGTAGGCCTCGTCCAGCCAGGCCGCCCCGGCCTGATGATCCAGTTCGTCCCAGGCCAGCAGCAGCCGGCAGTACGGACAGCCCGGATCCAGCGCCTCCGGCCCGCTTTCCAGATAGGCCTCCAGATGATGCATCAGATGCTCATAAAAAACCGGATCGATCACGCGGTCGCCGATATCAGAATGCACGAGGCGCACATCCGTAAAACAGGGAAAAACCAGGCCGTAATAATAGGGCGGCTCCACGTCGTCGCCCTGCATCACGCCGAACACCTTGGCCTTGGCGCGGTAGGATAAATTCACATCCGGATTGGCGGTCGACGCCAGAATACCGCGCGGCACCGCACTGGCCATGGCGATGCCCGCAACCGCGCCGAGATAATCGTATTCCGCTTTCACCTGCGTGCGGATCGCCAGCGGATCCAGCTCGTCGATCGTGGTTTCATCGTCATATTCCGCCGGACTCGGCCACTGCTCATTCCAGTCCGAATCATAAATGTGCCATGAAACTACATCTTCAGCCTCATACATGCCGGTAAGCACATAGTCCGCATATCCCTCATTGATCACTTCATCATCTTCAAGATAATCCCCAAGCGCCTCAATATAATCATCTGCGTTCGTAAAGGAGGAGGTCGAGGGATAGCTGCCCGAAGAGGAAAAAGAAAAGGTATCCAGTTTCAGGTCAAAAATCGGCTCATAGTCAAATTCGGTGTCGAGTGTGCTCCAGCTCTCGAAATTTTCATAGTTCTCGAGCTCATACTGATAGTCCCGCATCGGGCACCACCAGTCCGCCTGGGCCATGGCAATCGCCTCGTAAAACGCCCGCTTCGCCAGCGGGTGGTCCGGCAGGTCGAGGCGGTATGAGCTGACCACAGGGCCGCGGGCCGCCAGGTCGTCGAGCAGGTCGGCATAGTCATCGCGCGCTTCGGCATAGGGCTCTGAACCGATTTCATCCCGCATCGACTGGGCCATCGCCGTCAGATTGGACGCCAGCAGCGGATCCGGCAGCGCCCCATTGTTCAGCGCCGCCTGCTGCGCCGCCGCAAACCCGGCCAGCGGCCCGATGTACTCCAGGCGCTCCCGCAGCTCCGGCAGCGGTTCGATTTCAGCATACTGCTGCGAATAGGGAAGGAATTCATCAAAAGTCGGATAGTTCGTTTGGTCCAAAAATTCCTCCGCGTAGGCCTCGGAGAGCAGGGCCGCCTGAACCAGATTCAGGTCGCCGATCATGTTGAGTGTATGGCCCTGCCAGCGGGCCGCCGCCATGGCCGCCGCATCGCCGGCGCTGCGCATCCGCAGCTTGGCGTTGACGACGCGGTGCAGGTCGTAGACCCAGACCACGGCCAGGATGCCCACAATCAGCACGACCATCAGGAAAATGATGGCCTGCCCTGATTTCCTGGGATCCGGCGGCCGCATTATTCCCGCGGCCCCATGTACAGCCGGGCATGGTCTTCGATGGTGACCTGTGCGCTCATCTCCCTGGCCGGATAGATCCCCAGCTCGCCGCCGCGCTCCACCTGCGCCGTCGGAAAATGCCCGAGAAAAACGCGGGAGAAAGGCAGGGTGAACGGCACCCGCTGCTTGACTTCAACATGCAGCATGTCGAGCTTTGAATCCTCCGCAACGGTAAACGATACGGCGGTTTCTTCGCGCTGCCAGTTGTCGTAGTCGAGCATATCCCTATAAACCGACGGCGAGGCCAGGTGATAGCTTTGGTAGACCCCGGCCTCGTACTGCCCGAGCGCAGAGCGCGGATCGTTTTGCGGCGATACCGCATTGAGCAGCTGCGCTCCGAGCGATTCGCCCTCGGGCCGCACCCCGCCGAAACCGCTCGGCACCCGCACCGGACCGGCGGTCGGAATGGTGGTGTAGCGGCTGACCTTGTGCAGCATAAAATCGTTCATGCCCACCGCCGCCGA
>JBFHGU010000012.1:0-72218 GCA_041582935.1 Pontiella sp.
GACGGTCCGATCCACCTTTTCAACACCGAGGCCGAGGCCGAGGCCGCCGCAGCTGAACTGCTGAAGGAAAGCCTGCTCGGATTCGATACGGAAACACGGCCGGCCTTCCGCAAGGGCGAAAACTACGACCCCTCCCTGCTGCAGCTGGCCACAGAAAACAAAGTGTATCTATTCCAAATCCAGCAGTGCGGCCTTACGCCCAGCCTGATCAAAGTCCTTTCATCGCCGGACATTGTTAAAGCCGGCGTGGCGCTCGAGCGCGATGTCGCCGAACTGCAGGCCATGAGACCCTTCGACGGCCGCGGCTTTGTTGAACTGGCCAAACCGGCGAAAGACGCCCGCATCAAAAACCTCGGCCTGCGCGGCCTCACCGCCATCCTCTTTGGATTCCGGATCTCCAAGAAAGAGCAGGTATCGAACTGGGCCCGTAAAGAGCTGACGGCATCGCAGCAGACCTACGCCGCCACCGACGCCTGGCTCGGCCGTAAAATCTACCTCGCCTTTAAGGAACAGGGCCTGGTTTAACCCGGACGCCCCGCGAGGGCCGCCCGGCCTGCAGCCGTCGGCGCACAGGACGCCGCTGCTTTAAAACTCCATCGACAGGGCCGCATAGAGCCGTGCCTCTTCCGGAATCTCGGACCCTTCATATTCCGCATTTTCGCCGATGGAATAGGCTCCGCCCACATCGAACCGCATGGCCCAGAGATTTATGCCTAGGCCGCCGGTTGCAATCCAGTCCTGCCAATCCGCCGCCAGGTTGTTGTAGGCACCCAGGCGCAGGGCCAGCAGCCAGAAATCGATTTCAGTACCAAACGAGAGCCGCTGGATATTATAGTTTTCCATGAGCGTTCCGGTTTCGAGCAAGTCATAGCTCATTTCAACCATGAAGCGTTTCGAGGGAACAAATGCCGCTCCCAGTGTTATCTGCGGATCCATCGTATAATCCGGCACATGAATGGATACCGAATCGATCACATCGCCGTCTTCATTCTCAATCTCGATCTCATCGGTAAACCCCTTAAACTTCGGGGCATTGATGTTATGGGCCACGCAGGCAAACTGGAGCATGTCCATGCGGTACAGCACGCCTAAATCGAGTCCGAAGTTAAACGAAGCCTCCGTATTCTCCTCCAGATGATCAACGGCCGCATCGAAGGAATCCTCATTGGTCGCCTGCACCTTGGTTCCGGTCACCGTGCCGTACATGCCCTTGGCAGTAATACCGACCGACAAATTATCATTAAACGCATAGCCGAAACTCACCGGCACTTCAAACAGGCCGAATCCGCGGGCGGTAACCGTGGTCTTATTGTTTTCATAGCTGTTGGTCGCCGTTGTGGGCACGTCATAGGTAAAGTCGTTAAACAGATCGACCGCATCGTCGATATTCGCACCCGTCAGCACACCTTCCTGCTTCAGCTTCGTCAGCTTATAGTCGATATACTTTTCCGCATCGCCGTCGACCGCTGCGATATCCGCCAGGTCTCCAGCCGCGATACTCTTATAGTCCCAGTCGGCAGCCACAAAACCGTCCCGCGCCGCCGCGGCGTTGATATCAGCAACATAATCCGTCACGGATATATCGAGCCCCATATTATCCCGGTCGAGATAATCCACAAAACCCGCCACCTCGCCGAACATACGGGCCCCGATACCCCAACTGCCGAGCCGGAAACTCATGCCCGCCGTAGTATCCACATAAAAGGCATTATCGGGATTACCGGCCAGCCCCGACAGCGCACTGGTAATCAGAATAACCGACTCCACGCCTTCGGGCGTTCCGTCCAGGCCGTCCGAATCGAATGAATCATAATCAATCCGCCCGATCATGTTGACATATTCCGGCATATCCTCCGTCATGGTGTACCCCGCACCGAGGCCGATAATATTCCAGCCCCAGTTATTCTCGTGGAGCTTCATATTATCCGCCCGGGCGCGCTCCGGCTCCGTCATGACCTCCACCACGACATCCTTATATTCATAGTGCCGATTTGTTACGCTCAGCATTACTACCTGATAATCTACAGCCGCGTTTGTGACCGACCGCTCCGCCACCTGCGCCTCCATCACCGTATTGGTGACCGCCACGCCGTTCGTTCCGGTCTCCACCACTTCCATCGGAACCTCATTGGTGACCATGACCATTTCAACCACATCGGCCGGCACCTCATTGGTCACACTTGACTGCTCCACCTGAATAACCAGATTGGAGACCACGTTCGTCTGCAGACCCGGCACTTCATCGGCGGCGCGATTGAAAAACCCGAAGGCCGCCGGATTATGCCACTGCGCCGACGAATCATTCACCGTCGCCGCATTGGCACCGCCCATCCCCTGCGCCCGGTGTCCCACAAAAGAATACTGCTCCGCCACCGCGTGCTGCACAACCGCCGCCAGCCCAACAACCAACCATGCACTTTTTATCTTCATGACCACTCCCTCGTTGTTTTCTAAACGCGATTTTTACGCCGACCACCCCGTCATTCAATAACTTTCGCAAACTTAACCGCCCGCAGTCCGGGCCATTGTCCGGCGCACACCATCCTGCCCCGCTCTAAATACACATTTGAATACCTATTTGCATTTTCTTTCATTTTTGTCTCTTTTTACACGCCTGACTACTCCTTCATTTTTACCGTTTCTCATTGTCCCCATGCGGGTTACATCGCCCGAAAAAATAATGGCACACCTTTTGCATTAATGGCATGCATATTCGGCCGGAGCGGCCTGATTTGAACGAAACCATGAAAAGCGAGAAGAGTCATGAATACAGTAAGTCCGGCGAGCGGCATCATGTACGTCATTCGCACCCTGAACGATCCGATGACAAAAGCTGTTAAAGAAACTGCCGATGCATGGCTGCCCATGTGGAACGGTATGGGCATGATGGTCTGCCCCGTTCTCTCCTCAGCACCCCGGCAGCATCTGAATTGCCGGAATCCAGACCGACAGCCCCGCTGAAAAAAACGCGGCATCTTCCCAGCCGCATCCACGTCCCGCACCGAACAGACACCGGCAGCACTGCGGACCTACAGAAACAAAACCCCTGTTAAACAAGGAAAGAAAATGAAAACGAACATACTGATGGAACGAGAAACGGATAGTAACCTGAGTGATGCCCTCGCCAGAGGTGCACTGCTGTGGGCACCGCTCTACTCGATCGGAGCCGCCGCAGTGATACACTCTATGGCTGCGGAACATCCGGCAGAAGCCGCCGCATTCAGTGAAATACTGATGCAGTCGCTTCTGATTCTATCACCGCTCTGCATGCTGCTTGAGGCAGCCGGCTGGGCAGTGTTCAGCAAAATGAAACGGCTGAAAAAGCTTGGCGACCGCTCCGCTCCGCTTCCAGAGCTGCAGCACTTTGTGCCCCCGCTCGAAGCGGCCCGTGTGCGAAGTCATGCCTGAGCTGTATCAGAAGTGACGCCGGTTTTTATTCCGCCAGGAGAGGCTGCCATTTGAGCCCCGGCGGATGAGAATCCTGCACCCAATGAAAGGAGCATGCCTATGCAAGCTGACCAGGAACAAAACCCGATGAAATCCTAAGACACCCTGTTCGGGTGCGCGGAGCCGAAGAGCCCGCAACACAAAAGAAAAAGGCGCCGATTACGGCGCCTTTTTTTTATTCCTCAGCCGGAAAATCCTACTGCTCGGCATCAATGGCCGAAACCAGCGCAGCCTGCTGCTGCAGACCGACAAACTGCTGTTTATTTTCACCGTCCTTCAACAGGATCAGCGTCGGAATCGAACGAATGCCGTATTTGGCGGCCAGCTCCGGATTTTCATCCACATTGACCTTCGCAATCACGGCTTTGTCGCCTACTTCTGCAGCAACTTTTTCCAGAATCGGGGTCTGCATTTTGCAGGGGCCGCACCAAGGAGCCCAGAAATCCACCAAAACAACACCGCTCGCGGTTGCTTCATCATAGCCGTTGCCATCCAGTTCAATTACGCCTTCTGCCATTATTCTTCTCCAATGTTATTTCGAACTAAGACGGAGCATCCCATGATGCGTTCAAAAATAAAATACCAAAGAGCTACCATTTGTTTTGATGCACCCGCTGCGCATCAAAACGGTATTCGGGCTCATGCTTTTCATTCGGCCGCCCCATCGCCAGCAGGGCAAACGGCGTGATATTCTCCGGAATGTCCAGAATGGAGCGGCAGGTCTTTTCACGATCCTCCAGCGGGTGCACGGCAATCCACACACACCCGATTCCCAGGTCGTGCGCCACCAGCTGCATATTCTGCGCCGCACACGAACAGTCCTGCGGCCAGAATCCCGGATAAATCTCCTTCGCCTGCTCTCCGCAGACCAGCACCATAAATGTGGATTCTTCCAGCATTTCCGTACCGCCCATACCGGTAAACTGTTTAATCACTTCCGGATCATCCATGGTCACAAAATGCCACGGCCGGGCATCGGCGGCCGACGGGGCATTCATCGCCGCTTCAAGAATGGTTTTACGCTCTGCTTCGGAAACCGGCTCGCTGCTCCAGCTGCGGATGCTCCGGCGTGTCATGATCGTCTGAATCGTTTCCATAATTTTCCTGTCGTTAAAAATCCTGAACATACTCTCCTGCCCGCCTGCTTCAACCTGAATTCTGCCCGACTTTATTTTTGCCCCGCGCGCCCTCCTCCACTATGGTCGCGCGCCTATGTATAAAAAGAAACAGATAGTGGAGGTCGAGATCATCGACCTGGGCGACAAAAACCAGAGCTTCGGGCGGCTGGACGACGGAATTTCCATCTTCGTCCAAGGCCCCGCCGCGGTCGGCGACACAGTAAAGGCCGAGATTTTCAAAATCAAAAAGAAGTATCTCGTCGCACGCATGCGCGAACTGGTCAAACCCTCACCCCACCGCACGGATCCAGTCTGCCCCTACTTCGGCCTCTGCGGCGGCTGCAAATGGCAGCACATGGACTACTCGGAACAGCTCCGCCTCAAGCGCAAGCAGGTGCAGGACGCCCTCAACCACCTCGGCGGCTTTGACGACATCGAGTGCGCGGACTGCATCCCCGCTCCCGAACTCTTCGGCTACCGGAATAAAATGGACTTCTCGTTCACCGACCTGCGCTACCTCACGCCGGACGAAATGGACATCGAGCCCGGCGATCATGAAAAACCGCTCGATTTTGCCCTCGGCTTCCACGCACCCGGCTGCTTCTCCAAAGCCATCGACATTGACCACTGCGATCTCTCCACACCCGAAATGAATACCGCGCTCAACATCGTCCGCGCATTCTGCCTCGGGCACCGCGAGGAACTGCCGATTTATTCCACCCGCTCACACACCGGCGAACTGCGCAACCTCGTCGTCCGCCACGGCGGAAATACCGGCGAATTCATGGTCAACCTCGTCACCTCCACCCACAACCCCGAGCTGATGAAAAAACTGAGCGCCGAACTGCAGGACGCGCTCGGCGATAAACTCACCACTTTCGTCAACAACATTACCTCGGCCAAAAACACCGTCGCCTTCGGCGAAAAGGAATACGTCCTCTTCGGTCCCGGCTATATCACCGACCGCCTCGGCGATTACCAGTACCGCATTTCCGCCAACTCCTTTTTCCAGACCAACACGGTTCAGGCCGAAAAGCTTTACAACCTAATCCTGGAATCCGCACAGCTGAAACCCGATGACCGCGTATATGACCTGTTCTGCGGCACCGGCTCCATCACCCTCTTCGCTTCCGGCCACTGTAAAAAAGTGCTCGGCGTGGAACTCGTCGAAAGCTCGGTGAATGATGCCCGCGAAAATGCGAAGCGCCACGGCGTGGAAAACTGCGAATTCATCCAGCTCGACATGAAGGATTTCAAAACCATCAAACCCGAGCTCGACGCCTTTGGGGCGCCCGATGTTGTCATCACCGATCCCCCGCGGGCCGGCATGAATCCCAAAGCCGTCAAAATGCTGCAGGAAATCGCCCCGCCGGTCATCATCTACGTCAGCTGCAACCCGGCTTCACTCGCCCGCGACGGACAAATGCTCTGCGAAGAGGGGCAGTATAAACTCGTCTCCTGCCGGCCCATCGACATGTTTCCCCAGACCAACCACGTCGAATCGGTCGCCCGCTTTGAGCGGATCTCGTAACCAAGGCCGGCGCGGCGCCTAGATCTTCCAGCAGCCCGACTCCGGATACGGCGCCTCAATCCTGATCCACTCCTTCTGCGTCGGGTGCATCACACGGAGCTCCCGGCTGTGCAGGGCAATGGAGCCGTTGGGCGTTTTTGTTTTCGAGCCGTATTTTGCATCGCCGACAATGGGGCAGCCGATCGCAGCGAGCTGCGCGCGGATCTGGTGGTAGCGCCCGGTTTCCAAGTCCACTTCAAGCAGGCCGGGTCCAAGCGTCCGATAGCTGAGCACCGCGCGCTGCGCACCTTTATCGCCGGCTTTACAAACACAGGCCCTGTGGTTCTCGTGCGAAAGCCAGTGCTCCAGTTTACCGGCCGGTTTCCCCGGCGCCCCTTCCACCCGCACATGATAGATTTTTTTGACGTTCCGTTTTCGAACCTCTTCGTTCAGGCGGCTCAAGGCTTTACTCGTCCGCGCGAAAAGTACAACGCCGCTGACGACCTTATCGATCCGATGCACGGCATTCAGGAAAACCGCGCCGGGTTTATTCTTTTCGGCACGCACCCACTCCCGCGCCCAGTCCTCGAGGTTCCGCAGTCCGGTTCCACTGTCCTGGGTCAGCAGCCCCGCCGGCTTATTTACAGCCAGCAGGTGGTTATCTGAAAACAGGATCCGTTCATCGAGCTCAGAGGCTATGTATTTTATTTCAGTCATGCTGCGGCTCAGGGTTATCCATTAATCCAGCGGGCCCAGTTGCCGTTCGGCAGGTCGTTCACTTCCGGCCCGCCTGTCAGCAGCATTTCGCCGAACTCAAAGGTGCCGGACGTCTGATACTGCGCCAGCAGGTTCCGCAGCACAATCGGCGAAAATCCGGGGGTGTGCGAAGTCAGCAGCACAAAGGCCGGATCATCCGACAGCACCTGGTGCACCAGGTCGAGGGTCGTCAGCAGCTGATCTTCAATTTTATAAAGCTCGCCTTTTTTGCCGCGGCCGAATGAAGGAGGATCCAGCAGGATGCCGTCGTACCGGTTGCCGCGCTTGACCTCGCGGCGCAGGAATTTAATCACATCATCCACAATCCAGCGGATCGGCGCATCGGCCAGGTTGTTGAGCGCCGCATTTTCACGCGCCCAATCGACCATCCCTTTTGACGCATCCAGATGGCAGCAGTGCGCGCCGGACTGCGCCGCGGCCAGCGTTGCGCCGCCGGAATAAGCGAAAAGGTTCAAAAATTTAAGCTCCCGCCCCTTCTTCTCCCCCTGCTCACGCAGCGTTTCCCGTATCCATTCCCACAGCGCGCGCGTCTCCGGAAAGACACCAATGTGCCCGAAATCGGTGGCCGAAAGCTTCATCGTCACGCCGGCGATATCTACGTTCCACGGTTTCGAAACCCGTCCGCGGCCCTCCCAGTTCAGCCCGCCTACCCGGTCGAACCGCGCCACGGCCCCATTCCAGCGTTCGGGAAACTGCGGTTTCCAGACCGCCTGCGCGCACGGGCGGTCCAGGACAATCTCTCCGTAGCGCTCCAGCTTCTTGCCGCTCCCGCTGTCGAGCAGTTCATATTCGTCTTGCATTTTATACCTTTCTTGCGCGATCTTTAAATGGGTTTTGCGACGCTGCCGACGGCGACTTCATGCCGCTGTGCGCCACATTAATAAGGATGCCGATCATGGCTCCGGAAATCACGAGGCTCGACCCGCCGTAACTGATGAACGGCAGCGCCAGCCCTTTGGTCGGTACACAGCCTGTGACCACCGCAAAGTTGATCAGCGCCTGAATCGTAATCATCAGTGTAATCCCGTAGGCGAGCAGCCGCCCGAAATCATCCTTGGCGTTGAGCGCAATCCGCAGTCCGAACACAAAGAGCAGCAGATACATCAGCACCACGGTAACCGATGCGATGACACCCAGCTCCTCGCCGATGATGGGAAAAATAAAATCCGTATGCGCTTCGGGCAGATAGTTCAGTTTCTGCATACTGTTGCCGAATCCCTGTCCGCGCCACCAGCCGTCAGCAGAACCGCTTGCGAAAGCGCGCAGCGAATTGATCAGCTGCCAGGCCTTGTCATTTTCATATTTCTGCGGATCAAGAAACGCCAGGATACGGGCCATGCGTTCCGG
Source organism: Pontiella sp. (assembly GCA_041582935.1). Lineage (GTDB taxonomy): Bacteria > Verrucomicrobiota > Kiritimatiellia > Kiritimatiellales > Pontiellaceae > Pontiella. Next base: position 8,200 of record JBFHGU010000012.1, read on the forward strand.
GTTCATAAAAATCAGCGTTACGACCCCCAGCAGCCCAACCAGCCCGGTGATCAGCAGCGGCGCAATGCTCACGCCGCCGAGAAACATCATGCTCACCGCCACTGACGACACCAGCATCGTCGTGCCGAAATCGGGCTCAATCACCAGCAGCCCTGCAAAGACCGCCAGCATGCCGAAGGGAATCACGACGCCGCGCTTCAGCTCATCGATCCGCCGCTGGTTCCGGGCAATCCACCACGCAAACAGCATAATGACCCCGACCTTGGCAATCTCCGAAGGCTGGACCGTGATCGGCCCGATCCGCAGCCAGCGCCAACTGCCGTTGATCATGGTTCCGACGCCGGGAATCCGCACCAGCATCAGCAGCCCGACCGCCACACAGGCCAGCGGAACCGCCAGTTTCTGATAATAGGAGTAATCCAGCCGCGCCGTTACCGCCGCCGCACAAAAAGCAAACGCCAGCCATATGAGCTGGCGTTTAACAAAATAGGTGGCGTCGTCATACTTGGCCGAACTCGCGCTCGCAAGAATCAGGACACCGAGGGTAACGAGAATCAATACGATGGCGATAAACAGCGAAATCGTTCTGCGCATTGATTCCCGCCAAACGGTTTACTCCGCAATCGGAATACGGATGGTCTGACCTTCTTTAACCTGCGACTCGTCGGTAATGCCGTTGAGGCGCATGATCTCGGCTTTGGTAACCCCATACTGGCGCGCTTTAATATCCAGCGTATCGCCCGGGTACATAACTTCGTCAACCACCATGTCGACCTCAACCGGAGCGGGTTCCGCCGGTGCAGCCATCGGCGCAACCGCCGGCTCAAACTGCGGTTCTGCCACGACAGCCGGTGCCGCCGGTTCTACCGGCTTGGGCTTCGATGCCGAGGAAGAAGAGGAACTCGATTTTCTTTTGCCCTTCGGAACCGTGCCGTAGGCAGGAATGTCCAGCGTTTCGCCGGCCATAATGTTGTCGCCCTTCAGATTGTTCAGCGCGCGCAGATCATCAATCGTCACCCCCGCCGCCAAAGCGATCTCAGAAAGTGTGTCACCTTTCTGGATGGTGTAAACGCCGCCGGCTTTAACGGCGCCGGTCGGTTTCGATGTGGTCTTCGCGCTGCTCCGGCCTGCCGGAACACTCAGTTCCTGGCCGACATACAGCACATCCGGATTGGTCAGCCCGTTCATTTCAACCAGCGTGGCTGTTGTGGTATCGAAGTCCACAGCCAGCTTCGAAAGAATGTCGCCCTTTCGAACGATATAAATTTCCGTTTCGCCGTATGAGCTTGCTGACGGAGCCGGCTCAACGTAGCTGTCGATCGAAGTGATGGTTTCATTATTCATCAGCAGCGAGCCGTCATCCTCATACGCCTCGTACGGATCCACTGTGGCAACCATGCCTTCAGCCCCATTGGTGGCGCCTTTGTGGTGGCCCTTGTAAAAACCCCTATGCTTGGCCGCGGCGCCGCGCCCGCTGCCCTGCGATTCTGTGGTTACACAGCCCTGTGTCAGCGCCATCGCGCCCACAACGGCCGCCGCCATAAAAAATGATGATCCAATCTTCATGTTCAAACTCCTGTATTCGGCGTCTTTAACGCCCGCTGTTTTATATAATAACGCAGCACCTTTTCCCGCGGTTTACAGCCCGTCAAACAGCTTTTCAAACACGGCACCGCGTTCCTCAAAACTGTTAAACTGGTCAAAGCTCGCACAGCCCGGGGAAAGAAGGACCGTATCCCCTGCCGCCGCCGCGGCGGCCGCCTTGCCGAAGGCCTCCTCCAGCGTCCCGCAAACCACGCATGGACACACGGTATTCCAAGCCTCAAACATCGCTCGAGATGCTTGTCCGATAACGTATAGCGTACTCACGCGTTCGGCCAGTATTTCTTTAACAAAAGTATAATCCGACTCCTTCGGCAAACCGCCTGCTATCAAACGGATATTGCGCCCGCACGCCTCCAGCGCCGCGCCCATCGCCGCCAGGTTGGTCGCCTTGGAATCATTTACAAACCGGACCCCTGATTTTTCGCCGAGTTGCTGCAGCCGATGCCGCAACGGTTTAAACACCCGGGCCGCCTGTTCGAGCACCGCAAAATCCAGCCCGATGCCGGCCGCCGCGGCCGCAGCCGCCGCGCCGGTGCACCCCCCGATCGTCGGGGAATCGAACAGCGTTCCTTCAAGATGCAGCACGTTTTCCGCCCCGCAGAAGACCGAGCCGCCTCGGAACTGATACATCCCGCCGAGCCCGAAAGTAATCCAGCGGCGCTCCCCGCCGACATCCGCCTGGAACTGGTCCTGCAGTTCGGCCGGCACCACACACACCCCGCTCGGCTTCACCAAACCGAAAATCCGCGCCTTTGTCCGCCGGTAACACGCCATTGTGCCGTGCCGGTTGAGGTGGTTCGGCAGCACATTGAGCACCACCGCGGCATCTGCATGGAATTCGCAGACCGTTTCCAGCTGGAAAGAACTCACTTCAAGCACCAGCCAGTCGAGCTCCGGATGCGCCAGCACCACTTCGCACGCCGGCACGCCGTAATTCCCGCCGATCGCCGCCCGATATCCGGCCGCGGCCAGGCTTTCGCAGATCCACTTCACCGCCGTGCTCTTGCCGTTCGATCCCGTCAGCGCCAGCGTTTTGCCTTTGTGACGCGACCACCCGAGCTCCAGCTCCGACAGCAGCGGAATGCCTTTTTCACGAACGGCCGTCATCCATGGATGATCCAGCGCAAAACCCGGACTCACCACACAGACATCAAACGCCGTATCGTCCAGGCATTTTAAAAACGCCGCGTCGTCCATCCGGTCATCCGATGCGGCCGCCGTTTCGCAGCCCTCCGACTGCAGCAGCGCCTCAGCCGCCTTCCCCGACCGGCCGTATCCCAAAATTAAAGCTGTTTGATATTTTTTCATCGTTCCATTTCAACCTCATACCGCGCAGTGCCTCTTTTGAACTGCGCATTTTTTCCGACATCAGACCCCGCGCAAAACCGGGGCCGCGGCGCGCAATAGACTCACCGCAGCTTCAGGGTGGCGATGCCGATGAGGGCGAAGATGATGGAGAGAATCCAAAAGCGGGTAACGATCACCGTCTCAACCAGTTCCGGTGCGCGGTTCTGATCCATCGCCCGCTCCTTTTCCAGGAATTCAAAATGGTGGTGCAGCGGCGCGCACTTGAAGACCCGCCGGCCCTCGCCGTACTTCCTGCGCGTATATTTAAACCACCCGCTCTGGACCACCACGCTGGCGGCTTCCAACACAAAAACCCCGCCGACGATGATGAGCAGCAGCTCCTGTTTAATCAGGATCGCGAGCATGGCAATCGCGCCGCCGAGCGCCAGCGAGCCGGTATCGCCCATGAAAATTTTGGCCGGATGGCAGTTGAACCACAGAAAGCCCAGGCCGGAACCGAGCAGCGCGCCGCAGAACACCGTCAGCTCGCCGCTGCCTTTCACAAACGGCACCTGGAGGTATTCGGCAAAGTTATAGTGGCCGGCCATGTAGGTCAGCACCAGGTAGGCCACCGCCACGGAGTTGGAACAGCCGATCGCCAGCCCGTCGAGCCCGTCCGTCAGATTGACCGCATTCGAAGCGCCGACGAGCACAAGGAACATAAAAATGAACGCCGGAATCATCGGCAGCTGCAGGAGTGGATTCTTAAAAAACGGGACCATGAAATCGGTCACGCGCTCCCGCGTTTCCGGCACCGCCCAGAGGACGCCGAACACCAGCACGGTCCAGATCAGCTGAGCAGCGAACTTCATCTTCACGCTGAGTCCGTTGCGCCGTTTGATCTTCAGCAGGTCATCGGCAAATCCGATCATTCCCATCAGAATGAAAGTGCCGAGCGTAATCAGTACATAGGTATTGGTTGGAATCGCCCAAAGCAGGGTCGCCGCCGCGGCCGACAGGATAATCAGCAGGCCGCCCATCGTCGGCGTGCCGACCTTTTTACTTTTATCCAGTGCGCCCACCCGCTCATCCTCGGCCAGATCGCCGAAGTTAATGATTTTCAGCCGGCGGATCAGGCTCGGAGCCAGAAGAAGCGAGATGATGAATGCTGTGGAAGCGGCCCCGAGGGTCCGGAAAGTAATATATTGAAAAAGGCGCAGCTCCGAGAGCATCCCCTCCAATGTCGACAGGTAGTACAGCATTCTTCTAATTCTCCTTAAATTGTGTAATTACGCGTTCCAGCTGCTCACCGCGCGAGGCCTTCAGCAGCACGTGGTCGCCGGCCTGCAGCCGCTCTTTCAGCAAGGCCGCCGCCGCGGCGGGTTCGCCGCACTGCAGGAATTCCTGCGGGCCTTCGCACAAAATCAAGCCGCCAAGTTCGCCTACCGTGATGACGCCGTCAAGACCGAGCCGGTCGATAAATTTCCCCAGCGCCCGGTGCTCCTCTCCAGCCGTCTCGCCGAGCTCGCGCATCCCGCCGATGACCGCCCATTTACGGCCCCCGCCCGGCAGTTCCGCAAACGTTTTCAGGCCGGCGCGCATCGAAAGCGGATTGGCATTATACGCATCGTTAATAAACTCAATGCCCTCGATTTCCGAGGACTGCCAGCGCATCGGCGGCGGCGAAAAACGGCTGAGGCCGGCATTGATTTCCTCCGGCGAAAGCCCCAGCTCCAGCCCCAGCGCCACGGCCCGCAGTGCATTGCGCATGATATGCTCGCCCGGCGCCGGCATCATGTAGTCATACCCGTTCACCCGCAGCACGCGCCCGCCCGCCGGCCGGCCGGCATAATCCGCCGCACCGCCCAGCGAAACGGTACGCACACCTGCGAAGGTGTGCAACTTCATCAGGGCATACCATTCCGAGTCGCGGTCGAGAATCACGAAACCGGAGGCGCTGACCGTCTCGGCGAGCTTCATCTTTTCGCGGGCAATCTCTTCGAGCGATCCAAAGGCCTCGCGATGGGCATTGCAGATGTCCGTAATGACCGCGGCCTGCGGCTGCAGCAGCTGCGCAAGCGGCCCGATCTCGCCGGGGTGGTTCATGCCGATTTCAAAAACGCCGTAACGGGCCTGCAGCGGCATGGACAGCATGGTGAGCGGCAGGCCGATGTGGTTGTTGTAGTTGCCGGCCGTGCGGTGCGTTCCGCCGCGCATGGAGAGCACATCGGCACACATCTCCTTCACGGTGGTCTTGCCGACGCTGCCGGTGATGCCGATTACGGTTCCGGCCCATTTACCCCGGAAACCGCGGGCGAGCGCCTGCAGCCCCGCGATCGTATCGGGCACCTGCAGCATCGGCTTTTCCGAACCGCGGAAGCGGTCATCCACCAGCGCGGCGGCCGCGCCTTTGGCGAATGCTTCATCCACAAAGCGGTGCCCGTCAAAATGGTCACCGCGGACGGCGGCATATAAATCACCGGGCTGCAGTGTACGGGTATCGTGCGAAACCCCGGTAACCGGCTGTTCCGGCATGCCGTTTTTCCATGCACGGGAGACCCACTGCGACAATTCCTCCGGACTGAACATACCCATCAGCGCACCAGCTCCTTAACGATTTCGCGGTCATCGAACGGCACCACGGCATCCGCAAATTCCTGATAGGTTTCGTGGCCCTTCCCCGCAATCAGGAGCACATCGCCGCGGCCCATCAGGGCGACCGCTTTCTGTATTGCTTCCCGGCGGTCCGTCACCGTCTCAAAACCCGCTGAATTGCTGAAGCCTTTGACGATGTCTTCAATAATGGCCTGCGGCTCCTCCTTGCGCGGGTTGTCCGAGGTAATGATGCTGTAGTCGGCCAGCGCGGCGGCGGCCCGGCCCATTTTGATGCGCTTGCCCCTGTCGCGGTTTCCGCCGCAGCCGAAGACCACCAGCAGGCGGCCGGCGCAGATTTCGCGCAGCGTGGTGAGGACGTTTTTCAGGGCATCGTCGGTGTGGGCATAGTCCACAAAAATCTTTTTATTCCGGCGGTTTTTCACCAGCTCCAGCCGGCCGGGAATAGCGGCGATGCCGCGCAGGGTCTCGGCCATCGCCGAAAGCTCCAGCCCCAGCCGGCCGCCGACGGCCAGTGCAGCCAGCGCATTATGAATATTAAAGCGCCCAAGCAGCTGCAGGTGAATCTTCGCCTCGCCCCAGGGGGTCGATACCGTAAAATCGGTTCCCGCTTCGCTGACGGATGCATCGAAAGCCCGCACCGCCGCGCCGTCGGAGAAGCCATAGGTGATGATGCCGGCTTCAATCCGCTCATCCGCCGCCAGCCGGCGTCCGAAGGGGTCATCGATATTAATGACCGCGGTGCGGCCCGGCTTTTTCTTGAGCGCATGGAACAGCTGCGCCTTTACGGCATAGTAGGTTTCCATGTCGCGGTGGTAGTCGAGGTGGTCCTGTGTGAGGTTTGTGAAGACCGCCATATTGAAATCGATTCCGTGCACGCGCTGCAGGTCGATCGCGTGCGATGAAACCTCCATAACCGCGGCATCGCACCCGGCCGCGGCCATCTGCGCAAACAGGGAGTGAATATCGGGCGCCTCGGGCGTAGTCCGCGAGGCCGGAATGGTGCGCCCGCCCACCTCGTAGGCAACGGTGCCGAGCAGTCCCGGGCGGCGGCCGGCATGGCGCAGCAGGTCGCGGATCAAATAGGAGGTGGTGGTTTTACCGTTGGTGCCGGTCACGCCGATCACCATCAGCTTTTTCGACACCTTGCCGAAAAAGACGTGCGAAACAGCCGCCAGCGCCGTCCGCGCACAGGGCACCTGAATGTGGGCGGTGCCGGCGCCGAGATTGAGCGCATTTTCGGAAATCACGGCCGATGCCCCGCTGGAAACGGCCTGGGTAATGAAGGCGGCGCCGTCGGCCTGGTGTCCGGAGACCGCCACAAAGAGCCAGCCCTCCTTCACCTGGCGGGAGTCGTAGGCAATGCCCTTCACCACCACCTTTTCGGGTCCGGTGAATTCGAGCACATCCAGCGGTTCAAGCAGTTTACTCAGCTTCATTCTTCCGGCCCCGCAACATAGATTCGCGTACCCTCCGGCGCAATCCGCAGGTAGCGCACGGCAAATTCCGCGATCGCCTTAAAGGCCGGACCGCAGACCGTACCGCCGTAATAGTTAATTTTCCGACCGGATTCCGTATACTCCCCCGGGTCATCCGCCACAACAATAATCGCCAGTTCCGGGCTCTCCACCGGCAGGAAACCGACAAACGAGGAGGTGAAGTTTTTCTGGTAGTAACCGCCGCCTTCTTCGCGCGGGCGGATTTTCTGCGCCGTGCCGGTTTTACCGGCAACGGTATACCCTTCGACCCGCGCTTTGCGGCCGGTACCGCCCTCTTCCATCACCACGCGGGCGAGCATCTGCTGCATGCGCCGCGCCGTTTCCGGCCGGATGGGCCGGCCGAGCACCGCCGGCTGATATTCCTCCAGCACCGCGCCGTCCGGCGCAATCACTTTCTTGATCAGCATCGGCTGCATCTGCACACCGTTATAGGCAATGGCGCTCATCATGGAAATCACCTGCAGGGCCGTCACACCAATCTCATGCCCCATGGCGATACGGGTGATGGAAATCTTCGACCAGTTTTTCGGCGAATAGAAGATGCCGCCCTCTTCGCCGGGCAGGCCGACGTGCAGCCGCCGGCCGAACTGGAATTTCTTCAGGCTGTCGTAAATCAGCTGATTGCCCATTTCCAGTGCAATTTTCGCGGTGCCGATGTTGCTCGAAACCTTGATAATGTCCGCTACCGGAAGCTCACCTTCACCGTGGCTGTCGCGCAGGGCTTTACCGCCGTAGACCCAGTAGCCGTTTTCGCAGTCGAAGACATCACTCTCTTCCACGGTGCCGGTATCCAGCGCGGCGGCCACCACCGCCGCCTTCATGGTGGAACCCGGTTCATAGTTAAAGCTGATCGCCCGGTTGCGGCGCCACTCCGCCGGGGCCTGGGCATAGCGGTTCAGGTCGTAGGTCGGGAATGAAGCCATGGCGAGAATCTCGCCGGTGCGCACATTCTGCACAATCGCCCAGGCGGCCTTGGCATTAAAATCGCGGCACGTCTGCTCCACCGTTTTTTCGACGAAATACTGCAGGTGCTGATCGAGCGTCAGCATCACGGTTGCGCCGTCCTCCGGTTTAATATCCACCGTGCGGGCGCTGTAGATTTCGCGCCGCTTGCCGTCTTTTTTACTGACGCGGTGCCCCTCCTTGCCGCGCAGGTACTCATCCATCCGCAGTTCAACGCCCGCCGAACCGTCGCCCTCCTGGTTGGCAAAACCGACCACGTGGGCCATCAGCGGTCCGTTCGGGTATTTGCGGATCGGCGCCTCTTCCAGGCCGACCCCGCGCAGGTATATATTTGTTGAGGAGCCGTCCGGCGTATATTCCAGGCCGAAGGCGCGGCGGCGGAACTGGTTGAGCTGGTGGCCGGGCACAAATTTTTTCACACGGACATACTGCCGGCCGGTCTGGCTGAGCTTTTCAGCAAGCTCCGCTTCCGGAATGCGGAATTCCTCCGAAAGATAGCGGGCCACGAGGGCGGCATCGCCGTGCTCGGCAATGTATTTCGGGTCGATATAGACGTGGTAGGCCGCCAGGTCCATGGCGAGGATATCGCCGTTGCGGTCCACAATGCGCCCGCGGCTGCCCATGGGCTTGGTTTCAAACATGCGGCCGGTCCGCAGCGGCTGCGTGACCCATTCAGCCGGCTTCAGATGCAGAAAGGCGAGCCGGACCGCGATGCCGGAGAAAACCAGCACCACCACCGAAGCCAGAAAAACCACCCGGCTCTTAAAACGCACCTCCGCCATGCTTGATCCCTACTCCTTCAGACTGGAAAACCCGCAGCCCGCTCAAGCGGAATGCGGGAATGGTTAAATACATAAACTGCTCGGGAAATCCTGCATACCCCCTGCCGGACCCCGTTCTTTCGGCGGCACTCAGCACTTTGCGGCGGCAAAGCCCCGCTCCGGCACCGACACCTCGCTGATCAGCCATTGGTACAGATCAAAGTCCATCTGAACCCGAATCGCATTCCCGTTTTCATCGTACAGTACGTTGATTTTATCTGCTTCCATTACCTGCTCCTTGTTTAATTACCTGCTCAAATTAATTCATGGCCGTGCGTCCGGCCCCGTTCCAGCTGCCCACTTCAACAACCCGGTTATTCTCCGGCAGGACCATTCCGAGGCCGTGGCGCCTGATGGCCCGCTCCAGGTTGGCCGGCGCCGTGATGGTGGACCAGCGGTCCTGTTCGCTCACAAGGCGTTTCTGGGCATCGGCCAGTGCGGCCTCCTGCGATTTAATCTCTTTGCCGAGCGCATCGCAGCGCGAGCAGAGCCACATATAGCTCAGGCCCATCACGGCAACGAGAACCAGAATATTGGCCAGCAGCACCGGAAACGGCACCTGAACCTGGTTTTTCTTCATCGTCTTTTTCTTCGCTGTCTTACGCTTTACCGCCATTGTTATTCCCCCACTTCCACGGCGCGCAGCTTGGCCGAGCGCGACCGCGGGTTTACAGCCATTTCTTCATCCGCCGCTGTCCGCGGTTTTTTCCAAATCCATTTCATGACGGGTTCTTCGTAGATCCGCTTCACCCCGCCCTGCTGCAGCGATTCCTCGCGCGGCACATGCCGGCTGAAAAACTGCTTCACCATTCGGTCTTCCAAACTGTGGAACGTCAGCACCACCATCCGCCCGCCGGCGGCCATCCGCCCGGCCATGGTTTCGAGCACCTGCTCAATACCGCCGAGCTCATCGTTCACCGCCATCCGCAGCGCCTGGAAGGTCTGCGTGGCCGGATGTATTTTACGGCCCTTACGGCCGCCCTTGGCCCTTTCAACCACCGCCGCGAGTTCGAGCGTGGTGCGGATCTGATTTTTCCCGCGCGCTTCCACAATGGCCCGGGCGATCCGGCGCGAGGCCCGGTCTTCGCCGTAGCGGTAAATAATGTCCGCCAGCTCCGTTTCCGAAGCCGTGTTGACCAGCTCGCCGGCCGTCTGGCCCTGTCCCTGGTCCATCCGCATATCGATCGGCGCATCCTGCTGGAAACTGAAGCCGCGTTCGGCCTCATCGAGCTGAAAGGAACTGACGCCGAGGTCGAGCAGCAGGCCGTTGATTTTGCCGATACCCAGCCGGTCGAGCTGCGCCGCCGCATTGGCATAGTTATCGTGCACCAGCTTCACGGTCTTTCGGTCACTGCTGAACAGTTTTTTCTCCACCCGTTCAATGGCATCGATATCGCGGTCAAACCCAATCAGCGTGCCGCCGGCGCCCAGCCGTTTGAAGATTTCGCCGGCGTGCCCGCCGTTGCCCAGCGTCCCATCGACGTAGATCCCTTTCGGGTCCGTGATGAGGGCCTCGAGGCACTCGCTGAGCATGACGGGAATATGTTTCATAACTGCTTTCCGGTTTCAGCGGTCCGATTGAGAGCAAGGCGTCCACCGCCCGGCCTGCCCAATCGGCCTGCCCAAATCCTTAAATATCTCTCCCGCGGGCGGCGAACTGTTCGCCCTGCGCCTGTACCCGGCCGAAAATCCAGTGCGTGCGGTCCCCGTACAGACAGGAGAAGAGCCGGCCCGAATTCGCCTGCTTGAGGCTGAAAGTGCGCTCGCCGTCCTTTGAATTGTCAATGGAGCGTGAATAGCTCAGATATTTTGCTACATCCAACATGCTCATTCCTTTTCTCCTTTCGCCCGTGCGCCTTAATAACCGCCGAAAAATACATTCTCCGCCGCCGACGACTCCTGCGGCAGCGCCAAATCAAAATTCTCTGCACTCCACAGCTCAATACGCGTGAGTGCGCCGACCAATACGATCTGCTCCTTAACCTCCACATGGGCCAGCAGGTTTTCACCGATCCGGATCCGCCCCTGCGCATCCCACGCCAGCAGTTCCGCGCCGGCAGTAATCGAGCGGATAGCCTGCTGATCGTTGGCATCCATGGAGCCGCCGTTCCGCAGGGAATCGATACGGCGCATCATTTCCGCGGCCGTATAGAGGTAGAGACACTTCTCCTCCGGGTGCGGAAAGGCAAACAGCTGGTTGGACTCCCCTGCCAAATGCCGCCAGGCCGACGGAAAAATCATACGGCGCTTGGCATCCAGCGAATGCGTGAATGATCCCACGAACAGTGCCGGTATATTTTGCAGTCCATTCATCCCTTACGCTCCACAGTGCTCCCTTTTGTGGGATTTTATGCCACTTCAATTCACGGGACGTCAAAGGAAAAGCCGTACTTTTTCTCATTATTTGCCTGTTTATGCGGTAAACCGCCGCATTTGGCCGGCACAGGGCAGATCTGGGCAAAGACTCCACCCCGCTCCCCGAATCCCGCGCGCCGCCTGCATTCGGCCCGCCGCCCGCGGTTTCAACCCATCGATCCCCGAATCCGGCCGCCGAAAAGCCGCCGGCGCCGCGGGCGGAAAACCGCCCCGGACCGAATTAAGTATTTTAATGCTGATTTACGGACAACTCTGTGATTTATATTGCCGTGACCATGGAAAAGACTGTTAACTCGGGGTGTATTCCCCCTTTATTAATAGGAAGCTTGGAGAAACATAGCGTGAATCCCACAGATACGAACCACCCGGAGTACTTCCACAAAGTCGTCGACTGCCAGTATGCCTGCCCTGCGCACACCCCCGTGCCGGAATACATCCGCCTGATCGCCGCCGGCCGCTACACTGACGCCTATATGATCAACTGGGAGTCGAATGTTTTTCCCGGCATTCTCGGCCGCACCTGCGACCGCCCCTGCGAGCCGGCCTGCCGCCGCGGGCGCATCGAAGACAAGCCCGTTGCCATCTGCCGGCTCAAGCGCGTCTGCGCCGACCTGAAGGAGGACATTCGGGACCGGATGCCGAAAATCCCAACCGAAAAAAACGGGTTTAAACTGGCCGTCATCGGCGCCGGCCCGGCGGCGCTCACCGTCTGCCGCGACCTCATGCCGCTCGGCTATGAAATCGACCTGTTCGAATCGACCGGCAAAGCCGGCGGGTTCATGCGCCAGCAGATTCCCTCCTTCCGGCTGCCCGCCACCGTGATCGACGAAGAGACCGGCTACATTCTCGACATGGGCGTGAATGCGCATTTCAACCACCGCGTCGAAAGCATGACCGAACTGCTCGGCCAGGGATACGATGCCGTATTCGTCGGCACCGGCGCACCGACCGGCCGGCAGCTCAAACTGCCGGGCTGGGAAGGCGACGGCGGCAAGAACATCCAGGTCGGCGTGCAGTGGCTGGCCCAGGTCGCCTTCGGCCACCTGACCCACGCCCCCGAAGACGTCATCGTTATCGGCGGCGGCAATACGGCCATGGACTGCTGCCGCACGGCGCTGCGCCTCGGCGCAAAGAACGTCAAAGTGCTTCTCCGCACCCCGATCTCCGCCATGGTCGCCTCCCCCTGGGAAATCGAAGACACCCAGGCCGAAGGCATTCCGATCATCGAAAACCACAGCCCGCTCGAATACCTGGTCGAAGACGGCGAACTCAAGGCCATGAAATTCGAGGTGATCGAGTATTCCGTGGATGAAGAGGGCCGCGAAACCTTCACGCCCGTCGGCCGGCAGGAAACCATTCCGTGCAGCCTGGTGCTGCTGGCGATCGGGCAGGCCAACGCCTTTCCCTGGATCGAACGCGATATCGGCATCGAGTTCGATGAGCGCGGCATGGCCAAAGTGGACGAGCTGACCTTTCAATCCACCAACCCGAAAATCTTTTTCGGCGGGGATGCGGCCTTCGGCCCGAAAAACATCATTACGGCCGTGGCGCACGGCCATCAGGCGGCCCTTTCGATCGACCTGTTCCTGCACGGCAAAGAACTGACGGAACGCCCGGACCCGAGCACCAACCTGCTCTCCCAGAAAATGGGCATTCACGACTGGAGCTATGCGAGCTCCGTAACCGAAGAGCACCGCCATGCCGTTCCGCACCTGGACCTGAACGAAGCCATCAAGAGCCACACCATCGAAGTCGAACTGGGCTTTGACGTGCCCACCGCCGTCGAAGAGGCGCAGCGCTGCCTCAACTGCGATGTGGAAACCGTCTTCTCCGCCGAAAAATGCATCGAGTGCGATGCCTGCATCGACATCTGCCCGGTGGACTGCCTGACCTTTACCGAAAACCAGGACGAAGCGGAAATGCGCCGCAGCCTGACCGTCCCGGCACTCAACCTCGGCCAGCCGCTCTTTGTTTCCGACCACCTCGCAACGGGGCGCGTGATGGTGAAAGACGAGGACGTCTGCCTGCACTGCGGCCTGTGCGCGGAGCGCTGCCCGACCTCCGCGTGGGACATGCAGAAGTTTCTCTATATTTCGCCGAAATCCTACCACCGCCTAGACCAGAATGCCGGGCTTCCGGACCAGGAAACCACCGAGGATCAGAACCAATGAAACGCGACATCATCATCAATCAGTTTGTCATCAAGTTCGCCAACATCAACGGCACAGGATCCGCCAGCGCCAACAAGCTGTTCAGCCGCGCGGTCTTCCGTATGGGCGTTCCCATCAGTCCGAAAAACATCTTCCCGTCCAACATTCAGGGGCTCCCCACCTGGTACGAAGTCCGCATCAACGAAAACGGCTTTCTCGGCCGGCGCGGCGGCATCGACATCATGGTCGGCATGAACCCCCAAAGCATGGAGCGCGATATTAAGGAGGTGGAGAAAGGCGGCTACTTCATCTACGACTCCACCAAACCGCTGCCGCCCGAACTGCTGCGCGATGACATCGATTTCATCGGCATCCCGTTCACCGAAAAGTGCCGCGAACTGTACGAAAACCCGCGGCAGCGCCAGCTCTTCCGCAACATTATGTATGTCGGCGCACTGGCCGCCCTGTTCGATATGGAACTTGAAGCGTTCAGCCAGCTCATCAGCGACCTGTTTAAGGGAAAAGAAAAACTGATCACCCCGAACGTGCAGGCCGTGGAAGCCGGATACCAGCTCGCCAAAGAACTCCACGCGTGCCCGATTGCCTACCGCATCGAGCGCCGCGACAATGTGGGCAATAAAATCCTGATCGACGGCAACGAAGCCTGCGGCCTGGGGGCCGTGTACGGCGGCGCCACCGTCTCGGCCTGGTACCCGATCACCCCCTCCACATCCATCATCGACAACTTTTCGCGCTACTGCCGTAAATTCCGCGTCGATTCCGAAACCGGCGAGAAAAACTACGCCATCGTGCAGGCGGAAGACGAGCTCGCCGCCATCGGCATGGTGATCGGCGCCTCCTGGAACGGCGCGCGCGCCTTCACCGCCACGAGCGGCCCCGGCCTGTCGCTCATGAACGAGTTTCTCGGCCTGGCCTACTTCGCCGAAATCCCCTCGGTGCTGATCGATGTCCAGCGCGCCGGCCCCTCCACCGGCATGCCGACGCGCACCCAGCAGTCGGACGTGATGGCCGCGGCCTATGCCTCGCACGGCGACACCAAACATATCTGCCTCTATCCCTCGACCCCGAAAGAGTGCTTTGAATATACCGCGCGGGCCTTCGACTTGGCGGAGCGCTTCCAGACGCCGGTCATCATCCTGTCCGACCTCGATCTGGGCATGAACGACAACATGTCGGATCCGTTTGAATGGGACGACGCCCGAACCTACGACCGGGGCAAAGTCTATACGGCCGAAGACCTCGAAAACATGACCGAGCGCTTCGGCCGCTACCTCGACGTTGACGGCGACGGCATCCCCTACCGCACCTATCCCGGCACCCACCCGACCAAAGGTTCCTTCTTCACCCGCGGCACCTCGAAGGATGAGTACGCGGCCTACACGGAAAACGGCGAGAAATACATCGAGAACATGGAGCGCCTGCAGCGGAAATGGAAAACCGCCGCCCAATATGTGCCGCAGCCGATCATCCGCAAAACCGATAAGCCCTGCACCGTCGGCGTCGTCCACTACGGAACCTCCGAGGCCGCCACGCTGGAGGCCCTGCACCACCTCAACGACCTCCACGGCATCTCGCTCGACAGCATGGGCATCCAGTCCTTTCCGTTCCCGGACGAAGTCGGCCGGTTCATCGATGAGCATGAATATGTCTTTGTGGTGGAGCAGAACCGCGATGCCCAGATGCGTACCCTGCTGATCAATGAATATGAATACGATCCGGAACGCCTCGTGCCGCTGCTGCACTACGACGGCAGTCCGATCACCGCCCGCTACATCCGCCACGAAATCCGCGACTGGATCCTGCAGACCACCACCTCACCGCGCCGCCGGAGCCGCTTTTACTAGGAGCCGATCATGAGCTATAAAATTCCAACCTTCCGCCACCCCAACCTGCCCAAGAACGACCTCGGCTATACATCCAAGGACTACGAAGGCGCCGTCTCGACCCTCTGCGCCGGATGCGGCCACGACTCCATCAGCGCGGCCATCCGCGACGCCTGCTTTGAAATGTCGATTCCCCCGCACCGCGTCGCCAAGCTTTCCGGCATCGGCTGCTCCTCCAAAACGCCGACCTATTTCCTCGGCAGCTCCCACGGCTTTAATTCGGTGCACGGCCGCATGCCCTCCGTGGCCACCGGCGCCAATATGGCCAACCGCGACCTGCTCTACATCGGCGTTTCCGGCGACGGCGACACCGCCTCCATCGGCATGGGCCAGTTTGTCCACGCCGTGCGGCGCAACGTCAACATGGTCTACATCTGCGAAAACAACGGGGTCTACGGCCTCACCAAAGGCCAGGATTCCGCCACCACCGACATCGGCTCCACCTCCAAAAAAGGCGAACCCAACGCCCTCGAACCGATCGATCTCTGCGCCATCGCGCTGCAGCTCGGCGCCACCTTTGTGGCCAACAGCTTTTCCGGCGACAAAAAGCAGCTCGTGCCGATCATCCAGGCCGCCATTGCCCACCGGGGCTTCGCCTTCATCAACGTCATCTCCCCCTGCGTCACGTTCAACAACGTACCGGGCTCCACCAAAGCCTACGACTACATCCGCCAGCACATGGCCTCCACCAATACGGTCGACTATGTACCGCACGCGGAAGAGATTACGGCCGATTACGACGAGGGCACCGACGAAAAGGTGACCATGCATGACGGCTCGGTCCTCAACCTCCACAAGCTGGATATGAAACACGACATCCACAGCCGCAGCTCCGCCCTCTCGATGATGCAGGAATATAAAGCGCAGGAAAAAGTGCTCACCGGCATTCTCTTCATCGACGAAGAGGCCAAGGAGATCCACGAAACCATGCACACCACCCAGATCCCCCTGCGCGAACTCGCCGAAGACAAACTCTGCCCCGGCGCAGCCGAACTGGCAAAGATCAACCAGCTGCATCGCTGACCCGTAAACACCGCCCGGCGCCGGCAAAACGTCCTCACCGCAGCGGCAGCCTGCGGATCAGCGGAGCTCAACCCTCACCGCCTGGCCGGCGGTGACGGTAAGCGGTGCATCAAACTCAACCGAAACGCCGCGCCCATGCGGCACCAGCTTGGCGCCGACCGCTTTTCCGCCGGCCGTCACAACGGCAAGCGAAACCTTCAGGTGCTGCGGATTCAGCCGGACCGACTGCAGCGAAAGCGACCCCCAGTTCACGGACAGCTCGGCCGTCATCTCTTCTGCGCCGACGCTCTGGCTGAACGTGCCCCACCCTTCCGTCGCGGTGAACGCCGCACGGAAATGCTCGGGATGGATCACCGGATCAAAACCGATCACGCCGGCCGGGCCGTCATACTCGAACCCGCAGGCCGCCAGGAACACCGCATACGATGACATGGCGCGCGCATAGTGATCCGAACACTCAATCTCGTTGTACGGATTCCGCTTGGCCGGTGCGTAGCGGTCGTGAACCGCGCGCGTGACGGCGAGGCCCTGCGTCACCAGCTCCGGCGTTCCCTCCGCCACCATATGCGCGGCGGCCTGGTATTCGAATCCGGTCATGCACTCGTTAAAATAGTCATACTGCCAGTGGTTCATGAAGTCATCCTTCAGCCCGCCGTTCGGCCACGAGCACATAATCAGTCCGGCATCGCCCTCCCAGGCGTAGTACCGCCCCTTGCGGAAGGTTTCGCGGAAGGCCATGACGTCCGGCACAAAGTTATGCTTCCACAGCGCGTTGAGTGCAGACCGGATATGCTCTTCGTCATAGAGCCGCCCGAGCCCCAGCTGATTGGCCCAGAACTGGCCGATCACCTGGTCGATGTAAACGCCTGGGCCGACGCCGATCGCCTCGGGGTGGTTCGAATCCTCTTCCTGAACGTAGTATTCGCCGTTGTAGAGCTTCTCGATATTCCGCCGGCCCTTTTCATACAGCCCGCGGCACAGGCCTTCAAATGCGGCATCGCCCATCCGCTCGGCCATGGCTGCGCCGGCGCGCAGCGAGGCAATGTAGAGCGAACTGATGGCGGGCACCTTGCCGTACCACGCGGCATCCAGCGTGTTGTGCTGCTGCCCGTGCAGCAGGCCGTCCAGGTTTCCATCGTTTCGGTCAAAATCAATCAGGTATTCCAGCGCCAGCCTGATTTTCGGCCAGCAGGTTTTCAGGAAGGAGTCATCCGCACTGAGCAGGTGCTCGCGGTAGGAACGCAGCACCGTGCCGCACTGTCCGTCGATGGCAATGCCGCCGTCCTCACCGGCTTCAATCGTGCCGCGGAACGGCACCAGGCCGTCCGGCTGCTGCGCAGAACCATAGTCGGTCTTTTCGCGCAGGTTCCGTTCAAGCGCAGGAAACAGGCGGGCCGCCGCCTGCGCATAGTGCCAGACATGCGTACAGGTGCCGTGGCAGAGGCGGATTCCCTCCCACGCCCAGAACCGGCCGCCCTTACCGTCGGCCAGAAGATTACAGTTGGCAGTCTGCAGCGTATCGGCCGTAACGATCGTCCGGTCCAGCAGCCACTGCGGCAGCGTGGAATCGTTCCAGGTGTTCACCCACAGCTGGGTCTGCGACGAAAGGCGCTCAAAGTGTTCCGCCGTATAGGCCGCCGCGGCCTCGGCATCCGCAAAGCGCGCAGCATATTCATTTTCGCACGCGATGGTCCGCCAGCTGTAGTCTTCAGCAATACGCACCACTGGAAAATGCCACGAAATGAGGAAGGTAAACTCCCGGCTTTCGCCGGGCTGCAGCCGAACGGCTGCGCTGATACCGGGAACCTGATCGACCGCAGTCCGCTCCCCGGCCCCCAGAAACGACAGCGCCATTGTACCTTCATGCACACCGGGCGATTCCCCCACCTCGCCCCACTGCGTAACGGGGTCAGGCACCTGCATCGTGCAGGCATGGCTCAACGTGGTCAGTCGTGGGTTACTGGAGAACACACCCTCTGCGTTCTTGTCCTCTGCATGACTCATGTTTTCCAGCCAGCCGACCAGCTCCGCCGACACCGGCCGGTCCGATGCGTTGGTCAGCTCATACCGCATCACCGTGACCGGAATGGATGAATCGTCGACGTTTAAAGGAATGAACGGCGAATAAGCATGCAGCTTTGCCCGAATCGGGCACGCGGCATCCTGATACAAAACCGAGCCCACCGGCCAGCGGCCCGTAAACTCCACCGATGCCCAGTCCGCGCTTTCAAATTTCCGAAACGTCCCATCCTGCAGCCGCAGGCCGAATCCCTGCGAAAACGACGGCGGAAAGGCTTCAACGGTCGGCGGCCGCATATAATTCGACCCGCACCACACCGGCACCTCTTCCACACCGCGGAATCCGGGAAAGCCGTCCGGCAGCGGAATCGTATTCGGCACAACACCCTGATGGCCGTCGCTCCAGATATCCCAGACATAAAGGCGGCCGTCGCCGCTCAGATAAACCGTACCGCATCCAATCCCGCCGACCGGCATCCCGATATACTTCAGCGTATCGTCCGCCTTGGAGCCGCAGATGCCCGCATCCAGCTCGTGCCCCCGCTCCGTCAGCGACTCCACCCACGCCGAATCCAGCAGCTTATCCTCCGGGATTGTTTTCCGGTACAGCGCGCCGGGATGCTCATTTGCGTTGGTCATTCCGTTTTCTCCATCATCATTATTTTGTCAATATAAGGTAAATATCAGTTTTTTATAATGCACTTTCTAGTTTTAGATTTATACTTTTAGGAATCACTCATTCAAATGACAAAATTGCACGCTGTTCGCTCTCAATTATATTTGCGGCAGATTTTTCACCACAGAGTTCACGGAGGCACAGAGGATTAGATAGTCCACAGCCCTCTGAGCCTCTGTGTCCTCTAGCGCAGCGGGTGGTTAAAACTTTACTGGATTAGGAATTAAGCATGCACAACACCGCCTTTCTTCAAACCGCCAACCGGCTGCGGACCAAAGTCAACCATGCCCTGTGCCTGCACGATTTCGCATGGGAAGGCAGCAATACCTTCCCGATGAACCGCCTCTTCTTTATCTTCCGCAGCAGCGGCGGATTTATCCGGCATATGGATGGCGGCCGCGTAATCAACGAAATCAAACTCCGCACCAACCACATCTATTTCATGCCGAAAAATGCCGACCTCTCCTTCCGCTTTGAACAAGGCACCGGCGTCGTAGCCTTCCACTACCTGCTCGAAATGTTCGGCTGCTTTGACCTGCTCGACGGTATCAACGACTGCCGTGCAGCGGAAATATCCGAACAGGAAATCACGCAGGTGAAGGAGCTGATGGATCACACCGATGCACCCCGCGATATCCTGATGCTCCAGGCGCTGCTGCTGAAGTATTCAGGCACCTTCATGAATCAGGACGAAGGCCGGCTGCCGGAACTGCTGTTCCTCGGCGAACGCTACCAAATCCTTTTCGAACAGATTGAAAAAAGGCCCGACGCCCAGCTCACCATCAACGACCTCGCCCAGGCCGCCGGAATCAGCCGCGATATGCTCTCAAAAAATTTCCGGCGCGATTTCGGCCTGCCGCTCAAAACCTTCCTCCAGCGCCGCCTCGTCGATCAGGCCGCCGAAATGCTGCTGTACACCCCCTTGCGAATCGGGGAAATCGCCGCCGCACTCAACTTCAACGACGAATACTACTTCTCCCGCTTCTTCAAAAAACACAAAGGCACCAGCCCCACCCAATTCCGCAAAACCAACGACCTCGAACAATCCGATTTAAGCTGAAAAACAAGGAACGACCGCTTTCTGGATGACTAAATGACGGAACTGAGCCTTTTGATCTGCCACAGAGGACACGGAGAATACCGAGTTCCCAACTGCGGAAACCAGCAAACTGCGGAAAGAGTTTTTTTGACAGGATTTACAGGACAAACAGGATCGTTTTCTAGGGATCTACGCTGCTTCACGTTGGACAAAAGGATCGGTCCTCGGTTTTCAGTATCCGGCTGAAAGATCAGTATTTTTTACGGACCTATTTCTCTGCGTAATTGCTATGCGGGATGCGGCCGGCTCAGCGAGCTGATGTTTGCAGGGCTGGAACGGTTGAGCTTGCGAGACGTTGGGCCGCCTTCGGCCAGCCTCGCGTTGCGTCCCGCCGTGGCTCCAGCCGGGAAGCACCCAGCGAAGACGGCTGGAAGGCATCGTTCCTCAGCCATTCCAGCCCTTCTATGGGGGATGTCAACCGTACAAGGCCGGTTCACGGGCGGGCAGATTGGGAGAGCGCCGCGCGATAAACACATGCTTCATGCTATTCCGCACTCATCAGATCGGGACGCTCGGAATCGAGCTCGCGCAGCAGGCGCTGTTTTAAGACCGATACTTTTTCCGGATAACGGGCACTGAGGTCATGCCGTTCCTCATGGTCCTCGTTCAGGTTGTAGAGCTGGAACTGATCTTTCTCCCGGTCCACTTCCACCAGCTTCCAGCCGTCGCGGGCGATCAGGCAGGTCCGCGCCATCTTGTTGAAGCGGTTGTTGACGACCACATAGTCATGCACTTGCTCCTGCGGTTTTCCCAGCAGGGTCGGCAGGTAGGAGAGGCTGTCTTTTCCGGCCGGCAGATCCCCGCCAACCAGCTCAGCCAAAGTGGCCATAAAATCGTAGTGCGTGCTGAGCAGATCCGTTTCCGACCCCGGCGCCACGCGGCCCGGCCAGCGGACAATGAGCGGACACTGAATGCCGCCTTGATACGTCGTGCGCTTGATGCCGGCGCGCCCGCCGGCGCCGTCAAACACATCGCCGCCTTCAGACGTGCGCCACTTGTTATCCGTCAGGTTGGTTTTTTCGCCCTCCGCATTCACTTTAAAGCAGTTTTTCTTGGGGCCGTAATAGAGCTCATGCCCGTTGTCGGAGGTAAACAGGACGATGGTTTTTTCATCGATGCCCTGCGCCTTCAGCTCCTGCATAATCAGCCCCACATGATCGTCGAGCATTTTGACCATCGAGGCATATTTTTTCTCTGCCAGCGACAGCCCGGGCGCATCGGCAAAGTCCGGATGCAGTTCGGGGATCGCCACCGGCCCGTGCGGCAGCTGCGTGGGATGATAGAGGAAAAACGGCTCGTCCTTATGCTCGCGGATATACTTGAGGACCCCTTCAATAAACACCTGCTGCGAATAGGTCTCGCCGCCGGATCCGACCGGTTCATCGCCTTTTTCCGACATCTTGCCGCAGTTGATCTGGGTGTTGCCCTCCAGGAAAAACTTTTCGCCGTTGCGCCAGAGATACGGCGGATAAAAGCCGTGGCAGCGCGTGTGGCTGAAGAAGCCTTCATAGTAATCCCACCCAAAGCGTTTCACCCGTTCGTGATTGGTCAGGAAACCGACATCCAGCTTTCCGAACTGCGCGGTTTTATAGCCGGCCTGCTGCGCCACCTGCGCCAGGAAGATTTCGCTGTCCGGAATCGGCTCGGAAGAGGCTTTCACCTTAGCATTGAAGCGCTCGGTATATTCCGGCTCCGGAACCTTCTGTTTGTCCAGGGCCATCAGCATTCCCGCACTATTGTGCTTCCAGCCGCCGATCCGGCCGTCGTGCATGCCGGTCATCAGGGTCCAGCGGGACACGGCACAGAAAACGCCGCCGTAATAATTATTAAACTTCATCCCCTCCGCCGCCAGCCGGTCGATGTTCGGCGTGGTGATCAGCTGCTGGCCGTACGCTCCCAGCAGGCCGATGCCCAGGTCATCGGCATTGATCAGGATGACATTGGGCCGGTCTTCATCCGCCGCGGCGGCGGAGACCAGGCCCAGCACCAGTAAACTTGTCAGTATTCGTTTCATTCGCTTCACCTATTTCACATGAGGTCCTGCAGGTCGACCCGCTCGCCCGCTTTGGTTTTCAGTGCCAGCTCTTTTCCGCCGCAGCGGACCCGGCATGCGCCGCCCCGCGTCGACAGCAGGGCGGCCGCTGTGAGCTCACCGTCCTTCCAGGCCAGCTCCGCCTCAAAACCGCCGCGCGCCATTAACCCTTTAACCGAGCCGTCCGCCCAGGCCTTCGGCAGTGCCGGCAGGAGCACAATGACCGGTGTTCCGTCATTGGCCCCCTCGTGCGACTGCAGCAGCATTTCAGCAATCCCGGCCGCCGCGCCGAAGTTGCCGTCGATCTGGAACGGCGGGTGCACATCCAGCAGGTTCGGCAGGGTGGATTTCACCAGCAGCGCCTGAAGGTTTTCCGCGCATTTTTCGCCGTCCAGCAGGCGCGCAAAAAAGTTGATGATCCACGCGCGGCTCCAGCCGGTATGCCCGCCGCCGTTCGCCAGCCGATGATCGATCGTTTTACGCGCCGCGGCCGCCCACTCGGGCGTCGTTCCGGGCGAAATCTGCCAGGAGGGATGCAGCGCATAGAGGTGCGAAATATGGCGGTGCCCCGGCATGACTTCCTCCAGCCCCTCCTGCCACTCCAGCACACGGCCGTCGGCACCGATCTTCACCGGATCCGCCAGCTGCGCCCGCATCGTTTTCAGCTGCTCCCGGAAAGCCGCGTCCTTATCCAGGATTTCCGAGGTCCGGATGGTGTGGGTGAACAGCTCATAGATAATCTGCTGATCCATCGCAGGACCCATGGACAGGCACGCATTTTTTGTCCCGTCCGGCGCATTGATATTGTTCTCCGGCGAAGTCGTCGGGCCCGACACCAGCCTGCCGGTTTCGGGATCCTCCACCAGGAAATCGACAAAAAATTCGCAGGCCGCCTTCATAATCGGATAGGCGCGCTCTTCGAGGAATGAACGGTCTCCGGAAAAGAGCCAGTGTTCCCAGAAATGACGGGTACACCACGCCGGCCCGGTCACCCACATGCCGTAGCGGTTGTTGCCGAACAGCCAGGCATTGCCCCAGATGTCCGACGTGTGCCCCGCAACGAAGCCGCCGCAGTCGAACTGGGCCCGCGCCGCTTTGCGCCCGCCCGGCACGAGCGACTCTATATAGTCGAAAAAGGGTTCATGACATTCAGACAGGTTACAGGGCTCGGCCATCCAGTAATTCATCTGGATGTTAATGTTGATGTGATAATCCGCATTCCACGGCGGCGTATAGCCGTCGGCCCAGAGCCCCTGCAGATTCGTCGCCATCCCGCCGGGACGGGAGCTCGAGATCATCAGGTAGCGGCCGAAATTAAAGTAGAGCGTAATGAGCTGCAGATCCGGTGCGCCCCCCTCTTCGAGCAATTCGAGCCGCTCATCGGTGGGCCGCTGCGCAGCCTCGCCGCCGCCCAGATCCAGTTGAACGCGGCGGTACAGGCGCTGATGTTCCGCCGTGTGGGCGGTCAGCAGGTCCCGGTATGTTTTACCGGCGGCCTGATCCAGCTGTCTGCGGCTGAGCGCCAGCGGATCTTCGCCGCGGAAATCGGTCGCCGCCGTAATAAGAATCACCGCCGCATCCGCCCCCTTGACGCAAAGGCTGCCCGCCGCGGCCGTCACCGTGCCGCCCTCGGGAATCACCTGCATATGCGCCGCAAACTGAACACCCGCCGCTCCGGAAGGCCGGGTCTTCTCCAAAATACTGCGGCATTGGCCGGACAGGACCACCGTGTCAGGGCCTTCGGTCCGTACAGCCGCGTGATATTCGCGCCGCAGCGCGGCCTCGAACTCCACCCGGCCGGGCTGGTCGGCACTGATGCGCACGACAATGACGTCATCCGCCGGGCTGGAAAAAACTTCACGCAGGTATTTTACGCCGTCCACTTCGTATTGAACGCGGGCGGCGGCCTGGTCCAGATCCAGCTCCCGGCGGTAGTCCTTCACCTGCGCCGCCGCCGGAAAGGTCAGCTCCAGATCACCCAGCATTTGATAGGTATGCGTCCCGGAAGGAAAACGGCTGCTCAGAAACTCTTTTTTAATGAGCTTTTCGGCGCCGCCGTAGTTTCCTGCAAAGATCATCTCCCGCGCCTGCTGAATTACGGCCGGGCAATCCGGCTTGAAATAATCAACCGCCGCGCCCGACCAGAGCGAATCCTCGTTCAGCTGAATCCACTCGCGGCTGATGCCGCCGTAAACCATGCCGCCGAGCCGCCCGTTGCCGACCGGCAGCGCCTCGTTCCAGTTCCGCGCCGGCTGCCGATACCACAATGTGTCCGCCGATTCCGGCGCCGCGGCCTTGCCGGTCAGCTCGCTGGCCGATTCGGCCATCAGCCCGGCGCGGTAATCATTCAGCTTTCTTTTTGCTTCGCCGTAGGCCCAAACCTGCACCGTTACGGACAGGGCTAAACCCGAGATCAAAATCTGTTTTCTCAGCGTTCCGGAGCCGATTTGCGGAGTAGAACTAACGTGTAATAGGTTCATCATCGTTTTTCTCATATGTATCTGCATGCAGGGGTTAACGGACCGCGGCTTTCAGCTCTTTCAGCAGCGCCAGCGACGCCGGCGAGACGGAACCATCTTCATACATTTCCAGGTTGATCGAAATCGGGTAGCGGTTCTGCCGCGCCTGCTTCACATATCCCGCCAGTTTTTCCACGCTGTATTTCGGCTTCGGAATCGGGGTATTTTCCTCGATATGCCCCCACCTGCGCTCCAGGATAAAACACCCATGCGCCTGGAGTCCCTGCTGGCGTCCGCTCTTGAAAACCCCGTTTTCCAGCTCCGCCGGCCTGAACGACTTTTTGCCTTCGCCGCCGTAATAATCCTGATATTCGGTTACGCGGGGTTTGACCCAGGAATTATACGCAACCAACCGCTCCGGATTGCCCGTTCTGGCGGCGGCGGTCAGCTCCCTGAAAGGAGCACTCATCATTCCCTCCGCTCCAGAAGATCCGTCGAAGTGGCAGTTCAGGTAACGGGCGCCGCCGTCAAACCACCAGCCATCCAGCTTATCTCCGCAGCGGGCCCCCACTTCCGAAACGATGCGTTTCCAGTTTGTGAAGAGTTCGGTTTTATCCGCCTTGTATCCGCCGGCGGCTTCGAGCCACTCCTCATCCTGCGAGTGATAGCAGTCGTAGCCGTAGTGGTAGTAGAAAATCAACCGGACCCCTTTCTCATGAAGCCGCTCCGCCATCTCCCCCAGCAGGTCGCGGCGGGTGGTGCGGCCGGCGATCAGCTGGTCCAGCGACTTCACCGGCGCGGAGATGTACTGGCCGCCCCACGTAATCGACCAAACCACATAGGCCGCGCCGGAGGCATCGACCAGTTCCATAAACTGATCGAGATCAAAATCACGAACCTTCTGCTCCCACGCCTTGATTTTTCCCTCGGGCGGGGTTGCGCGGTTGGTCCACTGAAACATCAGCCCATATCCGGCATCTTTGAACCAGTCCGGCTGCTTCCGCATCGACATCGCATCCTTAAAAACCGCCTCCCTTGCCTGCGGCCGCGCCAGCTCAAGCGCGCTTAATGCAAAATTCCCGGCGCTCTTCCCCTTCCCGGAAGCCGCCGATTCGATGTGCAGCGACACCTTGTTTTCCCCTGCTTTCAGCCTGATTTTTCCCAGTTCAATGCGGTGCCAATCGGACTCTTCCAGGGTTGCCTCCTGTTTCTGCCCGTTACAGGTAACCGCCAGACGGGATCCTTTCCCCTTCGCAGACGCCGTAACGCCGTATTCCCCGGCCGCCGGCACCTCGACCGTCCACTCGACGCGGGAGGGCCCCGCTTTTTTTGCCGCGCACCACAGGATCATATAATTTTTGACCACCGGGCGCATGCTGCCCTCCATCTGCCCGAGGTTCGGCGCCAGCATGTTCACCGCATCGGGATCCAGCGGCAGCACCGTCGGCGCAGCCATCACCACGTTGTTTGCCGTAACGGCATAGGGATCAATCGCTTGGCCCGGCGCCGCGCAAACGGCGGCCGCGGCAGCGCCCCAGAAGAGCGCCGAAAGGGCGGCCCTGAAGCTTGCCGTGCATTTTAATAACCATCTCATTTTCTGCTCCGTTCTAACATGCTCTTCATTTTCATACCCCGCATAAAACCCAGTTCGCCGATCCCTATTAGTTGATCCTTTTCGTCAACGCTGCAGGATTTTCCGCCGCGCCTGCCGGGCGGCTGTGCTGCGCCAGTTCCGCTTTAAACCCTTCGGCCAGCCTGCTCAGGCGGGCGGCGGTTTCGGGATGGGCCTGCAGCAGGTTATGCTTTTCACCCGGGTCCGCCTCAAGATTATACAGCGCCATGACCGGCGAGCTGGAACCCTTGCCCCGGTTCCCCTTCCCCGCGCTGCCCTGGGCTTTGCCGAAATGCAGCTTCCACTCGCCGGACCGCACCGCTTTGAGCGCATTCCCTTTGTAATAGAAAAAGGCCTCGTGCGGGCTGGGCGCTCCCTCCATCAGCACCGGAAAGATATCCTCGCCGTCAATCACGCGGTCGGCCGGAATTTCGGCGCCGGCGAGTTTCCCAAAGGTTGGAAACAGGTCCATGGCCGTCAGCACTTCATCAATAACCTGTCCGGCCGGCAGGGTGCCGGGCCAGCGGATGATGCCCGGCACCCGCATCCCGCCTTCATACGAACTGCCTTTTCTGCCCGTAAACGGCGCAGCATTTCCGATAGACGGCCCGTTGTCCGATGTGAAAACCACCACGGTATTTTCATCGATGCCGTTGGCTTTGAGCGCATCGAGAATCTGCCCCACCGACCAGTCGATCTCGCGGATCGCATAGTTGTACATGGTATCGCGCGTCAGATAATCAATCCGCTGTTCATTTTCCAGCTTCGCTTTAATCTCATCCGGAACAGCCTCCATAAACGGCGGCGACATATGAATCGGCCGGTGCGGCGCCGGGTGCGGAATATAGAGAAAAAACGGCTCGGCTTTATGCTGTTCAATAAAACGGACCGCCCGCTCGGTAATCCGCTGGGTCAGGTAATCCGCGTCGGGCTCCTCTTCAATCACCGTCTCCATGTTCAGCAGCGGCAGCGGCGGAAAATGATGTTTCTTGTCGTTCAGGTGAAACGGGTGGATATCGTGGCTGTAAGGAATGCCGAAAAATTCATCAAACCCCTGACGCGTCGGCAGGAACTCCGGCTGGTCGCCAAGGTGCCACTTGCCGAACATGCCGGTGGCATAGCCCGCCGCCTTCAGCATCTCGGCCATCGTGATCTCCTTCGGATTCAGCCCGCGGGCATCCCCGGCCAGGAACACCCCGTCGGCCAGGCCGATCCGCTTCGGGTAGCTGCCGGTCATCAGGGCCGACCGCGACGGCGTGCAGACCGAGCCCGCCGCATAAAAATCCGTCAGCATTGCGCCTTCCGCCGCCATTCGGTCAATGCGCGGCGTCTGCAACTGCGTTCCGCCGAAACAGCCCAAATCGGCATAGCCCTGGTCATCGGTCAGAATAACCACAAAATTAGGCCGTCCAACCGCTGTTGCCCCACCGCCGGCCAAGGCCGCCGCCAGCAGCACCACACCCATAAATTTTCTCACCCTTCGCTCCATTAGATTCTCGCTTCCGTCCGGTTGAACTGTTTATTCCAAATGTGGTGCCGCCCATTTTTTGTATTTCGCGATCCCCGGGCGCTTTTCCGCGTTGTCATAAAATCGGGCGCCGGCGCCGATGGTGCCGGCATCGCCGAGTTCGGTACGCGCGGCCTCGATCTGTTTCATCAGGCGCGCAACAATTTCCGGATGCTGCGCCGCCACGTTAACCGTTTCGGCTTTATCGTTTTCAAGATCGTAGAGTTCAACGGTTTTGACCTCATCGATCATCCGGGCCCACCAGCCCATCCACTTCGGCTTCGCTTTGCGGGGCAGCACCAGCTTCCAGCGCGCATCCCGGACAGCCTGCAGGTCGGTGTAACAATAATAATAGTAATAATCGTGCGGCGATTTTTCCGCGGCGCCGGTGAGCAGCGGCAGCAGATCTTTGCCGTCAATCGTCAGATCCTCCGGCAGGGCCTGCCCGGCCAGGCCGGCGAAGGTCGGCAGCAGATCCATGCTGGTCACTATCGCGTCTGAGGTTCGGCCGGCAGGAATATTTCCCGGCCAGCGCATGATGCACGGCACCCGCGGACCGCCTTCCCACGATTTCATCTTCGCGCCGCGCAGCGGATCGGCATGTCCGGCATGGTCGTCGATCACGCCCTCTTCAATCCAAGGCCCGTTATCCGAAATAAAGACCACCAGCGTTTTGTCATCGAGCTTCAGTTTTTTGAGGGTCTTCTGGATTTCGCCCAGACTCCAGTCCAGCTCTTCAATCACATCGCCGTATAAACCGGCACCCGATTTCCCGCGGAATTTATCGGAAACGCCGAGCGGAACATGCGGCATGTTATGCGCGAGATAGAGAAAAAAGGGTTGGTCCTTATGGGCGGTAATAAACTGAACCGCCTCCTCCGTATACCACGTCGTCAGCTGATCCATCTCCGGCTGTTCAATCGCTTCCACCACCACTTCGCGATTGCGGACCAGCGGCGCACGGACCTTACTCTGCTCAATCAGCTTGGTGACGCCGTTAAACTTCGGGGTTCCGAAAAAATAATCGAACCCCTGATTCAGCGGATGGCCCTGTTTTTTAAAATCGCCGGCATGCCACTTGCCGAGAATGGCCGCTGCATAGCCGGCCTCCTTCAGGACTTCCGGAATCATCAGTTCCTTCGTGTGCGGCACCGTATGCAGGTTCTTTTTATTTCCGGGTTCGGCAATACGGATCGGATAGCTGCCCGTCAGCAGCGCCGACCGGCTCGGCCCGCAGACCGGCGAGCCGACATACGCGCTCGTAAACCGCATGCCCTCCGCCGCCATGCGGTCAAAGTGCGGCGTCTTAATATTCGGCGAACCGAAACAGCCCACATCGCTATAGCCCTGGTCATCGGTCAGAAAGACAATGATATTCGGCTTTTCCGCGGACCAAACAGCCCCCGCCGTAAGCAGCATTCCAGTAAGCAGCGTTTTCATTTCCATACAGCACTCATCCATCAACGAAGTTCAATCGTTAATGCCTCACCGGCATCAACGAAGAGCGGAACATCCAGATCAACAGAAACGCCGGTTTCATTTTTCACCAGCCGGGCTTTCACCGTTTTCCCGCTGCGCTTTACCGATGCTTCCGAAATCTTTAGGCTGCGGGGATTCAGTTTGAGCGTCTTAACTTTGACGCGGCCCCACTTCACCGCGAGTTCCGCCGTCATCTCCTTTTCTCCGACGGTCTGGCTGAACGTGCCCCACCCTTCCGCCGCGGTGAACGGCGCGCGGAAATTTTCCGGATGGATCACCGGATCAAAGCCGATCATCCCGGCCGGGCCGTTGTATTCAAACCCGCAGGCAGCCAGGAAACTGCCGTACGATGCCATCGCCCGCGCATAGAAGTCGGAAAATTCAATTTCATTATACGGGTTGCGCTTGGCCGGCGCATAGCGGTCGTGCACCGTGCGCATAATAGCCAGCCCTTTGGTCAGCAGCTCCGGATCGCGCTCGGCAATCATGTGCGCAGCCACCTGATGCTCAAAGCCGGACATCACTTCATTAAAATAACCGAAGGTCCAGAATTCGCGCTGCTTCTCCGTGATCCCGCCGTTGGGCCACGAGCACATAATAACCCCGCCGTCGCCTTTCCAGGCATAGAAGCGGCCCTTCTTGAACACCTCGCGGAACGGGCCGACATCGGTCAGGTAGTTATATTTCCAGATGGCGTTGAGCGCCGAGCGGATGTGCTCCTGATTATAGAGCCGGCCGAGTCCGACCTGATTGGCCCAGAACTGGCCGTAGACCTGATCAATGTAAACGCCGGGGCCGACGCCGATCGCATCGGGGTGGTTCGGGTCTTCGAGCTGCACATAGTATTCGCCGTTATAGAGCTGCTCGATATTCACGCGGCCCATCTCATAGGTACCGCGGCAGCGCTTTTCAAAATCGGCATCGCCCATTTCAATCGCCATCTCTTCGCCGGCGCGCAGTGCCGCGAGGTAGAGCGAGCAGAGCACATGCACCTTGCCGTACCACTCGGCATCGAGCGTATTGTGCTGTTCGCCGTCAAGCAGGCCGTCGTAGGCATCGTCGTTTTTATCGAACTCAATCAGGTAGTTGAGCGCGCTCTTGATGGACGGCCAGTTGCGCTTCAGGAATTCGTTGTCCGCCGACATCAGGTGCTCGCGGTAGGAGCGCAGCACGGTGCCGCACTGCCCGTCGATGGCGACTTTTTTCTTATCCTTCGACGGCCGGAACGGAACGCCGCCGTCCTCCATCTGGTAAAGACCGAAATCGGTGATCTCGCGCAGGTTGCGCTCCAGCGACGGAAACAGGCGCGCCATCGCCTGGGCATAGGCCCAAACATGTGTGCAGGTGCCCGATCCGGCCCCGATGCCCTCCCAGGCCCACAGCCGATCGCCGGCAAACTGCAGGTTCGAAGTCTGCAGGGTGCTCGCCGGCGCCATCGCCCGGTCCATAAACCACTGCGGCAGGCTGCTGTCATTCCAGGTCGCGGCCCACAGCGCCGTCTGGCCGGCCAGACGTTCAAAATCGCCAGCAACATAGGCCGCGGCCGCCGCCGCGGTGCCGAACTTCTTCGCATAGGCATCGTGGCCGAAGTGCCAGGTAATCAGGTACGGAATCGTTTTGCTCTCCCCCGGCGCCAGCTGCGCGGAAACCCGCAGGCCGTCAAAACCGTCCTGCTTCATCGGCTGGGCGTCACCGACCACGGCCAGGCCCAGCGAACCCGCTTTATTGCGCCCGGCCTTCGGAACCGCCAGCGAAAATCCGACGGCGCCGTCAAAGGATGCCGCAGTCATCTGTACTTTCCGGTCCGGAAGCCCCAGCCATCCGTCGAACTCGATCGAAACCGGTGCCGCAGATTCGTTGACCAGCGTATACGCCATGACCGCTGCCGGAAGCTTGGAGTCCTCAACGTTCAAGGGAATAAACGGCGAATAGGCCGCCAGCCTGACGCTGACCGGCGATTGCGCATCTTGATAGGTGACGTTCCCGACCGGCCACCGGCCCTCGAACTCAACCGAGCTCCAGTCCGCCGCATTCATCGTGAATGCCGGTCCGCCGTTAATTCTCAAAGCAAACCCGCTCTTTACCGGCGGCGGAAATGTTGAAACGGTCGGCGGATTCATATAGTTCGCGCCGTCATGAATGCGGATGGTCTTCCGCAGCCCGTTTTTGAAGCCGAGATACCCTTCGGGCAGTTCCACCTCCTGGTTAATCAGCCCCTTCGGCTGTGCCCCGAAAATATCCCAGGCATAGAGCTGCCCCGCGCCGTCAATCACCAGCGTACCGCAGGCAATCCCGCCCACCGGCATGCCGATATACTTGAGCGAATCCTCCGCCTTGGACCCGCGGATTGCCGCATCCAGCGGATGCCCCCGCTCCGTCAGCGATGCCGTCCAATCGGGATCCAGCTTCTTTTCGGCCGGCACCATTTTGCGGTACAGCTCGGCCGTCTCCATCGGGTTTCTCGACGGTGCCGCAGTCTGAGACGCCGCCGAATCCGCGATGCTCAGGACGGGTGCCGCAAGATCCCACTGCGACGCTTTCTGTTCATTTTTAAAGCGGAACACGGCATAACGGCTCACCAGCTCATCCGCCGGAAGACCCATCTGAACGGAAAAGCGACTTCCTTTGAGCTCCGCCGACCGGCTGACCACCGCCTCCGCAGCACTCCAGGCCGTACCGCTGCCGGCATTGAGGCCGCCGTCGCCATACGTCCCTAAAAACTCGACCGCCAGCCCGGCCGGTTTTCCCTTAAAGGCTCTCAGGCCGCCGGACAGCGTAATCCCGTTTTCCGCTGCCAGGCCGGACAGATCAAAGGACGCGTACCCGACAAACTCAACCTGACCATTCGCATTCCGGCCGGACCGAATCACGCTTTCATTCACCTGCGGCGTACCGTTTACGACAAAATAGGTTCCGGAATCCGCTGCCGGAACCGCGGAAGCTGCTCCCGAAATCAGCAGGCAAACTCCCCATATTATTCTAAAAGCCATCTTCATTAGTTCTTATCCTTCGCTTTCGAGCGGAGGGCTTCCAGTTCGGCCGCCATTGCCTGCACCACTTCGGGATACTGCGTATAGAGATTCTGCGTCTGGTTCGGATCGGCCTCCAGGTCATAGAGCTGGGCCGGCGGCGCATCCTTTTTGATCTTCCCGTTTTCGATATCGCTGTTGGGCGTATGGACCAGCTTGGCCACGGCCGCACCGCCCCAGGCATGCTGGCCCGGTTTTGAGCCGGTAAACCCGCCGTCGCTCTTCGCCGGAATATACATCCACTTTCCTTTACGAAGCGCCATATGGGAGGCTTTCCGCGGCGTCACCACCATTTCGCTGCGCAGCGGCCGTTCCGGATTACCGGTCAGCGCCGGCAGCATGCTGATGCTGTCCTTCCGCTCTTCCGCGCTCAGCTCCTGCCCGGTCAGCGCCGCGAAGGCGGCTTTCAGGTCTACAAGATTGAACAGCTGATCCGATACCGAACCCGCTTCAATCTTTCCGGGCAGCCAGGCAATGAACGGCACGCGGTGCCCGCCCTCCCAGACGCCGAATTTTGAACCGAGCAGTTTTCCGTTAATGCTGTGCCCCATTTCCGCCGCCGTCCGGCCGCCGAGATTAAACATGCCGCCGTTGTCGCTCGTGAAGATCACCAGCGTATTGTCCGCAGCGCCGGCGGCTTCGAGGCTCTGCATAATTTCTCCGACCATCCAGTCGAGCTCATGCACAAAATCGCCGTAGAGCCCGCACTGGCTGGTGCCCTGAAAACGTTTAGCCGGTGTGAACGGGTGATGCACGGCGGTCGTCGCCATATAAAGGAAAAACGGCTTTCCCTCCCGCCCTTTGATCCACTCGACCGCCTTCGCCGTCAACGTCGTGCCGACTGCGTAATCGTTATACAGCTTATGGGCTTCCGCCGCGCCTTTAAACCGGTTGGGCGTACGGTTCGATGCCTCCGGCG
Organism: Pontiella sp.; assembly: GCA_041582935.1. Classification (GTDB taxonomy): domain Bacteria; phylum Verrucomicrobiota; class Kiritimatiellia; order Kiritimatiellales; family Pontiellaceae; genus Pontiella. The sequence continues at coordinate 41,272 of JBFHGU010000012.1, forward strand.
GAATCGGCGTGATCGGCGTGGTCTCTTCGGGCATCGCTTTAGTGCCGAGATAAACCAGCGGATCGGAAGCCGTGCCGCCGACCACGCGGCCGTTCTCGACATAAACAAACGGCGGCGCACTGTTCACAATCGGCACCCCGAAATAGTAGTCAAAACCGAGATCGTTCGGACCGGGCCGCAGCGGCTCCTGCCAGTCGTTCTTTCCGGTGCCGAAGCCCAGGTGCCATTTACCGACGGCCGCCGTATCGTAGCCCTTGTTTTTAAAGACATCCGCAATCGTCAGGGTTTCCGCATCAATCAGCAGCGGCGATTCAATCGGCGCCGGCCCCCAAAGGCCCTTACCGCCGGCCGCCTTATACGGATATTCGCCGGTCAGCAGTCCATAGCGCGAAGGTGTGCAGACCGCCGAAGCCGAATGCGCATCCGTAAAACGGCGCCCCTCCGCCGCCAGCTTATCAATGTTCGGCGTCTGCACTTTGGCCGCGCCGTAGCAGCCCAGATCGCCGTAGCCGAGATCATCGGCCAGAATTAAAACCACATTGGGCGGCGGCGTCTCCGCAAAGCAGGAAACCGCTCCGAGCAGCCCCAATCCAATTATTTTCTTCAACTTCATCATCATTCCTTTTTTCCGTCCTTTGCGGAACCGCCTCCTGCATAAACGCAGCACGGTGCGCGGCACCGTGTACAAACGGCCGAAGAACCGTTCGGCGCGATTACTGCACCTGAATCTCCAACTGCTGGCCGGCTTTGAGCATCAGCGGCTGCGGCAGCTTCAGGATCACATCGCCGTCCTGCGTTTCAAAACCTGAGGCCACCGGTTTACCGGCGAGGGTTAGCTGAGCGGATGCGGCATTCGGTGCAGCCAGCACGATTTCGGTCAGGCGCAGCCGGCCGGCTTTCAGGCCGATGGATGCGCGGAGTCCGCTTTCATCCAGCGTCTGCGCGTAAAGCCCATACCCTTCGGCGCCCGTAAAAAAGCTCTTATGATTTTCCGGCTGCCAGCGCGGGCGGAAGCCGATGCGGCCGGCGGGGCCGTCGTAAAGAAAGCCCTGCAGGACCAGCAGCGCGGACCAGCTGCTCAACGAGCGGCCGTAATATTTACCGCACTCGTCATCGCCGAACGGGTTGCCCGAATAGCCCCAGGCGGCCACGCCCAGGTCCGTAACACCCTCGGTGCGCAGGCGGCCGTCGTAGCGGTCGTAAACGGTTTTAACCGCCATCAACCCCTCCTCCAGCAGGCCGGCCTGCATCATCGTTGCGGCCGCGGCATATTCAAAACCGGTCATCACTTCGTCGCCGTATTTCATACCGGGAATCGGCTGCGGATTTTTCGGCCAGGTGATCATTTTCATCCCGCCGTCGGCGGTTTCAAAATACTGGCGCGGCTTGAGCGATTCGCCGTGGAAGTCCGTGAAAAAATTATAGCGCAGCAGCGACTCCATCGCCATGCGCGAACGGTCCGGAGGGAAGCTGGGCTCAATGCCGACCTGTCCGGCCCACCAGTCGCCGAGCAGCTGATCGATATGGCAGCCGTCGAGATAGTCCTGCTCGCGTGTCACACCGGCTTCCTGAATATAGTATTCGCCGTTCCACAGCCGTTCATTCTGCAGCGGCCGCCCCGATGCCCGGATTTGCCGATATGCGGCGGCGGTTTGCGGTTCGCCGGCGATATCGGCGATGCGGGCGGCCGCTTCAAGCGCGGCAAGGTAGAGGCTGCCGATCCACGAGGAGCAGCCCCACATTTTTCCATCGAGCGTATTGTGCTGGCGGTTCTGCAGATAGCCGTCGTGATCGGGATCCCACGCCGCCATGCCGAACTCCATGGCCCGCTTCACGGCCGGCCATTTTTCTTTCACCCATTCATCATCCGCGCTGCAGAGGTGCTCGCGGTAGCTATTAAGGATCGTGCCGAAAAATCCATCGGCCGCCGCCTCGCTGCCGCCGTGGCGGTTCGGAAAGAGCCCGCTCGGCTTCTGCTGGGCAAAATCCTGATGGCGCATAATCCGGCCGAGTTCCGGGAAGAGGCGCGCGTGGCCTTGGGCATACTGCCAGACATGCGTGCAGTTGCCCACGCAGCTGCCCTTGTCCGGGCGGGAGCCTTCCCAGGCGCCGAAATATCCATCCGCCGCCCACCAGCAGGTCTGGCTGCGCAGCACCGCCAGCGGCGAGCTCAAGCGGTCCAGCAGCCAGCGCGGCAGGTTCGAGGCATAAAGCGTGTCGTGATAGAGCCGGGTCCGGGCCGTCAAATCATCCAGGTTTTCCTGCAGGTAGTCGGCCACGCCCATCGCATTCGGCCACCAGGCGGTATACCGATTGCCGCTGTGCGCCCACGGCCCGCTCGCCGGCTCCCCTTCCAGCATTTCCGGGACCTTTCCGTTTCCATGCTTCACGTTCTCAAAATACCAGGTCAGCGCAAACGTCACCGACTTCGTCTCGCCCGGCGCCAGCTCCAGCGGCGCCGACAGCGCCCCGTTCACCGACTGCCCCGCCGGCGACACCTTCGACTTCGAAGGCCCTTTGAGCGCCCCCGATGCGGTTACGTCGCCATAGAGCGATTTCGGCGAATCCCACTCGGCGGAAGCGGACGCGCCGGCGACCAGCGTCAGCAGCACCATGTCCGAGTTTTCGATGCCGTTGCGGGTCATGTGCAGCATCGTGGCGCCGCCCTTCTTCACCACCTCGTTGAGGTTCTGGCCAAACTTTCCGCCCTTGCCCTCGGCATAGCCGAGCGCATTTTTCTGTGCCGCCAGCACATCAACCGTCACCGGGGACGACGAGGTGTTCTTCGCGGTCACCGTATAAACGGCGCAGGGAATCGCGGAGTTTTTCAGATCCATCGGGATCAGCGGATTGAAGACCTCCAGTTCCACCTGCACCGGCAGTACCGGCTCTTCGAAGCGGTATTTGGCGAAGGGATATTCACCTTCAAACTGCAGCGACGACATGGCGGCAAACGGCCCGGCCGCTTCGGTCTGCAGCGCGCGCACCACCGGTTCGCCGCCCTGCGCCTGCGCCCGCACCGCGAGGAATGTATCGGCCATCTGCTGCTCTTCAAAATTTTTCGCAATCTGCCAGGCAAACGGCACAGCCTTGCCGTTAAACTGGATGGAGCCCGCCCCAATACCGCCCACCTGAAAAGCAATGGCTTCGAGGTGTTCGCCTTCATACACGCGCGGTGCGCCCGCCGCCGTCAGGGCCGGATCGTTACGCAGGACCGCCAGCTTCTGTGCGCGGACAGCGTTTTGTTCAGCCTTCACGGCGGCCGCGGCCGCGCCGACCGCGTTCAAATGATCTTCCAGCCCGGCAGCCTTAATATGTTCCTGGATCTGGGTACGGCTCAGGCCTTCGCCGTAAACGGCCACTTCATCCAGCAGCACGGCGCCGCTTTCCAGTTCCTTAAAAGGCGTTGTTCCAAACGTCATCGTGCTGTTTTTCGGGCCGTTGCGCGTAAACTCAAAGGCCCCGCCGGTCAGGGCGCATTCATAGCCGTCGATGTAGGCGCGCAGGTCGAGGTCATAACTGGTGATCGCCAAGTGATACCAGCGGCCGACTTCGATCGGCCGGCCGGTCGGCAGGTTGATCGTCGTCAGCACGCTCTGGTTCTGTCCGCCGCGGTAAATTAGGGCCGACAGATCGTTCTTGATGCCGACCATATAGCGGATCTTCTGCCCGGTGGTCTGGCCGAGCAGCACCACATCCTTATTCCCCGCCGGCGCGGCCGCGACCTGGAAAAAAAGCTCCAGCGTAACCCGCGAGCCCTTTTTCCCCATCAGCCAGTCCGCATTCGGCACGGACACCGGCGAACCGGCTTTCAAAGCTTTCCCTAAAATACCATCCGCATAAGAGACAGAACCGTCGGACGAAGCATCTGCTTTGCCCTGCGCATCAGAGAGATCGCCGTCAAACGCCCAATGAGCGCGTAGAGACGAATGCACTTTCAGCGCTTCTGCGTAGGCCTCGCTGTTTTCCGCCGCCTGCAGCGCAGCAGCCAAAGCCAGCCCCAGTCCTGTCATCATGATTTTTTTCAGCTTCATCATTTTTTCCGTTTGTCAGCGGCGAAGCAGCCCTGAAGTGCGGTGACGGTGTCACCGCTTCGAAAACGCCGACGCTGTCGGCGCACTCCAAAGCGCTTCGCACAATTTATTGCGATTTCCTGCGTTTGCCTTTCAGCGGCTTGAATTCCGTTTTGGCCGGCCCCTTTTCTTCGTCGGACAGCTGGCCCCAGTAGAGCAGATGATTTCCAATGACGGGCACTTCCGGGAAGAGCGTTCCGGTCGGCCGCTGTTCGGACCCGCGCCGGCCGAACTCGCCGAGTTTCAGGCGGGTCTGGTCGGCCAGCAGCATCATTTCCGCCACCCGTTCCGGGTATTGCGCGGCAACGTCGATTTTCTCCGCGGCATCTGTTTTAAGGTTATAGAGCCGAGGCGTCTGAATCGGTTCCTGCTTCTTCATCGACCAGAACGGGAACTGCTTCATTGCGCGTGGCAGATGGAGCTTCCAGTCGCCGACGCGAACGCACTGCAGGTTTTCGCAGTTGTAGTAATAGAACGGCTCATCGGGCGAGCGGGCAATCGACCCGCCGGCAAACAGCGGGGTCAGTGTGACACCGTCATATTTCCGGTCGGCCGGCATCGGTGCGCCGATCAGCTCGCTGAGCGTGGGAAACAGGTCCATCGCAATCACGGGCACATCCGATACCGCCGGCTGCACGCGGCCTTTCCAGTAGATAATGAACGGCACGCGGTGGCCGCCCTCCATCGACACATATTTGGTTCCGCTGTAGGGCTGGGCATACCTTTCCGCCAGCGGGCCGTTATCGGAACTGAAGATGATCATCGTGTTTTCCAGAATGCCGTTGGCTTCCAGCGCCTTGACGATTTCGCCGACGCTCCAGTCCAGCCCCTGAATCACGTCGCCGCGTTTTCCGTCTTTTGAAGTGCCCTTGAACCGGGGCTCCACGTCATACGGCGTGTGCGGATAGTTGTGCGCATAATAGATGAAGAACGGCTGGTCCTTATACTCGCCGATCTGTTCGACGATCCGTTCTGTGTAGAGGCTCGTCAACTTTTTCAGCGGCGCTTTTGGGTAGACCAGCTCATGCTCATCAAAGAAGCGGGTGTCGTGCCCCATGTTCTCATGCATGCCGTAGTAATGATCGAAGCCCTGATTGAAGTAGGAAAACTTTTCCTGGCTGCCGAGATGCCACTTGCCGATCATCGAGGTCACATAGCCCTGCGTTTTGAACTGCTCGGCCATCGTGATTTCCTCCGGGCTCATCCCGAGGAACCAGTGCGCTTCGCGGTTGGGATTGATGCCCATGTAGAGCCCGCTGCGCTGCGGATAGGCCCCGGTCAAAAACGCCGCCCGCGACGGCGAGCAGATTGAACCCGCCGTGTGGAAGTCCGCAAACCGCATGCCTTCCGCCGCCAGACGGTCGATGTTCGGCGTGCTGACCTTCGTTGAGCCGTAGCAGCTGATATCGCTGTAGCCCATATCGTCCACCAGCATAAAAATTACATTCGGCTTTGGTGCCGCATTCACTGCGAGAGCCAACAGACAAAATAAAGCAATAATTATTCTCATATCCCTCCTTTCCCGTCCAAAAACTGCAGCCGCGATCCTTGATCGCGGAGGCGGGGTCACGGACCCCGCCCTACAAAAATATCCAATTCCTAATCCCTGCCTTACTTCTTCTTTGGAAAAATCGTCTGCACATAGCCGTCTTCGTTCGACAAAATCCGCCGCGCTGCGCCGAAGGTGCGGGCATTTTCGCCGAACGTGTCATGATCGCCGAGGTCCTGCCGCGCCCACGCCGCCAGCTTCAGCAGCTCGGTCACCTTTTCCGGGTGCGCCGCGGAAACATCCGTGGTTTCACCGATATCGGCATCCAGATCAAAAAGCATGGCCTTTTCAATACGCACAGCATCGGCCTTGGCGATGTGGTTTTTCCACTTCATCGCAATACTGGCCTCCACCGGTTCCGTATGCGGCAGCATCAGCTTCCATTTTCCGGAACGCACCGCCCGCAGGCAGTCGTGCTGGTAATAAAAATAGGTGCGGTCGATGCTCTTGCGCCCGCCGGTCATCAAAGCCGAAATATCCACCCCGTCTATCACGCGGTCGGCCGGCGCCGCGCCGCCGGCGAGCTTGGCAATCGTCGGCATCAGGTCGATGGCGGCCGCGACGGCGCCGCACTCGGTTCCGGCCGGAATGCGGCCCGGCGCGCGCATAATGCACGGCACGCGCAGGCCGCCCTCCCAGCAGGAGGTTTTGCCGCTGCGCAGCGGATCGGCATGCCCGCCGTGCTCCTTGCGGATCAGCCACGGGCCGTTGTCGCTGGCAAAAATGATGTAGGTATTGTCGTCAAGCCCCAGCTCCTGCACCTTGTCGAGCACGCGGCCGACGTGGTAATCGAGCTCTTCAACCACATCGCCGTAAAGCCCGCCCGCCGAGGTGCCTTTAAAGTCCGCCGAGACGGCCAGTTTGGTGTGCGGCATCGTGTGCGCGAGGTATACGAAAAACGGCACGTCCTGCTGCTCCTCGATAAAAGCAATCGCCTCGTCGGTATAGCGCTTCGTCAAGGTGGACATGTCCGCCTTCGGCTCAATCACCTGCGTACCGCGGATCAGCTTCACAAATTTATCGTTGCTGCCCGGCGTGCCGAAATAGGTATCGAAGCCCTGATGCGGCGGCAGCAGCACCTCTTTGTATGCGTCCGGATTATGACCGGCCAGGTCCCACTTGCCGAACGCCGCCGTTGCATAGCCCTGCGCCTTGAGCACTTCGGCGATGGTGATTTCGTCGGTATGCATTTCGGGATGAATCGAGTTGGGGTCATCCTGCCGCGCAAAGCGGATCGGATAGCACCCGGTCATCAGGGCACCGCGCGACGGCCCGCAGACCGTCTGGGCATAAAAACTGGTAAACCGCATGCCCTCCGCAGCCATCTGGTCGAGCCGCGGCGTTTTAATATCCGGCGAGCCGTAGCACCCCAGATCCTGATAGCCCTGGTCATCCGTAAGAATGATGATGAAGTTAGGTTTTCCCACTATTTCGACCGCAGCCGACAGACAGAAAACGCTTAACAGCATAAGCTTCATTTGAACAGTCATCGTAAACTCCGATTATATAAACCTCTTTTGGTAGACTCGCAGCCCTTCGAAACCGCCTGCTGCTTCGCCGCGTTCCCCTTCCGCGGCCGCCCCGGAGCGCCGAGGGTGCCCAGCACAAGGCCGCATGCAGACAGCCCCAGCGTAAATCGTTTCATTTTCGGTTCCGTATTATCACATATCAACTCAACGTATAACCGTCACATCGATGGTCTGCTGGTTGCGAACCACCTCCAGCTTGAGCATTTCGGATTTTTCCATGGCCAGCACCTTGAACAGCTGACTGACATTCGGAACCGCCCTCCCATTCACGCCCTGCACCAAATCGCCGTCCTGCAGGCCGGCTTGAGCGGCGGCACTTCCCCCCGGAACCTCATCCAACACGACACCGCCCTCGGATTCACTGACTCCATAAGCAGAGAATTCCATGCCGTCCAGATCCTTCAGTGCTGCCCCCAGCCAGACCCGGGCAGGTTTCGATGCGGAAACCTTGCCGCTGCCGGCGGAAGCGTTTCCAAGCGTTGGCAGTTCCGGCGTCCGGGCAATGGCTTTCAGCGATGGTTTTTTGACGCCGAACCGATCCATTGGGAAGTTATTGAATCCAATCTTCAGTGCGGGCGAGCCGTCCTGTACCCGGTAGTCCCCGCCGGCAGGGTCGACAAACAGTGGATCGCCGAACACCGAACCGGCATCCCATCCCAGCTTTCCGGAGACCTTCATCACCCCGGCACGATCCGAAGCAAACAGGTTCCGGTCCACCATCGTTTCATCCACATACGGCGTCTTCATGCGGGCGGGTTTGTGCGGCGTCATAAAGATATTCGAATACACCTGATCCTTGCTGGTGTTGTACCAGACGTGCGGATGAAGTCCGTTATTCACCGTAATGTTATTCCATGCATGACGCCGGAAACCTTCGCGCAATTTCAGCCCATTATTCAGCATCAGGTTGTTGTAAATATCATAGTTACTCGAACCATCGTCGAGGTCGATATCCCAGCCATGGTCGCACCGCCAGCGGCTGTCGCGAATGACCGTGGTTTTGACCGCGTCGAGGAACGGCAGCGACGGATCCTTATCGATCTCTTCCTGGGAACAGCCGCGGTCCTTGTGCCAGAAGCGATCGCGGCCCCAGGAGTTAAAGGAACCGTGGTCGTGTGTTTCCAGAACGGTATCAAACACATCGCAGCGCTCAATCAGGTGGCCGCCCCACGTGCCTTCGCTCACATTAATCCCGGCGCGGGCGCAGTCGTAGATGGAGCAATCGCGCACGGTAATTTCTGATGCCATGGATATCTGAACACCGGCCGGCTGCCGCTCGACGCGCCCGATACCGTGAATCAGGCAGTCTTCAACGGTTCCCTGGCTGGGATAATTATCCGTCTTCGGCCCGGGTGTCCGGTCGATGTCACTCAGGTTGTTCGTCTCATTGTATTCAAAGAGGGGATCGCGTACCGCATTCGGGTCGCCGACAAAACAGACGCCGCTCGCCCCGACATCATGAATATGGCAACCCTTTACCAGCGTACGGCGGTTATAGTTGTTCACAAAAACTGCATTGCCGCCAACCTGATCAAACTCGCAGTCCAGAATGCTGACATCCTCTGTGCCGGTCAGCACAAAGGCGCCGCCGCGATAGATCGCCCAATCGGAACGAAGGAGCGGTTCTTTGCAGTCCATAAAGGTGCGCGCGGCGTGCCGCATAACAAGGCCCTGCAGGGTAATGTGCCTGACCGGCTCTCTTGCCGAACCTTGAAACTCCACCAGATGGCGCAGGCGCACGACTTCAACAGCCGCTTTGGCCAGATCTGTTCCATCCGCTGGCTTGTAGTAAAGGGTCGACGTTTCGGCATGGTGAAACCATTCCCCGGGTGCATCGAGCTCCTCGAAAATATTTTCCACCATGCGGTAGTCCTTATGCATACCCATCTGGCGGTTGTTCTGCCAGCCGCCCTCATAGGTCACCTCGCCGGCGGCATCTTTGCCGGTAATGAGATAGTGATAGCCTCCCCATCGCTTGGCGTGCATGGCATGAATGTAGCCTCCGGCCGGATCCGCCCAGTTTGCGGCCCGCTCTTTAGAAAACGCATCGGCCGCATAGCCCTGATAGGCCACCGCCTTTTTTTCGGGATCATAGTTCGGATAGCGCGCCATTCGCTGGTTTCTGCCGTTGATAAACAGCTGATCGATTTCCAGCCCCTTCGGAGTATTTGCTTTATAAATACCGTTTTTATAGGGCGTCCACTTCAGGTCCAGCCTGGAGCCCCCGCTCAGGACCGCACCGCCTTCGTTTTCCGCCTTGTAAACAACCGGATAGTTCTTCGAACCCGAATCCGCCGGCGTGAACACCAGCGTTTCCGGCAGGTAGTAAATACCATCCGCAACATGAACCGTAACCGCCTCATTGCCGGCAGCCTTCCGGGCCTTTTTCTGCGCGGCGGATATCGAATCCAGCGGCGCGTCCTTTGTACCGAGATTTGAATCCGATCCTTCCGGAGCCACATAAATATCCAATGCATGGGCCGCCATCGACAGGCAGCCCAAGGTGCATGCAAGACCAAGTGAACGTTTCATTAACTACATCCTTTTCTATTGATAAATTTGTATTTCCCAAAGTAATCGCTGCCGGCTTCCCCCGTCTCACACAAGAGACAGGTCACCCGTTCAGTTGCATAGTCCGCATCCGCAAACAGGCTGGCCGCTGTTTTTTTCATCTTAACCCTCATTGGCTCCACTCCAAATCGCAGCGGTGAATGTAGGGCAACTCTCTCCCTTTGTGTTTGCCGATTTCCACACCCCATTGAATGGGCTTACCGGTGCCGCTGTCTGTAAAAGCCTCGGGACGGTATGCACCGCCGGCGCGCGGCCCATCCACGGCATCGTGGGTTTTGGTAAAATGAATCCCGTCTTCCGCGTACTGTACGGTATTGATGATGTCCGCCGGCCCGGTAGAGCCGATCATGGCGGCAACGCCCTTCCCTTGCGGCCAGGCCAGCACGGCATGGTTACCGGGAATGACCGGATTGGCCTCGTGTTTGACATAAGGACCTTCCGGCTTTTCAGCAATGGCCAGGCCCATTTGGGTCTGCGCGGGGCTTTTACCGAGCTGCCGGCCCTTGTAGTAAAACCAGTATTTCCCCTCACGAACCATCAGACAGGCATCGTCTACGAGCATGCTGTCAAAAGCCGCCGGATCATCACTGTTCTTCAGCACCGGATTGTTCGGAAGCCGCGTCCACGGCCCATCGGGGGAATCCGCGACAGCAACTCCGATTTTGGAATCAGGCTGGAATCCTTTTCCATACGACGTTGTCGTGCCCGTGTAGAAAAGCCAGTAGCGTCCTTCGGCCACGAGGATATTGGGCGTGAACACGCTCCCGGCATCCCACGCGCCGGACGGCCCCTTGGCTATTGCCTGCCCCGCTTCCGTCCAGGTCACACCATCCGGAGAGGTCGCAAACCAGACCGCGGCATCATATCCGCTCTTAATCTTCCCCTTGGAATACCAAACGTAATACAGGTCGCCGACCTTGATCACATCACTAGGGTCGCGGCGCGAAACGCCGGTCTCCAACCCGATGCCGGTGAGGGCCGAGCGAATCGTCGATGCAGTGCCGCAGCCCGGACCGCCGGCAACGGCAGCGGAACCCATTAAAAGCACTGCCAACAGGATGAAATTACAGGTTTTCATAACGCGAGCTCCTAACACCTACTCCGACCACTCGATATCAACACGCTGGATACACAACAGTTTGCCCGCGGGATTCATCTCAACACCCCAGGTCGGGGCCTCGCCGAGATGGCTGTCGGTAAAGGCCTCCGGTCGATAGGTGCCGCCCGCTTTCGGCCGGCCAATGATGTCGTGTGTTTTTGTAAAGTGGATACCGTCCGGAGCATACAGCACGCTGTTCGCGGTTTCCTTCACCCCGAGTCCATCCGCCAGGGCGGCAACCCCTGTACCCTGCGGCCAGGCAACGACTTCATGATTCCCCGGAAAGTCCAGTCGTTCCGCACGAAGGTAGGGCCCGCCGGGAGACTCCGCCACCGCCAGCCCCATTCGGGTATGATGTGCGCTTTTTCCCAGCGGACGGCCTTTGTAGTACATCCAGTATCTTCCATCGCGAACCATCAGGCAGGAGTCATCGACGAGATGACTGTCAAAAGCCGCCGGGTTATCACTAGGCTTCAGCACCGGATTGGCGGCGAGTTTTTCCCACGGACCGTCCGGCGAATCAGACACCGCAATGCCGATTTTGGAATCCGGACGCACCTTCATGTGTTTTGAAATCGCGGTGTAAAACAGCCAGTATTTCCCTTCGGCAACCAGGATATTAGGCGTAAAGACGCTCGCTTCATCCCACGCGCCGGCGCCGCCTTTTCCAACGGCTTCCCCTTTTTCCGTCCAGTTTAATCCGTCCGGTGATACCGCATACCAGACCGTGGCATTATAGCCGGTCTTGACCGGGCCTCTCGAATACCAGACATAGTACAGGCCGCCGACCTTGATCACATCGCTCGGGTCGCGGCGCGAGACCTTCTCATCGGGACCGATCCCGGACAGGGGCGTGCGCGAGAACGTGACGAGCCCATCTGCATACCCACCGGCAGCGGACAGCAGGAACACAGCAGCCAGTGTCTGCAGGATGGCGGTCTTTGATTTCATACAATTTCCTCTACATTGAACTACTGGTTTAAACCGGCCTACCTCCCGGCCGGTGTATAATAGCCGGCAAGCAGCGCCTTCATTTCCTGCACAACTTCAGGATATTCGTAATAAAGATTCTTTGCCTGGTTAACATCCGCTTCGAGGTCATAGAGCTGCGCGGGCGGTGCGTCTTTTTTGATCTGCCCGTTTTCAATATCGCTGTTTTCACTGCCGACAAATGAAACGCAGGCCGGCCCGCCGGCGCCATGGGTGCCGGGCCTGCCTTTAAAACCGCCGCTTCCCTTTGCCGGAATATAAACCCACTTGCCTTTGCGGATGGAGACATGGCTGGAATGGCGGGGAACAAGAACCAGCTCCTTGCGCAGCGGCTTTTCCGGTTCTCCGGTCAGCGCCGGCAGCACGTTTATGCTGTCGGCCAGCTGTTTGCTGTCGACGGTCTGTCCGGTCAACGCAGCAAACGTGGCCAGCATATCCACCCCGCTGATCAACTGGTCGGACACCGTATTCGGCTGAATTTTCCCCGGCCATTTGGCGATGAACGGCACGCGCTGCCCGCCTTCCCAAACACCGAACTTGAAACCGAGCAGGCCGCCGTTCTGGCGGTGCCCATCCGCAAAGGCATCCTGCCCGCCGCGGTTGAACATGCCGCCGTTATCGCTGGTGACAATCACTAACGTGTTATCGGCCACACCGTTTTCTTCCAGGCATTTCATCAGCTCGCCGACCATCCAGTCGAACTCCTGAACAAAATCGCCGTACCGTCCGCATTCGCTGGACCCTTTCCATTGGGCTGACGGCGTAAACGGATGGTGAATGTTGGTGGTCGGAAAATAGATGAAAAACGGTTTCTCTTTGTTTTCACCAATCCAGCTGACCGCCTTCTCAACCAGCAGCGGACCGGTTTTTTCATCGTCGTAAATCGCGTGGGCCTTCTTCGCCCCGCCCACCTTGTTTTCTGTTTTTTTGCCGGCGGCCTCGGGATAGGTCGTAGTTTTCGAATAGGGCTTTTTGAAGGTGATCGGATCGTTCGGGTCGTACCCCACTACCGCGTCGTTTTCAACATAGACGAAGGGATAGCCGCTGTTTACCTTGGGAACGCCGAAGTAGTAATCAAAGCCGAGCTCCAGCGGGCCGGGGCGCAGCGGCTTGTTCCAATCGGTCTTGCCGGTTCCGAAGCCCAGGTGCCATTTACCGAACGCCGCCGCAGCATAGCCTTTGTTTTTAAACAGCTGGGCCAGCGTCAGCTTGTCGGTTGAAATCATCAGCGGCTGAAAATGACCGCAGGGCCCCCAATACCCCTTGCCGTTGTTTCCGCGGAACGGATATTCCCCGGTCAGCAGTCCATAGCGCGACGGAGAACAGACCGCCGATGCCGAATGGGCATCGGTAAAGCGGCGACCCTCTTCGGCCAGCTTATCAATATTCGGTGTTTTGATTTTGGCGGCGCCGTAGCAGCCCAAATCACCGTAGCCGAGGTCGTCGGCAAAAATTAAAACCACGTTGGGCAGTTTTTCGGCGGCAGCCGCCTGGTCCGACAAAGCGGCCAGGCAGAGCAGGCCTGCTGTTAAAACGGTCTTTATCTCCATGATCTGTTTTTCTCGTTTCTACAAAATTATTCCGGCAGCACTTTCACAATCGGCCCGGTGCCTTTCTCCTGGGGATTCGGCAGGCCGTGGGGGCGCTGGTCCGATCCGATGACGTTGATATCGCCGAGCTCTTTACGAATACGCTCCGCCTGTTTTGTCAGGGCCTCCGCCGTTTCCGGATGTTGCGCAATGATGTTCTTTTTCTCGCCCGGATCGGCATCGAGATCGAACAGCATCGGCTCCTTCAGCGTTGTATAAATCCGCTGCCCGCTGTCTTTCCGGGCCCAATAGGGCTGCTCGGCCGGCGTTCGGGGAAAATGCAGTTTCCACCGCTCGGAGCGGACAGCCTGCAGGTGCACGCCGTTGTAGTAATAAAAATAGTCGTGCGGGCTTTGATCGGTCTTTCCCGTCAGCAGCGGCAGAATATCCTTTCCGTCGATGGTCCGGTCCTGCGGCAGCGCCGCCCCGGCCGCACGGCAGAACAGCGGCAGCAGGTCCAGGCTCGAAATCATGGCATTCGACACCTGCCCGGCCGGAATGGTTCCCGGCCAGCGGAAAATGCCCGGCACCCGGTGGCCGCCCTCCATCGTGACATATTTGCCGCCGCTCAGCGGCTTCGCCGTGCCGTCCCGCGCCGGGCCGTTATCCGACATAAAAACAACCAGCGTATTTTCCGCAATGCCGGCCTCGTCGAGCGCCGCCGCAACCCGCCCGACGCTGTAGTCGAGCTCCTGCACAAAATCAGCGTAGGTTCCCGCGCGGCCCTTCATTCCGGTTATGCCCTTAAAACGGCTGCTCGGCAGCAGCGGGGCATGCGCGATGTGGTGCGCAAAATAGACAAAGAAGGGCTCCTCGTGCTCCCGCCCGATAAAGTCGACCACCTCATCGGTATAGCGCTGGGTCACCGTTTCAAAGGCGGCATGTTCCTCGAGCACCTCGCGATTGCGGTACAGCGTATCGGCATCCCCGAGAACCGGGGAATAGTTGCTGTGAAGCCCCAGGTATTCATCGAACCCGGCATCCAGCGGATGCGAGCCCTCCACGTGGAAACCGAGGTGCCACTTGCCCACCATCTTCGTGTGATAGCCGGCCGCTTTGAGCAGCTCCGCCATCGTGATTTCCTCCGGCGCAATGCCGTATGCCGCGTATTTCCCGGTATCATGCCGCGAAATCGGGTGGCCGCAGCGCATCGGATAGCGCCCGGTCATCAGCGCCGCCCGCGACGGCCCGCAAACGTTGGCCGCCACCAGGCAGTCGGCCGCACGCAGGCCCTGCGCGGCCAGGCGGTCGATTTCCGGCGTTTTCACCTGCGCCCCGTAGCAGCCCAGGTCGCCGTAGCCGAGGTCATCGGCAAAGATGAGGATAATGTTGGGCCGGGCGCGGCTCCAGGCGGCGCTTCCGAACAGCAGGCCGCCCGCAAGGACGCTCAGCAGCAGCTTATTCATTACCTTCCCCTTCAAAAAGCCGCTTTGACCGCATCCAGCTTGGCACCCAGCAGTTTTCGGGCAATCGGGTCGAGTGCGGCTTCGGAGCCATGGATGTGGAACGTGCGCTGCACGTGCTGCATGGTTTCGCCGGGCTGCAGTGCCGCGGCCGGCGACGAGGTTTCCAGCTCGTAGAACGGACCCAGCGGCGCGGCGCCGGGTTCGGGCGAACCGTCGTTATAGGAGTTGATCACGTCGCCGGCATAGGGTGCTGCCTGGTGTTCCCACATGGAATTGACGTAGCCGTGCGGCGCGTCCTGCACGTTGTAGGTGACGATATTGAGCACTTGTCCGGCGGCGTCGTAGCTGCCGGCAATGCCTTTGGAGCGCTGCGGGCTGATGCCGATTTTACCGCGGCGGGTGCCGTCGCCTTTAAAGAAGAGTTTCTGCCGCCCAACCTTCAGGTAGTCCTCCGGAATCGCGCCGAAATAGGTATCGTTCACCCGCGGGCCGAGTTCTTTTTCCCCGCCCTGCACAAACGGAATCACAATGGTGGTTTCAGGCGACGGATTATACATGCCGAGGATCCAGATGGAGAGCAGGCCGGTCTCCGGCTTCCAGGCATTGGACCCGGCGTTGGTGATCCGGTTGTCGGTTTCATAGCCCACCATGCGCAGTCCGCCGCCGAGCTCCACGCCGAGGATTTCGGCCGCATCGTCTTTATCGAGCAGTTTGACGGTGCGCTCAATGTCGACCTTAAATTCGGCGCCGCTGTAGTTGACCAGCTCCGCACTGCGCCTGAACACGGCTGCGTCTTTGCCGGCTGACACCACCTCAAACGGTTCGGTATCGATCACCGCCGGCGTTTTCCAGTCGGCAAACTCAAACTTGGTGCCGGGTTTGAAATAGAGGGCATACTGTCCACCCTCCGGCCCGAGCCAGAAGCGCTCCTCGCCGCCGAAAATATAAATATGCTCTTCAAGCGTGCCCTTGGCCTCTTCCTTCGAAAGGAAACCCTTCTCGATGACCGGGCGGTTGATCCAGCCGAAGCTCGGCCCGGTTTTACGGTCGAAGGTGCTGGTCATCACACGGCCCTGATAACCCGGCGCCACGGCGACGGCCGCATCGCCGTCCTGGAGCAGCACGATCGGCGTGTGCTGTTTCATGAAGGTTACGTCGTCGGCAAACGGTCCGCTGCCGGCCGTGTCGGCCGTATTACATCCGGAAATTAACGCGGCCGCGATACCCAGTCCTGCTGCAGTCTGCAATGTTTTCATCTTATTCTCCTTCTATCAGGTCAACCCGTCCGATAAACGGCAGTGATTTTTTTGCCCGCGCGATCTCCACGCCCCACTCCGGCATCGCGCCGGTTCCGCTGTCAGTAAAGGCCTCCGGGCGGTAGACGCCGCCCGCCCACGGTCCGTCTTTAACCGTATGGGTTTTGGTAAAGTGCACGCCGTCCTCGGCATAGAGGATGGAATTGACGATATCCTTTGGGCCGGTGGTGCCGATCATGGCCGCCACGCCGGGGCCCTGCGGCCAAACCAGCACTTCGTGGTTGCCGGGAATCACCGGATTGTCCGGATGCCGCACGTACGGGCCCTGCGGCCGGTCAGCAACCGCCAGCCCCATCTGGGTTTGGGACGGACTCTTGCCGAGCTGGCGGCCTTTGTAGTAGAGCCAGTATTGGCCGCCGCGGGTGATCAGGCAGGCATCGTCAACCAGGTGGCTGTCGAAATCCTCCGGATTCTCACTGTTGGTCAGCACCGGATTCGCCGCCAGTTTTTCCCACGGACCGTCGGGCGAGCCGGATACCGCAATGCCGATTTTGGAGTCTGGATTGTATCCTTTTTTATACGGCTTCGAAACCCCGGTGTAGAACAGCCAGTATTTTCCCTCGGCCGCCAGGATATTAGGCGTAAAGACGCTGGCGCCTTCCCAGCTGCCGGGCTCGCCCTTGCCCAGCGCCATGCCCTGCTCCGCCCAGTCGGTTCCGTTGGTGGAGGTCGCATACCAGACCATTGCATCGTAGCCGGTGGAAAATTTTCCTTTTGAATACCAGACATAGTAGCGGCCGCCGACCTGGATCACATCGCTCGGGTCGCGGCGCATCACGCCCTCTTCCTCCCCGATGCCCTGCAGCGCGGTATGCGTCACCGTAACCGGTTTGATCTCGGCCGGCACCGCGGCCGCGGCCCCCGCCAGCAGACCGAACGCCAGCCATGCAGATTTATGTTTCATGCCCCTGCTCCTTTTCAAAATGAATACGGCCGTGTCGCGCCTCATGACCCCGGTCCGCCGATCTGCCCATATTCAGACCGTGAAACAAAGTAGCCGATCCTGCCGAACACAATATCCCCATTATTCGGGATAACCCCGCCCCCTTCTTCGGCACAAAAAAAACCGCCCCGGAAAATCCGAGGCGGCAGCTGAAAAAAATATTCCCCCTACCGGGTGCGGATCCGGAATCCGTTGACATACTGTCCCGGCAGTTTTTCGGGCAGCGCAATCGTCAGTCCGGAATCCGTGCGGTTCCATTGAATCGTTTCGCTGCTGCCCATCAGTTCGATGGAGGCAATCTCCCGCTCCAGCAGGCCGCCCCGCGCCAGCGTCCTGATTTCAATATCCTGCGTCGGCGGCGCGAGCACAAAGGCGTAGAGCACATCGTCCTTGGTGGTGAAGCGGATATCCTGCGGCGAAAAATCGCGGTGGTTTTCGCCCTGGCGCCCGTCCTTCACTTTCAGCGGTCCCTCGCCGAAGGTTTTCCAGGGGCGCGAGCCGTAAATGCCTTCGCCGCTGATTTTCAGGAAATCGCCGAAGGCATCGAGGTAGGCCTGCTGTGATTCCGGAATCGTGCCGTCACCCTTCAGCGCAATATTGAGCATCACCACGCCGTTTTTACTGACGGCATCGACGGCATTACCGACCATCACCGGAATGCTCATTCGATTGACCGCTGTCGCGCGGTAGAACCAGCCGCCGGAGAGGTCGGTGGCCCACATCCACGGCTCCGGCTTGATTTCGCCGGCGGCGCCGCGCTCCAGGTTGTAGGTAAAGGCGGAGCGGTCCACGTTGGCATCCTTGAAGGAGAGCACCACGGTCTGCCGGCCGTTGTTTTCCTCCAGGTCGCGGTTGATATAGTCGGTGAACAGCTTGACGCCCAGCCCTTTGCCGCCGCCGATTTTCGGATAGGGCGAATCGTTGTTGAACATGTCGGGATCATACTTTTCGATGATCTCCCAGCAGCGGGCATACCAATGCTCGTTCCAGCTGTCCTGCGTACTGTAGCCGCGCGGGCTGTAGTCCATATTAAACAGCGTCCACGCCGGCGACCCCTCCTGCTGGTATTTGCGGGCATTGGCAAAAAAACGCGGCGACCAGTAAAGGTGCGTCGAGACCCCGAACTTGAGCCCGTACTTCCGAGCCGCCGCCTTCCACTCCTTGAGCGTATCGCGGTGCGGCCCCATGTCGACCGAGTTCCACGGATGGGACGAGTCGTACATATCAAAATTATCGTGGTGGCAGGCGACCGGCATAATGAAGCGCGCGCCGTTATCCTTCACATACTGCACCAGGGCATCCGGATCCCACTTTTCCGCCTTGAACAGCGGAATCAGGTCCTCATAGCCGAACTCCTCCAGCGGCCCGTAATGCTCGATATGCCACTGGGTCAGCGTTTCGGACTGGTTCCACTGCTCTTTCGGCTTTCCGGCCGGCGGCGGCGAATACATCTTGCGCCCGTAGTGCGAGCCGTCGTTCGGGCGGTTTTCATCGGCCGCCGAAGGAATCCCCCAGTGGAACCAGACGCCGATCTTGCCGTCCACAAACCATTCCGGCACCTGATAATTCGCCGCCAGCGACTCCCACGTCGGCTCCACGGCCGCCCAGGCCCCGCCGGTCATCAGCGCGCCGATGCACACCATTTGTTTTATACTCTTCATAATGCTCTTTCCGATGTTAAGTGAATCCCCGGCGCAGGAACGCGTCAGCGCAACATACCCTCCGGCGGCAGCCGCACCGCCGCCGGCGTAAACCGAATCGACTCCAGTTCAGCAGCCGCAGCATTGCCTTCCAGGCAGGAGACGAATACCCGGTACCTGCCCGCGGCAGGAAAATTGAGCCACCCGATGGGAAACTCCTGGTAATTATGCGATGCATTCTGCTGGTTCTGGATCTGTTCTCCGCCCTCAATGCCCACCTGCCAGACCAGCCGGCCGGTGCCCGTATACTTCAGTCCCACCCGGTAATCGCCCGGCGCCAGCACATCGACCTCCCACACGGCCCGTCCGCCGGGCGTCCACGCCGAAACCGGATAAACACACACCCATTCGCCGAATTTTTCCATCCAGCGGTCCTTCACAACCGCCGCCCCGTCCACTGCGGCAAACTGCGCAAGGAGTTCTGTTTCAATCGCCGGGTCCAGACCAAATACCGGATCGGCTTCCGGCGGTCCCGCCAGCTCCACCTCGATCACCGAAACCAGCTCCTCGGGCGCCCGCGGCGGCAGCTCAAAAACGGTCCAGCCGTTCAGCGTCCGGTGTACCGCCGCCTCGCCGACGCCGAGCAGCCGTGCAGACTGAACGGCGGTCTGCAGCCCCGGCAGGTACAGCCGGCCCGATTCAGGCCAGTCAAAAACCGAGAGAAACAGGCGCCGGCCCTTGACCGTAACATCGCCCCACGGCATGGCGCGGCCCCACGGCGATGCATCGGTGCCGTACACCACCTGCGGATAGCGATGGATCCACGCGCCCGCCTCGCGCAGCGAGCGGGATGCCCGCGCCGGAACAGCACCCGTTCCGTCGGGCCCGACATTCAGCATATAGGTGCCGCCGCGCGCCACACAGGAAATCAGCCGCCGCAGGATCTCCTTCGGAGTTTTCCAGTTCTGGTCGTACCACGCATAGGCCCAGGAATCGTTGGTGGTGTCCACACTCTCCCACAGCCCTTCAATATTGCGGTGCGGCACCTCCATGTCGCCGAGCGTCTGGTAATCGCCCAGGTCGTGCCCGGCGCGCCCGGAGACCAGCGCCTTCGGCTGGTATCGGCGCACCACATCCACGAGCTGCTGCACATATTTTTTCTCCATGCCGCCGGGGGTATCGAACCACACCAGCTCAATCGGCCCGTATTCGGTGCAGAGCTCCTTCACCTGGGGCAGGCACTTTTTATAGAAATAGTCGTCAAACGTCGCCGGCTCGCCGTTTTCATCGGTCAGGGGCCCTTTGCGCCCGCCCGGGAACGTCCAGTCCTGGCTGTGGGAATAGTAGAAGCCCAGGCCGAGTCCGGCCTCCCGGCAGGCCGCCGCCAGTGCTTTGAGCGGATCTTTTTTCCAGGGGGTGGCATCGACAATATTGAAACGGCACGCCTTGGAGTGATACATCGCAAACCCCTCGTGGTGCTTGGCGGTAATCACGATATACTTCATGCCGGCCTCCTGGGCCAGCTGCACCAGCTGCTGCGCATCGAACGCCGTCGGATTAAAGGTTTCCGCCAGCTGTTTATACTCCTCGACGGGAATCCCGGCCACCCGCGGATCCATGATCCACTCGCCGATGCCGTAATAGGTCTTGCCGCGGTAGCGGTTGCCCAGCTGGGAATAGAGCCCCCAGTGGACAAACAGGGCATAGTTGCCCTCATCAAACAGCTCGCCGCGCGCCGCGTTTTCGGCCCGCAGCTTAACCGTGGTTTCGCCCCACAGCTCATCCATACGCTCCGCCGCCCCCGCCTGGAGGCCGCCCGCCGCAAGTGCTGCACACAGCAGCCCGGTTAAAGGATTCCTCATCCTACCGCCGGCTTCCCGGAAAAGGGTTCGGCATGCACCGGGGCGCGTCCCCCCGGCTCAATACGGCCGCGGCCGATAGTAAACGCTGCATCATCAGTTCCTTTCCCGATTGGCTTTTCCATCCCGGAAAACCGGCAGCCCTCCGGCCGGCCTCAGCGGCCGGCGCGGCCGCCGTTTTCTAACGGTCCCACAGCATAGGCAGCCGGCCCGGTTCGAGTATCCTTATTTTTTAGGATGATCCCGCACCGCGAAACCGATACCTTCATGCATCGGTTTCCCGCGCGGCGGGCAGGCGATCACCCCCTAGGACGTTGTGCCGTGTTTAAAATCAGAACCCTCAGTTTAGCCCTGCTTACCGCCGCGCTGTGCAGCCGCACCGCCGGCGGTGCCGAACATAACGATCTGCGCACCCTGCCCTACACCGCACTCAAACAGCACCGCACGGCCATCGACCGCGAACTCGCCTCGCTCGCCAACTACAGCCTGCGCAGCGGCACCGGCGCCATCGGCTACCGCTCCAATTTCTACGACGACGAATTTCATACCGAATGGATCGAAGTCGAATTCCAGGCCGAACACGCCCTCGACAACGTCATCCTCGTCCCGGTCATCCGCCGCGATGCCCAGACCGGATTCCAGGCGGACGGTTTTCCCCGCAGCTTCCGCCTGATTGCCGGAACCCGCAGCGATCTCCGCGGCACCGTCGTGGCCGAATACACTCCCGAACAGCGCTTCCTTCCGCGCATCGCACCGCTCGTCATCCCCTGCGGCGGCATCAGCGCATCCTGGATCCGCATCGAGGCCGACCGCCTCTCCCTGCGCGCTTTCGACGAACGGTACGCCTTTCAGCTCTCCGAAATCATGGCCTTCAGCGGTCCTGAAAATGCGGCCCTGCACCAGCTCGTCCACTCCAAATCGAACCGGCGCGACGGCCTGGCCTGGGGCGCGCAATTTGCGGTCGACGGTTTTGTGCCCTACCTCATGGATGCCGCCTCCGGCGAAAAAAGCGTGGCCTTCATGAGCCGGATCAATCCGGAAAACCTGCCGTCGCTCACCATCGACCTCGGCCGGAGCGTCCCCGTCTCCCGCCTTCATCTGCATGCCATCGACACCAGCGATGTCCTGCCCCAGGCCCTCTCCAGCGATTTCGGCATTCCGCGCCGCATGCACCTTGAAGGCGCCGGCCGGCCCGACTTTTCCGATGCCGTGCCGCTGCTCGATCTCAACCTTTCCGACATCTATCACATGGCGCCGGTCATGGTATGGACCTTCCCGCAGACCGCCTGCCGCTATGTCCGCCTCAACATCACCGAGCCCGCAGCCGACCGCGATCACGGCGCCGCCGGCCCGCGCTTCGGCTTCGCAGAGATCGAGCTCTACTCCCCGTCCGGCAATGCCGCACTCGGCAGGCCGGTCACCGGCACCAACATCCTCGAAAACCCCAACCGCTCCTGCGCCCGGCTCACCGACGGACGCAATATGTACGGCACCATTCTTTCCACCCGCACCTGGATGGAACAGCTCGCCCGCCGCCACGACCTCGAAACCGAACGCCCGCGCGTTGAAGCCGAACTCAACGCCCGCCACGAACGCCAGAAAAACAACCTCCGCCGGCTCGGCTGGCTCTCGGCCCTGCTCGCCGGCGGCATCGGCGCCACCTTCCTCATCGACCGCCTCCTGCGCCTCCGCCAGATCCGCGCCATGGAACAGCGTATCGCCGCCGACCTGCACGACGAACTCGGCGCCAACCTCCATACCATCGGGCTCCTCAGCGACCTCGCCGAAAACGCCAAAAACAGCCCCGAAGAACGCAGCCTCTATCACCAGCGCATCCGCGACGTCACCGAGCGCTCCGGCATCGCCGTGCGCAGCTGCACCAACATGTTCAGCTCCACCGCCCTGAGCAAAGGCCTTCGGGACGATATGCAGCGCACCGCCCAGCGGATTATGGCCGGGATCGAGCACGACTTCGCCATCGAAGGCGAGGAAAACATCAGCCGCCTGCGGCCGCGCACCTGCTTCGACCTCTTCCTGTTTTATAAAGAATCGCTCGTCAACATCAGCCGCCACTCCGGCGCCACCCGGTTCAGCACCCGCCTCAAAATCACCCCGGCACGCATCAGCCTGACCATCCGCGACACCGGCCGCGGGCTCGCCGGCGCCGACAGCGCCGGCATCCCGAAATCGCTCAAGCGCCGGGCCCGGCTGCTCCGCGCGGAAATCTCCGTTGAAACACCGCCCGAAGGCGGCACCGCCATCCACCTGCAAATCAGGCCCCGCCGCGGCGGCCGCCTTTTCCGAAGGAACCTTTCATGAACAACAGCATCCGTGTAATGGTAATCGAGGATCACCCGGAATACCGCGAAGTCATCGGGCTCACCCTGCAGAAAGAACCCGACCTGGAACTCGCCTGCGAATTCGGCACCGCCGAAGGCGCCCTGCGCAGCCTCAACGACATGTCCACCCGAATTGAGCCCGACGTCATCCTGCTCGACCTCAACCTGCCCGGCATGTCCGGGCTCGATGCCGTCCCCTACTTCAGGTCCGCCGTTCCCAGCGCAAAAATCATTATCCTCACCCAGTCCGACCAGGAGGCCGATGTTCTCAGGGCCATACAGCTCGGCGCGGCCGGCTACCTGCTCAAAGCCTCCACCGTCGCGCGCATCACCATCGGCATCCGCAGCGTCATGAACGAGGGCGCCCCGCTCGATGCCGGCGTCGCCAAATACATTCTCAAGCACATAAAAAGCGTGCCGAAACAAGAGCCCGTCACTGCACTCTCCGAACGGGAGCGCGAAATCCTCACCCTCATCGCCGAAGGGCTCGCCAAAAAAGAGATTGCCGAACAGCTCGGCATCGGGGTCAGCACCGTCGTCACCCACGTAAGCCATATCTACGAAAAACTCAATGCGGTCAACGCCCCCGCCGCCGTCGCCAAAGCCTATAAAGCCGGCCTCATCCAGCCCGACTCCTGACCGCCCGCTTATTCCGTCCGCAGGCCGATCGCCGAAACATCAATCGGCACAATCCCCAGCGCCGCCGCCGGCGATCCCGGCCGAAACCGGAAATCGCCGTGCTGCGGGTCCACGAAAAGCGGATCGGCCGCCCGGCTGTGGGCATCAATCCCCTCCCGCTGCGCCCGGGCCAGCGTTTCGTGCGCCGCGTCCGGTTGATCCGCACACCAGTACAGGTTGAAATCCGTATCCGCATCCCGCGCCCGCGCCGGCTGGCGCCCCCGCGTTTTCGCACCCTGATAGAAAAAATTCACCGGCCCGCCGGAATGATACAGGATATTCCGCTGCAGCACCGCGCCCGTCGTCGGACCCTCCAGCAGCGCAATATAGCGCGGGGCCACGGTTTTGCCGTTGTGCTCGCACCCGATTACATCCGCAATAATGTTATTCACCGCGCTGTTGTTCAGTTTCAGTTTAATGCCCTGCGACGTGCATTGATAAATCAGGTTTTCCTCAATCAGCGTATCGCGCTGCCCGCCGTCTGTCCGAATGGCCGCCTGCAGCGCCGTCGGGGCGACAAGATGGTGAATATAGTTCCGGCGGATCACATTCCCCGGTCCCGCGCCGCGGATATACACCGCATTGCCGTCCGCCAGCGTTTTCATCGCATGGTGGATCTCGTTCAATTCAATCCGGTTGCCGCGCGAATGCAGGTAGGGCTGCACCTCCTCCGGCGTCCGCCGGCCCTTACCGCCCGGAATCTCGTGCCAGCGGATCGTGCCCGCCAGCTCCCGCCGGCCGCCGCCCTTGCCGAAAAACTCCGTCATCACCCCCGAAACCACAATGCCCGCATACGGAACATCATGCACCAGGTTGTTCGCCGCCCGGTTACCGCCGCTCTGCCACAGCATAATGCCCGGCGAATGCCAGTAAATCTCGCCCGTATCATGGATATCGTTGTTGTAAATCAGGTTATCCCGGTTCACATCCTTCGTTCCCGGCCCGTAGCCGCACAGCAGAATACCCGTCCCGCCGATATGCTCAATCACGTTCCCCGCAATCCGGATCCGCTGTCCGTGCAGATCCACCCGCACCGCCCCCGCACCGCTGTACGCAAATCGGCACTGCTCCACCGCACACTCTTCCGCGCCCCGCAGCCGCACCAGCGCCGTCGCCTTGTCAAACATCTCCCAGTCATGCTGCAGGCCCCGGTCCTCGTTCGACAGCGTATCGCGCGCGCCGTGCACCAGCGTCAGCCCCCGAAACCGCAGGCCGCGCACCGGAACATCCGCCGGCCCGTCCGCATCAATTTGCCCCTCCACGCGAATATACTCCATCAGCCCCGGCGCCGTAATTCCTTCCGGGGCCGCACCGTCCCGCGGCCACAGGTACAGCCGCCCCCGCTGCAGCACCCACTCGCCCGGCTCATCCAGCTCCTCCAGCACATTCTCCACCCAGCACGACTCCGTCCCCGCCAGAAAAGTCAGCTCATTCATCACATAGGTCGAATCCACCGATGTGTAAACCATCCGCTCGGCAGCATCCGCCGCCCGCACCGGCAGGATATTCAGCACCCACGCATGGTGCGGCCGCACCACCACTTCAGCCTCCTCCACACACTGCCACTCCTTAAAAGCCGCCGCCGGCAGGCGGACCCGGTCCCGCCCGCTTCCCTCCTCCGGAATAAAACCCGCCGACCGCGCCCGCGGCAGCCGCCCCGCCGCATCATACAGCGTCGAAAAACGCCCCGAAACCCGCGCCGTCCACACCTGCCCCCGCGCCGCCCGCGGCAGCCCCGGCAGATCCTGCGGCGCCTGCGTCCAGCCCGTAACCGCCCGGCCCGAACTCAGCACCGGCGTCTCCCCCGGAAACGCCGCGTACGAAATCGACTGCCCCGCAGCCGCCGCATCCTCCAGCCCGAACACCACCGTCTCATCCAGGCGGTACAATCCCCCCCGAAGCAGCACCTCAATATCCGACCGCTTCCGCAGCTTCAGCTCCCGCACCGCATCGCGCGCACGCTCCAGCGTCGCAAACGGCCCGTCCGTGCCATCCGCACGCGGCGCCGCCAGCCTGCCCGACCAGCCGTCCGATCCCGCCGGCGACACATAAAAATCCGCCGCCCGCGCCTCAGCAAAAAACACTCCCGCCGCCAGCAGCAGCCCCAAACTCAAACCCTTCATCATCCATCTCCAGCATGCAGACCCGCAGACTATCCGATCCGCAAAACGCAGCCATCCCCATTATTTCGGACCCCCACGCAACACCCCCCGCACCGCGCCCCATCCAGCCGGCCGCCGGCGGCTAGAGCATATCCAGCGGACTCTTCGGCTTCGCACTCATCTCCTTCACCACATGTGTATAGATCATCGTCGTTTCCAGGCTCTTATGGCCCAGCAGCTCCTGAACCTCCCGAATATTCGTCCCGCTCATCAGAAGGTGCGTTGCAAAACTGTGCCGCAGCGTATGAACAGTGACGTGCTTATAAATCTCCGCCGCCTTGACCGCTTTCGAGAGCGCATGCTGCATCACCTTCTCACTCACATGATGCCGCCGCGCTTTCCCCGACCGCGGGTCCACCGACAAATTCCGCGCCGGAAAAACATACTGCCACTTGAACTCCCGCGGCGCCTGCGGATATTTCTTATCCAGCGCTCCCGGCAGAAACACTTCGCCGAACCCCTTCGCCAGATCCATATCATGAAGATCCTTCACTCTGTCCAGATGCGCCTTTAGTTCCTCATGAAGAGAATGAGGCAGCAGGGTTGCCCGGTCCTTATCCCCCTTGCCGCTCCGCACAAACAGAAGATCGTTTTCAAAATCCAGATCCTTCACACGCAGGCGGATCGTTTCCGAAACCCGCAGTCCGCCCCCGTACGTCAGCCGCAGCATCAGCGCATGCGTACCCTCCACCTGCTCCAGCAGACGCCTCACCTCATCCGCCGACAAAACCACCGGAAGTTTACGGCCCCGACGCGCCCGAACCGCGCCGATCTCCGCAAGATCGCGCCCCAGTGTTTCCCGGAAAAGAAAGATCAAAGCGTTAAACGCCTGATTCTGTGTGGATGAAGCCACATTACGGTCCAGCGCCAAATGAGAGAGAAAACTCCTGACACTCCCCGCCGCATCCCAAATCAGCCGCTTCGACTCCGCATACTTCAGATAACGCGCCGCCCAGTCCAAATACAGCTTCTCGCTCTTATACGAATAATGACGCAGCCGAAGCAGTTTCCTCATTTCATCCAGCGCCTCAGCGTCCGCCATTTCCGTACCGCCGGCATCCTGCCGGCCCCGCGCAGCTGGTGCGCCGCCGTCCGCCGAAAGCCCCGATCCCTGTTCCCTCAGGTATACATGCAGATAAAGCTCAACCGACTTTTTCGCTTGTTCAACCTGCCACTCCTCAACCGCATCATCCCGCTCAAGCTGGTCCGTAAAACAGGTCAGCGCATCCCGCTCCCTCAGATCCTGAGCCGCAAAACCCGACTGCAGAAACCGCCGAACCCAGCCCAAATAGTACGGCCTATACTTCTCAGGCACCAGATTCCGCGAAATTATGAATTGCTCAAACGGCTTTAAATCAAGGTATTCCACAGCTTCCTCCTTTAATATCAGGATATCGGAGCCTCTGATATCCATGCTGTTAAGATGATTTTAAGAGCTTTTTCGCGCCGGTTCCGCGGTTTTCAGGCCGAATGCGCCCGTTTTTCAGGAGCCTCTGATATCCACCCCTATTCCGCTGTTTTAAGACATTCTCACCCCGCCTGCCGTAACACCACCGAGCGAACGGCTTCTTAGTAATAAATAAATTATGCACAATCAATCACAATCATTTGCAATCTCCGCAACATTAAGATATAAGTAAATAAGCTGTAAACAGGGGAGTTTCAAAGAAACCCGATGACATTACCCGGAGAAAATATATTAATGGTGCAGATCATCACCGGAGGCGGCAGCATGCCCGCACCTCGGGCCCATCCAGTGAAAAAATATCAACAACCCGTAAATTAAGACGGTCGTATATTCAATTGTTCGCTTGAAAATAATGAATATAGAGAAATCACAGAAGCTACTTGAGGGATCGCGATCCCAATTCAACATCTTTACCGATAAAGTGAACAAAACAGATTTGCAACTCGCTGTTGCGGGAACTGATTCATGTATTTCGGGAACAATCTCTCTTTTGGCGATGTTAATATTACCTTTTGATAGTTCAGATGCATTTTTCGGAAAGTGGATAATCCTAGCCAAATTATCATTATTGTTTTTCGGCATTATCCTGTTAGTCAGATACAGGAAATTCTGCAAAATCCGAGATTACCTAATAGAGAACAACATCCAGTACTTGGAAGAAAAAGAAGCGAACCAGCGGGTTGACCTTACCGTGAAAACGCCCGTCGAGTCAGGCAACGAACAAGGCACGGCAGGTCACCCGTAACGTTCTGCTGAAAAAAAACGAATCATGAATGAAATGACGATGACATCCACCTGCCCGAATTGTAATGAAAACGTTGATTTCCGAAGTAAAGGGGGATGGCTGAATTATGCAAATGGTTTGGGTTCTCCCAAAGCATCTTGCCCGCATTGTTACCAACAAATCCCAACCGGACGAAGGCATTGGAACGATCTAAGCGCGGGGGAGAAACTGCTCGTTTGGGCGAAAATGCTCATTTGGTTTCCTGTCGGAACAGCAATAGGTTTCGTTGTTATTTTTCTCCTGATGACAACACGGAACACGAGAACAGGCAGATCCGCTCCGCTTACAAACGAGGAAGCGGTGAATTTTATCTCTACCGATCTTTGGTTTTTCATTCTGATGTCCTTCGTGATCTCACTCGCAGGAAATTTGACAACGCTAAGACAAGTGATCAAATCGAGCACCAAAAAGAAAAGTAGATGGTAAACAAATAGAAGCAGAACCAGCGCATGGACCCTACCCGGTAAAACGCACAATTTTCATGCCTGACGATTTTTGCCGGGCGGGTCACACGTAACGTTGTGCAGAGATAAAATATGAAAACAAAAGCTATAGTTATATTTCTCCTCGCAACCTTTTTCATCAGCGGTCAAATTTTGTTTTTCAAACTTTCATCAGAACATATTGACCATGTTATTAAGAGAAATTCAGATATCGCACAAAGAATGATTGATGAGAATTTGAGTCGTGAGGATTTAAAGAAATCCTGCAACGCCGTATTATATGCACAGTTGCACAAATACCATGGCACTCAAGTGAAGGATCATATCATGATCAACATATTTACTGTTATACTGATAAGTCTTGTTCCATTCGCCAAAACAAAAGAAAAATAGGCACAACCAGTGGGTGGAGCCTACGGTGGCCAACGCCAGTTGAGTCAGGCAAAATTTATGTTCACCGGCGGCTCACCCATAACGTTCATATGGCTGAAGTTTTGTCAACAGGGCAAAAAAATATAAGACCCACTTTTTTCTCTCTTTGAAAAAGGGCCGGGCGATCGGAATCGGAGGCGGCCATGGAACCATTATCACAGGGTGATACGGTTGTTACCCGTTTACAGTGTATGCTCATATTCGTGGACTTTTCAATCCGCCCGACCTCAATCAGGCGAACGGCACATTCGTTTTCACAAATGCACTACCGACAGTATCTTTGATCACCGCGGCCTTGTACCCTTAGTCTGGGTATCGAGTGCTGGCCGTGCCCATAAAAAGCAGCGGCGTAACTCATAACGTTATCAAGGACCGGCCTCTGTATTTCCAGTGAGCACACCTCCGATTCGATCATCTGTAAAAGAACATTACCTCACAAGATGAGCCAGATCCCACAGGTAGGATGAGAGCTCGCGGGCGACGGCCGCCTGGATTTTATTGTGATGCACTTTTCTGAACATCAGTTTGTACCAGCGGCTGTTAAGCCGGTTCTGCGCATGCCAGGCAAGAGCCCGGACTTCGCGGCTCAGCCCTTCCTGCCGTTTCGAAAGCGCTTTGGAAATCTTCGGCGGCATGCGGTAGTGTCCCGCGCTTTCAATCAGCATCCAGCGTGCATGCGCATTGCCGCACTTGGTAATACTGCCCTGAGAGCGTCTGCCGCCCGAACTGTTTTCCTTCGGAACCATGCCCAGAAAGCCCATGAACTTTTTCGGATGAGGAAACCGAAGCAGATCACCCACCTCGGCGGTAATCACCATCGCGGCGGTCGTCTTAAAACCGCGGAATCCCATCAGCGCCTCCACAAACGGGCGCCGGCTCCAGGTCTGCAGCAGCAGCTCCATCTGATTATCAATCCGTCCAACCTGCGCTGTCGCGGCATCGATTCGAAGCAGATATTCCTCCATCACCATTTTCTGCGCACGCTCCGGCATGACCAGTTCGCGCAGGTAACGCATGTGCGCCTCGGTCCAGTTGGCTTTTCCGGTATAGCGGTATCCATTGCGCAGCAGAAAACCCGAGAGCTGCTGTTTTGCACGTTTCACCTCATTCACCGCATCGGTGCGGCCGCGGCAGACATCACGAATCACCTCATCCTCCACATCCGGGATATGAACGGGCACCAGCTCACCGGCCCGGTGCAGCCGCGCGAGTTTGCATGCATCCAGCCGGTCGGTTTTAACTTTATCTCCGGCGCGTTCCGGAATTTTAGACGGAGCAATCACCTGGCAGTCAAATCCGAGTTTAATCAGGCGGCGGGCCAATACAAATCCCGTCGGCCCGGCCTCATAGCAGAGGTGCAGTTGTTCCTTCGTCAGGTTGTTCTTTTTCATGAACGTCCGAATAAAGGTCAGCGTCCGGTTCATGTCGGCCGAACATTTTCCGATCAGCTCCCCTCTGCAGCGTCCGTCATAGGCTGAACCGAATACGTTTTCGTCTTTATGAGCATCAATGCCTACGTATACTTTCGTCATGGCGTGTCCCTCGGGTTGAATGTGCTAATTCAATTACGGATAGGCTCCGGATCTCCCGGAGCAGCCCGCGGAATCCCCGTCGGGCACGCCTCTTAATTTAAAGGGAAGAAGACCGAGGCGCCATCAACTTCAGGCATAAGGTCTGATGAGAATAAAAATGAATAAACCACTGCAGAATATATTACTGATATTTTATGCAGTGGCTTACATCACAGGAATCATCATTGGAAACATCAATGAAGTTAACAAAATGATTTTGATACTCAGTTATCTCCTATTTTTTCCAAGCATTGGATTTATCTACTTCGTCATAATGAAGAGAGAAAACTAAATAACATCGAACCAGTGGGTGGAGTTTACGTGTTAAACGCAGGGTTGTTTTGAAATCAATTGATCGCGCAATAATCCGGGGTAGCTTGCACGAAACTCACCCATAACGTTAGCTGGAAATAAATATTATCGAAATTTATTAATCCCGCCTTGACGGCGGGAAAGATGAAAATAAAATGAGCCTTCGGCGTCAGCGCCCTGAAGGGTCGGAAAAC